>LNEW01000188.1 GCA_001464375.1 Rhodospirillales bacterium Ga0074136 | reverse complement strand
GAGGTCGACCTGCCGCATTTGGCGACCGCTGCGCAGGCGCTGCTGCAGGCCGCCCTGATCCCTGCCAGCGGGTCCGGCGCACCGCAGATCGAGCAGCTCCAGCTCGCGCGCCTGCGGCGCATCATCCGCCACAATCTGGGGGCGGCCACGCTGCGGCCCGGGCGGCTCGCCGCCATGGCCGGGATGTCGCGCTCGCAGCTTTATCGGCTGTTCGAACCCCTGGGCGGCGTGGCGCAGGTCATCCAGCGGGAACGCCTGCGCCAGGCGCGGCGCCTGCTGTCGGATCTCGCGGAACGGCGGGATATCGGGGCGCTCGCGGAGGCATCCTTCAGCCGCGCCTTCCGCCGCGAATTCGGCTGCACGCCGAGCGAAATGCGCATGGCGCCGACACGCGCCGGCCACGGGGCAGCGCCGGTGGCGCGCAACAGCATGCTCGCGCTGCTGCGCGACCTGTAGCGCCCCGCGGCCCGTCCAGGGCGGCGCCCTTACGCCCGCTGCGTCGCCACCGACGTGCCGATCGCCGGCGGCATCGTCACGATGTCGGCGCGCGGCCCTGGATGAACTCGATGACCACGGCGTCGGCGCCGATCTGCAGCGCGAGCCCGGTGCGTTGCGGACGCAGGGCCAGGCGCACGCCCTGCGAATTCACCAGCCACAGGGTGCCCGGGATTTCCGCGCCGGGAACCACCGCGCCGCCGCGCAACTGGCCATAGACGCCGGCGAAATCCTCGACCCGCCGCAGGTTGAACACCTCCCCGGTGGCGCGGATGCGGGCCATGCCCGCACCGCCGGCCCCGACGCCGCGCATCCGGAACGGGCGGCTGACGCCCTGCTGGGTCAGCACGCCGCTGCCCCATGAGACCTGGCCCAGGACGCCGACGCGCCAGTTGCGCAGTTCGACCCGTGCATCGGGAGTCGGCGGGGGCGGCGGGACGGGGGCGGCTTGCGGAGCGGCCGGTGGTTCGGCTGCGCATCCGGCCAGCACCAGGCCCGGCAGTGCGAACAGGAGGTGGCGCCGGGTGGCGATGGGGGCGTGCATCGGATGATCCCTTGGGTGACGTCGGATTCGATTGTCCAGAGGATGGCAGGTTGCGTCAGGTCCGACGAGGCGGACAGTCGCCGATGCCCGCACCGAAGCGCCCCGCCCAGCGTGTGGACACCGGGCCAAGCCTCGGCGTGGGAACGCCTAGAGCGACTTCCTGAACCACACCCGGGCATGGCCCGGCGGCATGCCTTCCAGCCGGCCGAACTCGGCATAGCCGTTGCTCTCCCAGAAGCGCGGCGCCTGGAAGGAGAACGTGTCGGTATAGGCGTTGGTGCAGCCGCGCTCGCGGGCGATGGCCTCGGCGCGCGACAGCAATTCGCCGCCGACGCCCTTGCCGCGCATCTCCGGGCTCAACCACAGCCAGTCGACGAACAGCCAGCCCCAGAAGGTCAGGCCGAGCAGGCCGCCCAGTGTCTTGCCCTCGGCGTCGTGCACCAGCAGCGTGACGGGCTCGCGGTCGTAGTCGCCGCCCATCGACTGGTTGAAATTGTGCAGGCCGCGCTGGATGGCGCCGACCGCCTCGAATTCCGGCGCGGCGTCCTCGACGATCTCGAAGCCGCGCGTCTCAGCCATGCTCATCCACCGAATCGTCCCCATGCCGCGACCGCCACGGTAAGCAGGCCGAGTGCGAGATTGACACTGACGCCTTTCCGAATCCTGTCCAGCGCGGCCGCCGCGCCTGGCGCGTCGCCGGCCGCCAGCGCGGCGTGCATGGCCCGCCCGGGCACCAGCGCAACCGCGGCAAAGATGCCGGCCATCAGCAGGCCCGTCAGGTGCATCAGGTGAACATGCCAGACGCTGCCGCCGAAGCCCCAGTACCAGCCCAGCCACATCGCCCAGCCGGTCAGCATCACGATCGGCACCACGTGCCACAGGATGCGGAAGAAGCGCCGGAACACGCTGCCCATCAGCGCCAGGCGCTGCGGCGGGTCCAGCGTTTCGTGCACGGCCGGGCGCAATGCGAGGATGGCGAAGGCCATCCCGCCCACCCAGACGACCGCGCCCAGCACATGCAGCACGAACAGCAGCGTGGCCATCTCAACGATCCTTCAACGCGCGGAGTGCATCGGCCAGCGCGCGCGCCTCGGCAGCCGCGACACCCTTCGGCGCGGCTTCCACCGCCCCCAACCCGGCCATGAAGGCCTGCGCGAAAGCGGTGCGGTTGCCCAGCGCCGCACCCACCAGCGGCAGGTCGCGTTCGCGGATGGCCGCGTGCACCTGGTCGAGCAACCTGCCCGAAGCCGGCGCGCGGTTCAGCACCAGCGCGACCTGGCGCGATTCCTTCTTGGCGAGGTCGAGCGTCGCATCCATCGACCACAGATCGGCGGCGGAGGGCTGTAGCGGCACCAGCACCAGGTCGGCCGCGCGGATTGCGGTGCGCGCATCGCCATCATCATGCGGCGCGGTGTCCAGCAGCACGACATCGGTCTCCCGCCGCAGCCGGTCCAGGATGCCGGGCAGCCGCCAGCCCGACGGCGCCTCGAAATGCAGCGGCCGGGCCTTGGCGGAGCGCCCGCGCACCTCGTCCCACCGCGCGAGCGAACGCTGCGGGTCGATGTCGAGCAGCGCGACGCGCGCGCCATCCTCCGCATAGGCGGCGGCGAGGTTGGCGGCGATGGTGGACTTCCCCGCGCCGCCCTTGCGCTGCGCGACGGCGATGACGAAGGCCATGCGCGACTCCGTTGTGGCACTGCACCATAGCAGAACGCCGCAGCGCGAACGGAGTTCAGTCCAGGAACGGATTACCCCCCCGCGGCCCGCGTGCCCGCGGCCCGTAGTGCTGCGCCAGGTAGTCCACGATGGTCGTGCGGAATTCGCCGTCGATGGGGTTCATGCCGTGCTTCTCGACCATCCAGTCCATCAGGTCGTCCCAGCGGTCGCGCGTGAAGGCGCTGCGGCGGATCAGCGCGGTGTTGTGGCAGGCGGTGCAGTAGGCGAAGGTTTCGGAGCGACCCTCGCCCTCGGCCAGCACGGTTTCTTCCTCGGCGCGCGCGGCGATCTCGGCGGCGGCCTCGGCCTGGCGGCGCGCCAGGTCGGGGTCCTGGGCCAGCGCCACCGTGGCGGTGAGCAGCGCGCCCACCGCCAGCATGGTCCATGTCCGCATCAGCCGACCAGCACTGCGGCGCGGCTGATCGGATTGGCGCCATAGCCCTGCGGATTCCAGTTGGCCGCGGCATGCGGCTGCATCCGGCCATTGCTGTCCGTCGCGCGGTACCAGATCTCGAAGTACCCGTCGGAGGGGAAGGCGACGCGTCCGCTCCAGCGTTGCCAGGCATGGCGGTTGGGCGGCGCGGCCACGGCCATGGCCTGCCAGGACTGGCCGAAATCCACCGAGACATCGACCGCGCGCACGCTCAGGTCGCCCGCCCAGGCCTGGCCGCGGATGTCCAGTGCGCGGGTGCCCGCCGGCAGGCGCGCCCCATGCGCGTGGCTGGTCAGCACGGAGCGCACCGGCATGCTCTCCATGTCCGCGAAATCGGCACCGTTGTTGCGGCTGCCGGGCACGATCGGGCGCACCGGCATGCGATACGACGTGCCGCCCATGCCACGCCCGGTATGCGGCGTGGCCTTCAGCTCGATCCGGGTGAACCATTTCTGGCTGAGCGAGCCCGGCCAGCCCGGCACCAGCAGCCGCGCCGGCGCGCCATGCATCTGCGGGATGGGCTGCCCGTTCATGCGGATGGCGATGAGGGTGTCCTCCTCCATCGCCTTGTCGATGCGCATGCCGCGGCTGATCGCCGGGCCCTGCGCCGAGAGATGCGTGTCGGCACCGTGATGGCCGGTGAACTTCGCGCCCTCCTTGAGTCCCGCCGCGCGCAGCACGTCGCGCAGCCGCACGCCGGTCCATTCGGCGTTCGAGATGGCGCCATTGCCCCACTGGTTGCCCGCCGCCTGCGGTGAGAAGCCGGCGCGGCCATTGCCGCCGCATTCCATCTGCAACCGCGCCGTCACCAGCGGAAAGCGGGCTTCGAGATCGCCGAGCGTGAGTTCGAGCGGCGTATTCACCTCGCCATCGACCGTGATCTTCCAGGCGCGCGGGTCGCCCGCCGGTTCGGGCACGGAGCCGTTGTTGCGGATGAAGAACTTGTCGGCCGGGGTCACGTCGTCGTCGAGCAGCGCCTCCGGCGTCTCGGCATTCAATGGGCGCTCGCCCTGGAGGATGAGGCGTGCCTTGCCCTCCATCTGCAGGAATTGCGGCGCCGTCCCCTGGGCCAGGGCCGCCGGCAGCATCCCGGAGGGCAAATGCCGCGCGAAGGGAATGGCGCTGCCCAGCGCCACGCCCATGGCGGCCAGCCCGGCACCCTTCAGCGTGTCTCGCCGTCCCCAGACCAGCGCATCGGCGCGCTCGGGGTCGTCGCGGTAGAGTTCCGCGACCGAGCGTTCGGTCCTCTTGTATCCCGGCATCGGTTCCTCCTTTTTTGATTGCGAAGTTGTGCATGAAGGATGTCGTATCCATGCTCCGCGCGACAAGGCCCCTTGAGATCCTGACGCCGGATGAGATGGCGCGCGCCGACGCGCTCGCCCTCGCCGCGGGCATACCGGTGGAACGGCTGATGGAGGCGGCGGGCCGCGCCGTGGCGCGCGCGGCGATGCGGCGTTTCCGGCCGGTCCGTACGCTGGTGCTGGCGGGGCCGGGCAACAATGGCGGCGATGGCTACGTGGCAGCGCGGATGCTGGAGCACGCCGGCTGGCCGGTGGCGGTGGCCGCCTTGGCGCCGCCGCGCGCGGGCAGCGCCGCCGCGCAGGCCGCCGCGCGCTGGCGGGGCCCGCTGCTCCCCTTCGCGCCGGAGGAAGCCGCGCGCGCCAGCCTGGTGATCGACGCGGTGTTCGGCGCTGGCCTCACGCGCCCGGTCGATGGCCTGGTCGCCGATACCCTCGCAGCGGCGGGCGGCCCGGTCCTGGCGGTGGACATGCCATCGGGCGTCGATGGCGCGACCGGGCAGGTGCTGGGCTACGCCCCGCAGGCCGCGCTGAGCGTGACCTTCTTCCGCCGCAAGCCCGGCCACCTGCTGCTGCCCGGCCGGCTCCTGTGCGGCAAGTTGGTGCTGGCCGATATCGGACTGCCGGACGGCGTGCTGGCGCAGGTGGCGCCGCGCTGCGCACACAACCTGCCCGGGCTGTGGCCCCTGCCGCCGCTGGAGGTGGCTGCGCACAAGTACACCCGCGGGCACGTGACGGTGGCCGCCGGCGCGGGCATGACCGGCGCGGCCCGGCTGGCGGCGGAGGGCGCACGGCGGGGCGGGGCGGGGCTGCTGACGATCGCCGCCCCCGACCGCCAGGCCGCCGACGTGCTGCGCGGCGGGGCGCCAGGGGTGATCGTGACCGAGGCACCGCTGGATGAATTGCTGGCGGACCCGCGCCGCGGCACCTGGGTGGTCGGCCCCGGCCTGCCGGCCGAACCGGCCACGCTGGCGGGCCGCGCGGTGGTGGCCGATGCCGGGGCGCTCGGCGCGGCGGCAGGCGACGCCGCCGGGCTGGCCGGCTGTGCGGTGCTCACGCCGCATGAGGGGGAATTCGCCAGGATCTTCGGCCCGATCGGCGGCGACCGCCTGGCGGCGGTGCGCGGCGCGGCGGCGCTGAGCGGCGCGGTTGTCATGCTGAAAGGGCCGGACACCGTGATCGCCGCCCCTGACGGACGGGCGGCGATCAACGACCATGCGCCGCCCTGGCTGGCAACCGGCGGCACGGGCGATGTCCTGGCTGGGCTGGTCGCCGCACTGCTGGCGGCGGGGGTCGCGCCCTTCGCGGCGGCCGGCGCCGCGGCCTGGTTGCACGGGGAGGCAGGCTTCGCGTGTGGCGAAGGGCTGCTGGCGGAGGATCTCGCGTCGCGGATCCCGGCCGCGATGGCGCGGGTGCGATTGGTGTCCGAGGCGGATGATGGGGGCGGCGGCTTGGAAAAGTCCTGCATCCGGTGCGGCCGGTCGCATTCTGCTCGCTATGAAATAGCGCAATAACAATAAGTTAAAATGGAACTCTGCAGGCGGCACATGAAATCCCCGCTCGCGGGTGAGGTTCGGTCTCAACTTTCCGTGTTACGCGACGGGTCCGGGGCCACGAAACTACCATAGCGCGAACCATATCTTGTTGAACGCCAAGGCTGTATCCACAAGATGATGTGGAATTTCAATTTTAACACAATCACCGATTAATGTGTTGAAAAGGGGGAATCTCTCACGATAGATTAACCCCAGGGAAAACCCTGGGGGATCCATGAGCAGCACTCTCGTCACCGCCCTTCACAGCGAGGAGCGCTCCATCATCGCGGAACTTCGCGCCTCCAAGCCGTTCCAAAGGCTCGAAGGCATCCACAAGTTGCTCACGCTGTACGACGCGCAACCGTCGGTCTCCGTGAGCCTCGGCGCCGGTGCACCGGAAGCCGAACGCAGCACGGCGCCGGTGATTCAGCTGGCCCCGCCGCTGCCCACCAGCGTCCCCATCCCGATGCCGGGCCCGAACGGCGGCGGCGCCGAACCGGCCGTGATGGATGTTGCCCGCGCAGCGGGCGGCTCCGCCTACGCCAACGGCACGATCGGGATGGAGGAACCGGCCGGCGTCGTCTCCTCCGTGCGCGCCGCCCTGCTCGGGATCGGCAAGGCCTGAACGGCGCCCGCCACGCGGCGGACGTCCTTATCCTTATCCTTCTCGCAAGGCCGCGCACCCCATGGTGCGCGGCCTTGTCGTGCCGGGCATACAATCCTGGCGCTTCACGGAATGTGTCGTTAGATTTCAACCCCGACGGGAAGGGGTAAGGCATGTCCGACGTCGCCGTGCAGGCCGGCTTGCTCGACAGGGCCATGAGGCGCATGTCCACCCTCTGGCGGGACATGGCTGCCGCGGTCGGCGTGAGCGAGCCGGACCCCGACCTCGCCGCCCGCCTCGCTGCCTGCCTGGAAGCGCGCGGGGGCGAGGTCTCCGCCCGCAACCGCGCAGCCGGTCTGGCGGAAGCCTACCGCACGCTGGACGCCGGCGGGCGCACCGACTTCCTGCGCGCGCTCGCGTCCTTCGATTCCGATGCCGAGGCGGTGGCCCGCGCCATGGAGAAGGTGGCCGCCGCCGCCGATGCCGCCGAGCGCGCCGTCGCCACCGCCCGGCTGCGCCGCGCCCTGGAGCCGCCCCGCATCCGCCTGCTGACCGCCTTCGCCGCCATCCCGGACGGGGTGAAGTTCCTGGTGGATATGCGCGCCGACCTGCTGGAGCGCATGGATGGCGACAAACTGCTCCAGGCGCTCGAGACCGACCTCAAGGGATTGCTCGCCGCCTGGTTCGATGTCGGGTTCCTGGAGTTGCGCCGGATCGACTGGCGCTCACCCGCCATCATCCTGGAGAAGCTGGTGCAGTACGAGGCCGTGCACCGCATCCGGTCGTGGCGGGATTTGCGCAACCGGCTGGAATCCGACCGCCGCTGCTATGCCTTCTTCCATCCGCGCATGCCGGAGGAACCGCTCATCTTCGTCGAGGTCGCGCTGGTCCAGGGCATCTCGGACAGCGTGCAGCGCCTGCTGGACGAGAAGGCGCCGGTCCTCGATCCGCGCGTTGCCGACACGGCAGTGTTCTATTCCATCAACAACTGCCAGCGCGGCCTCGATGGGATCTCCTTTGGCAATTTCCTGATCAAGCGCGTGGTCGGGCTGCTCTCGGACGAATTCCGCAATCTCAAGGCCTTCTGCACGCTGTCGCCGATCCCGGGCTTCCGCCGTTGGCTCGATGGCGCGCTGGCAGGCGGCGCGCTGCCGCTGAGCGAGGAGGAACGCAAGGCCTTGCTCGCCGCCTCGCCGCCGTCCCTGGCGCTGCCCGCGCCCGAGGGCATTGCGGCGCCCGATCCCGCCGCGCCGCGATCGGATGACGCGACCGCGGCGCTGCAGCGGCTGATCGCGCGGCGCGGCTGGTCGCGCGAGGAGGCGGCCGCAAAGGTGCTGGAACCGCTGCTGATCCGCCTGTGCGCCCGCTACTTGGCGAAGGAGGATGCGCCCGGCCGCGCCGGCCGCGCGCGCGATCCGGTCGCGCATTTCCACCTGTCCAACGGCGCGCGGATCGAACGGCTGAACTGGCGCGCAGGCGCTCGGGCTGATGGTGAACTACCTCTATGACCCCGAGCGCATCGAGGAGAACCACGAAGGCTATGTCGGGGAAGGCAGGCGCGCCGTCTCGACGGGGCTGAAGCGGCTCGCGAAGGGCTGAGGCCGCGCAGGCGCCAGCCTGCGCGATCCGGGAGCGCCCGCAGGAAGGCGCTGCGCTGGATCAGCCCAGGATCACCGTGCCGCCCGCGCCGGGCGCGCTCCAGGCCCCGGTCGCGATCACGTCGCGCCCGCATCAGACGATCGGCTTCACGTAAGGATCCGCGGGTCGATCGGCCTGGTCATCGGAACCATGCCGTGCGGGCGCGCCGGACGCGGTCCTCGTGCGCCGGCTACCGGCGCCGCGACCGCCGGCGACATGCGCGCCCGCGACGATGGCGCGCAGCACATCCATGATGTTCCCGACATGCGCGTCGAGGCCGAAGCGCCCCGCCGCGCACTGTCCCCGTCGGTCCCGTGCAGGTCGAAACCCGGCGGGTGGGGTTTCAGGCCGTGGACCTTGCTGCGCTGCGGCAGGCGGGCTGGTGATCCCGGACACGGCGGCGGCGCGCCCGGCTGCTGCAGAACGGGGCACCGAGAGGATACACGGCCATGGTGCCACTCGCGCAATCTGGTCCTGGCGGCCGCGCCCGCGCTGCTGGTGACGGCGCTCGCGCGCCAGGCCAGGCCGCGCCGCGGCGGCGACCCGGTCGCCTTCCCGCTCCGCCGCAGCCTCGGCTGAGGGCCGCCGGCCTTCTCGCGGCCGGGGCGAACGCCCATACTCCGTCGCGGATCGTGCGGGGAGGATTGGGATGACGGTGCAGGGCAAGGGCCGGCGCCTCGACACGCCGGACGCCGCGCGGCGGGTCGAGATCCTGCACGCGCTGGAACGCAAGCTGCTCTGGCTGTCGGCCTGGATGATCCACCACGCCAACCACATCCGCCCGAACCGCGATGGTCTGAAGGTGGGCGGCCACCAGGCGTCCTGCGCGTCGTCGGTGTCGATCCTGTCGGCGCTGTATTTCGGCATCCTGAAGCCGGCCGACCGGGTGGCGGTGAAGCCGCATGCCGGGCCGGTCTTCCATGCCATCAACTACCTGCTGGGGCGCCAGGACCGCGACAGGCTGTCCACGCTGCGCGCCTTCGGCGGCATCCAGCCCTACCCGTCGCGGGTGAAGGACGGGGCCGAGGTGGATTTCTCCACCGGGTCGGTCGGGCTTGGCGTGGCGCTCGCCTCCTTCGGGTCGCTGGTGCAGGACTATGTCCACCTGCACAACCTGGCACCGGAAGGCCTGCCCGCCGGCCGCCACGTCGCGGTGGTGGGCGACGCCGAACTGGATGAGGGCAACATCTACGAGGCCCTGCTGGAGGGATGGAAGCACGACATCCGCAACGTCTGGTGGGTGGTGGACTACAACCGCCAGAGCCTCGATTCCGTGGTGCCCGACCGGCTGTTCGGCCGCATCGAGGGCCTGTTCCGCGACATGGGCTGGAATGTCGTCACCATCAAATACGGCCGCAAGCTGGAGGCCGCCTTCGCGCGCCCGGATGGCGAGCACCTGCGCCGCTGGATCGATGACTGCCCCAACAGCCTCTATGCCGCGCTGACCTTCCAGGGTGGTGCCGCCTGGCGCGCGGCGGTGCTGGCGGAACTCGGCCGTATCCCGGGCATCCGCGCCATCATCGACCCGCTGACCGATGACGAACTCGCGGCCCTGATGAACAACCTCGGCGGCCACGACATCGAGACGCTGGCCGACGCCTTCCGCGCCCAGGATGCCGAGGGCGACCAGCCGACCTGCTTCATCGCCTATACCGTGAAGGGCATGGGCCTGCCCTTCGCCGGCCACAAGGACAACCACTCCGGGCTCATGACCAAGGAGCAGATGGGCAGCTTCCGCGAGTTGATGCGCATCCGCCCCGGCCATGAATGGGATTTGTTCGAGGGCCTGGACATCCCCGAGGCGGAACTGCGGGAGTTCCTGGCGGATGTGCCCTTCGCGCAGCCGTTGACGCCGCAGGGGCGTCGCCTGGCCTCGCCCACCATCCATGTCCCGGCCGTCTTCACCGCGCCCAAGGTCGGCGAGGGGCGGCGCCAATCCACCCAGGCCGCCTTCGGCGACATCCTGGCCGAGATCGGGCGCGGCAACGGCGAATATGCCGACCTGTCCAAGCGCATCGTCACCACCAGCCCTGATGTGACGGTGTCCACCAACCTCGGCCCCTGGGTGAACCGGCGCGGCATCTTCGACCGGCACAAGAAGAACGACGTATTCCGCGATGCCAAGCTGGCCTCCGCGCAGCGCTGGGGCATGTCGCCCGAGGGCCAGCACATCGAGCTCGGCATCGCCGAGCAGAACCTGTTCCTGCTGCTGGCGGGCATGGGGCTGGCGGACCGGCTGTATGGCGCGCGGCTGCTGCCGATCGGCACGGTGTACGACCCCTTCGTCAATCGCGGCCTCGATGCGCTGATCTATGCCTGCTACCAGGATGCGCGCTTCCTGCTGGTGTCCACGCCATCCGGCCTGACGCTGGCACCCGAGGGCGGGCAGCACCAGTCGGTCAACACGCCGCTGATCGGCATGGCGGCGGACCGGCTTGCATCCTTCGAACCGGCGCATGCGGATGAACTCGCCATCCTGCTGCGCCATGCCTTCGACCATATGCAGAAGCCGGACGGCTCGGCGGTGTGGCTGCGGCTGTCCACGCGCGGGCTGGAGCAGCCGGCGCGCGCGCTGGACCCCGCTTCGGTGATCGCCGGCGGGCATTGGGTGGTGCCGCCGGGGCAGGGGGCGCGCATCGCCATCGCCTATCAGGGCGCCTTGGCCCCCGAGGCTGTCGCCGCCTTCGAGGAACTGCGCAGCGAGGAACCGGATGCCGGGCTGCTGGCGATCACCAGCCCCGACCGGATGCATGCGGAATGGCTGGCGGCGCGCCGCGCGGCGCGCGCAGGCACGCGCGTGGTCTCGCATGTGGAGCGCCTGCTGGCGCCGCTGGCACGCGATGCCGCGCTGGTCACGGTGCTGGACGGCCACCCGGCGGCGCATGCCTGGATGGGCGCGGTGCGCGGGCAGCGCGTGGTGCCGCTGGGCGTGGACCGCTTCGGCCAGGCCGGGGACATCCCTGACCTGTACCGGGAATACGGGCTCGATTCGGACGCCATCCTGGATGCCTGCGCCGAGGCGCTGCTGGGCTGAGCCGTGGCGGAGCCTCCGGGGCCGGGGCCGCGCCGGCGAGCCCGCTTGGAAACCCCGCCATCCTGCGCTACACCCCCGCCCCTGCCGCCCAATGGCGCCTTGCGGGCGTGGTGGAACTGGCAGACACGCCGGATTTAGGTTCCGGTGGCGCAAGCCGTGGGGGTTCGAATCCCTTCGCCCGCACCAAGGCGCCGCCGGTTTTCTCTAGCTGTTGGAAGTCCCTCGATGCAGGTCACCGAGCTCGCGAATGACGGGCTGAAGCGAGCCTTTTCCGTCACCGTCACCGCGGCGGACATCGCCACCACGCGCGACAAGCGCCTGGCCGAGATCGCCAAGACCGTCTCCATGCCCGGCTTCCGCCCTGGCAAGGTGCCGATGTCGGTGGTCAAGCAGCGCTACGGCGCCGCCGTGCTCGGTGAGGTGCTGGAACAGCAGGTCTCCGACGCCTCGCGCCAGGTGGTGACCGACCGCGGCCTCAAGCCCGCGCTGCAGCCCAAGATCGACATCGTGAACTTCGCCGAGGGGGCTGACCTCGAATTCCGCATGGACCTCGAGGTGCTGCCCGAGGTGCCGATGCCCGAATTCGCCGGCATCGAACTCGAACGCCTCAAGACTGAACCGACGGATGAGGCGATCGACAAGGCGCTGGCCTCCATCGCCGAGCGCAACGGCACGCTGGAAGATGCCGAACCCCGCGCCGCCGGCATCGGCGACATCCTGGTCTGCGACTTCACCGGCCGGCTGCCGCAGAACCTGGTGAAGAACGGCGTCGGCCTGGGCGCGCGCCCCGGCAGCCCCGGCGAGGTGCCCGGCGAATGGTCGGTGGATGTCTCGGCGGGCCTCGCCAGCGAGGTCGCGGCGATCGGCACCGAGCGCGGCCTGCCGTATTTCGACGCCAAGGTCACCGGCACGGCGACCGAGGCCGGCTTCATCCGCATCTTTGCCGCCCGCCCCGGCGGCCTGCCGGCGAAGCCCGGCGCGGTCTACACGCTCTCGGTGCAGGCGCATGTCGCCGCCGGCACGCTGCCGCCGGGTGCCGGCGCGCATTTTGGCTTCAATGAACGCTCGGCGGATGGGTTCCTGCGCTCGACCCGCGCGAACTGCAGCCTGAACGCGCATGGCGACCGCGCGACCTTCGAACTGACCGCCGATGCCGCGCTGGCCTTCGCGCGGCCTGTCATCGACATTGCCATCCCTGCCGGGTCGGTGGTGGATTTGACGCTGCGTGTCGGCCCGATGCGCGTGGTGGCCGGCGCCGAGGAAGGCGAGGCGCCCGCCTTCGCCGGCGGTGCGGCGACCGACATGCCCATCGAGGTCGGCGGCCAGGGCTTCATCCCCGGCTTCACCGAGCAGATGGTCGGGATGGCGCCGGGCGACAGCCGCGACATCGACGTGACCTTCCCGGCCGACTACGGGTCGGCGGACCTGGCCGGCAAGCATGCCCGCTTCACCATCGCCGCCAAGGCGCTGAAGGCGCGCCGCGCCGTCGCCATCGACGACGAGCTGGCGAAGGCCGTCGGCATGGCCGACCTGGCGGCGCTCAAGGACGCGATCCGCGGGTCGCTGCAGCGCGAATACGACGCGCTGTCGCGCATGAAGGTGAAGCGCGCGCTGCTCGACGTGCTCGCGGACCGCGCGTCCTTCCAGGTGCCCGAGGGCATGGTCGAGGCCGAATTCGCGCAGATCTGGCAGCGCGTCGAGGCCGATCTCAAGGCCGGCCGGCTCGATGCCGACGACCAGGGCAAGGACGAGGGGACGCTGAAGGCCGAATACCGCACCATCGCCGAGCGCCGCATCCGCCTCGGGCTGATGCTGTCGGAGATCGGCCGCGCCAACAACGTCCAGGTCGGCCAGGAGGAAATGACGCGCGCGGTCCGCCAGGAGGCCTCGCGCTACCCCGGCCAGGAACAGCAGGTGCTGGAGTTCTTCCGCAAGAATCCGCAGGCGGCCGAGAATCTCCGCGCGCCGATCTTCGAGGAGAAGGTCGTCGACTTCATGCTGGAACTCGCCAAGGTGAGCGAGCGCCAGGTGACGCCCGAGGAACTCTCCGCCGCCGTCGCCTGAAGCTGCGCTGCGTCAACATGACAGGGGCGGCCGGGCAACCGGCTGCCCCTTTTTCGTGCAACGGCGCCGGGCCGTCGCCCCGGCTGCGGAAAAACCCTGCGTGGAACGCGGGCCTGCCTTGCGCGGCGCACCGCGCCTCGCCTACATCGCAGTATCGAAGTGCGATCGGCCGTCCAGGCCGGCGGGAAGGGGAGCGGTTCAAGCGTGTCCGACGCGATTCTGGAAACCAGCGGCCTGACGAAGGAGTTTCGCGGCTTCGTCGCCGTGAACGACGTGAACCTGTCGGTACGCCGCGGCACGATCCACGGGCTGATCGGCCCGAACGGCGCGGGCAAGACCACCTGTTTCAACCTTCTCACCAAGTTCCTGCTGCCGACGCGCGGGACCATCCGCTACGACGGGCGCGACATCACCGGCATGAAGCCGGCGCAGATCGCGCGGCTGGGCCTGGCCCGGTCGTTCCAGATCTCCGCGGTGTTCCCGCATCTGTCGGTGCTGGAGAATGTGCGTGTGGCACTCCAGCGCCAGCGCGGTGGATCCTTCGACTTCTGGCGGTCCGACACGGTGCTGCGCGGCTTCGATTCGCGCGCCCGGGAACTGCTCGATGATGTCGGGCTGTCGACCTACGCGAACCTGACCGCGGGCGAACTGCCCTATGGCCGCAAGCGTGCGCTGGAGATCGCGACGACCCTGGCGCTCGACCCGGTGATGCTGCTGCTCGACGAACCCACCGCGGGCATGGCGCATGACGATGTGGACCGCATCGTGGCGCTGGTGAAGCGTGTGGCGGTCGGGCGCACCGTGCTGCTGGTCGAGCACAACCTCAAGGTCGTGTCCGGCCTGTGCGACACCATCACCGTGCTGGCGCGCGGGTCCGTGCTGGCCGAGGGCGACTACGCATCCGTCGCCCGCAACCCCGAGGTGATCGCCGCCTATCTCGGCAGCGAAGCCCCCGCGACGGAGGCCGCCCATGGCTGACGCCCTTGCCACCCTGCCGCTGGCTGCCCAGGAGGGCGGATCGCCCCTGATGGTCGTGAAGGGCCTCGAAGCCTGGTACGGCGAAAGCCACGTGCTGCATGGCGTCACGCTCGACATCCACGAGGGCGAGGTGGTCACGCTGCTCGGACGCAACGGCGCGGGCAAGACCACCACGCTGCGTTCGATCATGGGCCTGGTGCCGAAGCGCTCGGGGTCGATCCATTACGCGGGGCGGGAGCTGATCGGCGCGCGCTCGGACGTCATCGCGCGGTCGGGCATCGCCTATTGCCCGGAGGAACGCGGGATCTTCGCCTCGCTGGACGTGACCGAGAACCTGATGCTGCCCCCGGTGGTACGACCGGGCGGGCTGCCGGTCAGCGAGATCTACGAGCTGTTCCCCAACCTCAAGGAACGCGCGCGCAGCCAGGGCACCAAGCTGTCGGGCGGCGAACAGCAGATGCTGGCGATCGGGCGCATCCTGCGCACCGGCGCAAAGCTGCTGCTGCTGGATGAACCGAGCGAAGGCCTCGCGCCCGTCATCGTGCAGCAGATCGGGCGCACCATTCGCGAACTCAAGCGCCGCGGGTTCACGGTGCTGCTGGTCGAGCAGAATTTCCGCTTCGCGCAGACCGTCGCCGACCGCCACTACGTGATGGAACACGGGCGCGTGGTGGACATGGTCCGCAACGAGGATCTGGAAGCCTCGATGGACCGGCTGCACGCCTATCTCGGCGTCTGACGACGCCCACCACGCCTTGGCGCGCTGCGCCGCGACTTCAGGAGATCGATCCATGAGCCAGACCACCCGCCGCGGAATCCTCGCCGGCGCCAGCGTGGCCGCAGCCTGGGGCGCACTGCCGTATCGCTCGGCGCGCGCCCAGGCCGCCAACACCATCAAGATCGGCGTGCTGGGCGATGGCTCGGGCATGTATCGCGACCTCGGCGGCCCGGGTGCGACCGCCTGCGTGCGCCAGGCGATCCAGGAATTCGGTTCGCAGGGCTTCAACGTCGAGGTGGTGGAAGCGGACCACCAGAACCGCCCGGATGTCGGGTCCACCATCGCGCGCCAATGGATCGACCGCGACGGCGTGGACATGATCACCGACGGCACGACGTCGTCGGTCGCCCTCGCGCTGAACCAACTGGTGCGCGAGAAGAACAAGATCATGCTGAATTCGGGGGCGGCGACCTCCGACCTCACGGCGGCAGCCTGCACCGCCAACACCATCCATTGGACCTACGACACCTGGATGCTGGCGAATTCCACCGGCGGCGCGATGGTGCGTGCCGGCGGCGACAGCTGGTACTTCATCACCGCCGACTACGCCTTCGGCCATGCGCTGGAACGCGACACGGCGAATTTCGTCCGCCAGGCCGGCGGTCGCGTGCTCGGCCAGGTGCGCACGCCCTTCCCGGGGACGGCGGACTTCTCGTCCTTCCTGCTGCAGGCGCAGACCTCGCGGGCCAAGGTGGTGGGGCTCGCCAATGCCGGGTCGGACACCACCAACTGCATCAAGCAGGCGGCGGAGTTCGGCCTGACGCGCCGCGGCGTGAAGCTGGCGGGTCTGCTGGTCTTCCTCAGCGACGTGCATTCGCTGGGGCTGCAGACCGCGCAGGGCCTGGTGCTGACCGAGACCTTCTACTGGGACCTCAACGACCGCACCCGCGCCTTCACCACCCGCGTGCGCCCGCGCATGCCCAACCAGGCACCGCCCACGATGGTGCAGGCCGGCTGCTATTCCGCCACGCTGCACTACCTCAAGGCGGTGAAGGAAATGGGTGTCGCCGCCGCCAAGGACGGCGCCGCCACCGTCGCGCGCATGAAGGCGCTGCCGACCGACGACGACGCCTTCGGCCCCGGTTCGGTCCGCGCGGACGGGCGCAAGCTGACGCCGGCCTACCTGTTCGAGGTGAAGGCGCCGGGCGAAAGCCGCGCGCCCTACGACTACTACAAGCTGCTCCAGACCACCCCGGCGGACCAGGCCTTCCGCCCGGTCGCCGCCGGCGGCTGCGCGCTGGTGCGCAGCTGAGTTCAATCCGCGGCGCACGGCGCCAACAGACGACCACAGGGAGATATTGATGCCCGCAGTCAACCGCCGCAGCGTCCTTGCCGCCGGCGCCACCGGCGCCGCCTGGGGCGCGCTGCCCTATCGCTCGGCCCGCGCGCAGGCTGCCAATACCGTCAAGATCGGCGTGCTGAATGATCAGTCCGGCCTGTATCGTGACGTGAACGGGCCAGGCTCGGTCGCCTGCGTGCGGCAGGCGATCGCCGATCTCGGCCTCGCGGCGCGCGGCATCAACGTGGACGTCGTGGTGGGCGACCATCAGAACCGCCCGGATGTGGGCGTGAACATCTCCCGCCAATGGATCGACCGCGACGGCGTGGACATGATCATCGACGTGCCGACATCGTCGGTCGCGCTCGCGGTGAACACGGTGGTGCGCGAGAAGAACAAGGTCTTCATCAACTCGTCGGGCGCGACCTCGGACCTGACGGGCTCGGCCTGTTCGCCCAATACGGTGCACTGGACCTACGACACCTACATGCTGGCGAAGTCGACCGGCGGGGCGATGGTGCGCGCCGGCGGCGACACCTGGTTCTTCATCACGGCCGACTACGCCTTCGGCCATGCGCTGGAACGCGACACCGGCAATTTCGTGCGGGCCGCCGGCGGGCGCGTGCTGGGCGCGGTGCGCACGCCCTTCCCGGGCACGACGGATTTCTCGTCCTTCCTGGTGCAGGCGCAGGCCTCGCGCGCCAAGGTGATCGGCCTGGCGAACGCCGGCGGCGACACCATCAACTCGATCAAGCAGGCGGCGGAATTCGGCGTCACGCGGCGCGGCGTGAAGCTGGCGGCGCTGCTGATGTTCATCTCCGACGTGCATTCGCTGGGCCTGCAGACGGCGCAGGGCCTGGTCTGCACCGAGACCTTCTACTGGGACCTCAATGAAGGCACGCGCGCCTTCACCGCCCGCGTGCTGCCGAACATGCCGCAGGGGCTGCGCCCGGGCATGGCGCAGGCCGGCTGCTATTCCGGCACCATGCACTACCTCAAGGCGGTGATGGAGATGGGCGTGCCGGCCGCCAAGGCCGACGGCACGGCGACCGTCACGCGCATGAAGGCGATGCCGACGCAGGACGACGCCTTCGGCGCCGGGTCCATCCGCGTCGATGGCCGGCGGCTCTGCCCGGCCTACCTGCTGGAAGTGAAGACCCCGGCCGAAAGCCGCGGCCCGTGGGACTACTACAAGCTGCTGCAGACCACCGCGGCGGACGAGGCCTTCCGCCCGCTCGCCGAAGGCGGCTGCTCGCTCGTGCGCAGCTGATCCGTGCCTGATGCCCCGGGCGGGGATAGACCCCGCCCGGGTTCGACGACAATCAACAGGAGGATGTGCCCCATGGAGCTGACCCGCCGCAGCGCACTCGCCGCCGGCACTGCCGCCGCGATCGCGCCCCTGTCGCGCGCCCGCGCGCAGGCCAACACCATTCGCGTTGGCGTGCTGACCGACATGTCGGGCACCTACCGCGACAATACCGGCCCCACCTCCGTCGCCTGCACGCGCGAAGCGGTGGCGGAGTTCGGCGCCAGCCATGGCTTCACGGTCGAGGTGGTGGAAGCCGACCACCAGAACCGCCCCGATGTCGGCTCCAACATCGCGCGGCAATGGTACGACCAGGGCGTCGACGTGATCATCGACGTGCCGACATCTTCGGTCGGGCTCGCGGTCAACCAGATCGCGCGTGAGAAGAACAAGGCGTACCTGAATGTCGGTTCCGCCACCGCGGACATGACCGGGCCGGCCTGTTCGCCCAACACCATCCACTGGGCCTACGACACCTACATGCTGGCGAAGTCGACCGGCGGGGCGATGGTGCGCGCCGGCGGCGACACCTGGTTCTTCATCACCGCCGACTACGCCTTCGGCCATGCGCTTGAGCGCGACAACGCGAATTTCGTGCGTGCGGCAGGGTGCGCACGCCCTTCCCGGGCACGACGGATTTCTCGTCCTTCCTGGTGCAGGCGCAGGCCTCGCGCGCCAAGGTGATCGGCCTGGCCAATGCCGGCGCGGACACCGCGAACTGCGTGAAGCAGGCCGCCGAATTCGGCATCACGCGGCGGGGCGTGAAGCTGGCCGCGCTGCTGCTGTTCGTGAACGACGTCCAGGGCATCGGCCTGCAGACGGCGCAGGGGCTGGTCTGCACGGAATCCTTCTACTGGGACACCAACGACAAGACCCGCGCCTGGACGCAGCGCATCGTGCGCCGGACGCCGACCAACTACCCGAACATGATCCATGCGGGCTGCTATTCCGCGACGCTGCATTTCCTCAAGACCGTCGCCGCCATGGGCGTGCCGGCGGCGAAGGCGTCGGGCGTCGAACTGATCAACCGCATGAAGGCGACACCGTCAGAGGATGACTGCTTCGGCACCGGCACCATCCGCGCCGATGGCCGCCGGCTGATCCCGTCCTTCCTGTTCGAGGTGAAGGCGCCGTCGGAATCCCGCGGCCCGTGGGATTTCTACAAGCTGCTGCAGACCACGCCGGCGAACGAGGCCTTCCGCCCGATCGCCGAGGGCAACTGCCCGCTGGTCCGGAGCTGAACCAACCGAACGCCGTGGCGGGACGGGGCGCGAAGACCCCGCCCGCCAGGCGATACCGCAACACCCTGGGAGGACAGTAGATGGGCACGAGCCGCCGCAGCCTGCTCGCCGGAGCATCCGCCGCAGTCGCGGTCGCGCCACTGTCGCGCGCCCGCGCGCAGGGCACGACGATCCGCCTGGGCGTGCTGTCCGACATGTCCGGCCCCTACCGCGACGCGACCGGCCCGGGCAGCACCGTGATGACGCAGGCCGCCGCCGCCGAATTCGGCGCGCGCGGCTTCACGGTCGAGGTGATCCAGGCCGACCACCAGAACCGCCCCGATGTCGGCGCCAATATCGCGCGGCAGTGGTTCGACCAGGGTGTGGACGCCATCCTCGACGTGCCGACCTCCTCGGTCGCTTTCGCGGTCAACACCATCGCGCGCGAGAAGAACAAGGTCTTCCTGAATTCCGGCGCGGCGTCGTCGGACCTCACCGGTTCGCAGTGCAGCCCGAACACGGTGCACTGGACCTACGACACCTGGATGCTCGCCAAGGGCACCGGCGCGGCCATCGTGCGCACGGGCGGCGACACCTGGTTCTTCGTGACCGCCGACTACGCCTTCGGCCATGCGCTCCAGCGCGACACCACGCGCTTCGTGGAGGCCGCCGGCGGGCGCGTGCTGGGGGCGGCGCGCTATCCCTTCCCGGCGACGACCGACTTCTCCGCGTTTGTCGTGCAGGCACAGGCCTCGCGCGCCAAGGTGCTGGGCATGGCCAATGCCAGCACCGACACCGTCAACACCATCAAGGCGGCGCGCGAATTCGGCCTGCATCGGAACATGAAGTTCGCCGCCCTGCTGATGGGGCTGGTGGATGTGCATGCGCTGGGGCTCGAGACGGGGCAGGGGCTGCTGCTGACGGAATCCTTCTACTGGGACCTCAACGACCGTACCCGCGCGCTGACCACGCGCGTGCGCCGCGCCAACCAGGACCGTCCGCCGGCCATGGTGCAGGCCGGCTGCTACGGCGCCGCGTTGCACTACCTGAAGGCGGTGGCCGACATGGGCGTGGCGGCGGCCAAGGCCGATGGCCGCGCCGCGGTCGCGCGCATGAAGGCCATGCCGACCGATGACGACGCCTTCGGCCCGGGCCGCATCCGCGAGGATGGGCGCAAGCTGCACCCGGTCTTCCTGTTCGAAGTGAAGGCGCCGTCGGAATCCCGCGGCGCCTGGGACTACTACAAGGTTGCCGCCACGACGCCGGGGGAGGAGGCGTTCCGCCCCCTGGCCGAGGGCGGCTGCTCCCTCGTGCGTTCCTGACAAGGACCTGACTGCCCATGCTCGACTTCATCGAGAACCTGCTCGGCATCCCGGCACCGCTGCTGTTCGGACAGCTGCTGCTCGGCCTCATCAACGGTGCCTTCTATGCGATGCTCTCGCTCGGGCTCGCGGTGATCTTCGGGCTGCTCAACATCATCAACTTCACCCATGGCGCGCAATTCATGATGGGCGCCTTCGTCGCCTGGATGCTGCTCGCCTGGGGCGGGCTGGGCTATTGGTGGGCGCTGCTGATCGCGCCGCTGATCGTCGGCGCCACGGGGGTCGTCATCGAACGGCTGATGATCAGTCGGCTGTACAAGTTGGATCACCTGTACGGGTTGCTGCTGACCTTCGGCATCGGGCTGATGATCGAGGGCGTGTTCCGCAATGAATTCGGCTCCTCGGGCCTGCCGTACCGCATCCCGGCGGAGCTGAGCGGGGCCTGGGACCTCGGCTTCATGTTCATGCCGGTCTATCGCGGCTGGGTGGTGGTGTTCTCGCTGGTGATCTGCCTGGCGACCTGGATCGTGATCGAGAAGACGCGCCTGGGCGCCTACCTGCGCGCCGCCACCGAGAACGCCGCGCTGGTGCAGGCCTTCGGCGTGAACGTGCCGCGCATGATCACGCTGACCTACGGGGCGGGCGTGGCGCTGGCGGCCCTGGCGGGCGTGCTGGCGGCACCGATCTATTCGGTGAACCCGCAGATGGGCACCAACTTGATCATCGTGGTCTTCGCGGTGGTGGTGATCGGCGGCATGGGGTCGATCCTGGGGTCGGTCATCACCGGCTTCGGGCTGGGCATCATCGAGGGTCTCACCAAGGTCTTCTGGCCGGAGGCCTCGGCCACGGTCATCTTCGTCATCATGGCGATCGTGCTGCTCGCACGTCCCGCCGGCCTGTTCGGGAGGGCGTGAGCCATGGCGTCCGAAACCACCGCCGGCGCGATCGCGCCCGTCACCCGGGACGAGAGCGGCATCTGGGGCTTCTCCTCGGCACAGCTCGCCGCCCTCGGCGTGCTGCTCATCTTCCTGGGGGTCGCGCCGTTCTTCCTCTACCCCGTCTTCCTGATGAAGCTGCTGTGCTTCGCGCTGTTCGCCTGCGCCTTCAACCTGCTGATCGGCTATGTCGGCCTGCTGTCCTTCGGCCACGCGGCGTATTTCGGCATGGGCGGCTACATCGCCGGCTATACCGCCAAGGCCTATGGCTTCACGCCTGAACTGGCGGTGCTGACCGGTGCGGCGGTGGCCGGCGTGCAGGGCTGGGTGTTCGGCTGGATCGCCATCCGCCGGCAGGGCATCTATTTCGCCATGATCACGCTGGCGATGGCGCAGATGATCTACTTCGTCTGCGTGCAGGCGCCCTTCACCGGCGGCGAGGACGGCATCCAGGCGATCCCGCGCGGCGCCCTGTTCGGCTCCGTCAGCATGGCCTCCGACATGTCGATGTACTGGTTCGTCGCCGGCATCTTCCTGGCCGGCTTCCTGATGATCCACCGCATCATCCATTCGCCCTACGGCCAGGTGCTGAAGGCGATCCGCGAGAACGAGCCGCGCGCGACCTCGCTCGGCTATCGCACGGACGACTACAAGCTGGTGGCCTTCATCCTGTCGGCCACGCTGGCCGGCGTGGCGGGTGGGGTGAAGTCGCTGGTCTTCGGCATCGCGACGCTCACCGACGTCCACTGGTCGATGTCCGGCGAGGTCGTGCTGATGACGCTGGTCGGCGGGCTCGGCACCGTGTTCGGCCCGGTGGTCGGCGCTGCCGTCATCGTCACCATGCAGAACTATCTCGCCGAGATGGGCGCCTGGGTGACGGTCATCCAGGGTGCGATCTTCGTCACGGTGGTGCTGGCCTTCCGCCGTGGCATTGTCGGCGAGATCGCCCACCTGTTCCGGGTGAAGCTGTAGCCCGCAGCGCATCGCGAAGGATGGTGACATGGCGAAGGCCTATTGGGTCGCGACGTATCGGTCGGTCCGCGATCCCGACGCGCTGGCGGCCTATGCCGCGCTGGGCGGCCCGGCGCTGACCGCCGCCGGCGGGCGGATCCTGGCGCGCGGGATGCCGGCGCAGCTTTATGAGGGCGGGCTGCAGCAGCGCACCGTGGTCATCGAATTCGACAGCGTCGATCAGGCCCGGGCGGCGCATGACAGCCCGGCCTACCAGGCGGCGCTGGCGGCGCTGGGCGGCGGCGCCGATCGCGACATCCGCATCATCGAGGGGGTCTGACGGCCCCGCGCCCGGCCCCGGCTTGCCGGCGGCATCGCCCCGCGCCACGCTGCACCGCAGCACAGCGACGAGGCGATCATGGCGGCGCGAAAATTCCACCTCGGCTGGTTCCTCCAGGGCTCCTCCGTGCAGGCCTGGGGCGAGCCCTGGACCGGGAACATCGGCACCGAATGGATGGTGCCGGAGTTCTTCATCGAGATGACGCGGAACCTCGAGCGCGCCTGCTTCGACTACGTGCTGCTCGAGGACTCCTCCTACATCGGCGAATCCTACGGAGGGTCGCGCGAGATCTACCTGCACCACGGCCTGTCCGTGCCGCGCCAGGACCCGTCGGTGGTGGCCACGCTGCTGGCGCGCGAAACCAGCCGCATCGGCATCGTCGCGACCTTCGGCACCTTCGCCTATCCGCCCTATCTGCTGGCGCGGCTGGTCGCCACGCTCGACCAGGTCTCCTCCGGGCGCATCGGCTGGAATGCGGTGACCGGGTCCTCGGACTATGCCGCGCGCAATTTCGGGCTGGACGGCATGCCGCCGCACGACACGCGCTACGACATCGCCGATGAATACATGGAGGTGGCGCGCAAACTTTGGGGGTCCTGGGAGCCGGGTGCCATCATCGCCGACCGCGACCGCGGCATCCTGGTGGACCACACCAAGGTCCACGCCATCGACCACGCGGGCAAGCACTTCCAGGTCCGCGGCCCGCTCAACTCCGGCCCCTGCGTGCAGGGCCAGCCGGTCATCGCGCAGGCGGGCGGGTCCCCGCGCGGGCGCGAATTCGCCTCGCGCCACTCCGACACCATCGTGGCGATGGTGAAGGGCACCGCCGGCATGAAGGCCTATCGCGACGACATCCGCGCACGCATGGCAGCCCACGGCCGCAACCCCGATGACTGCAAGGTGCTGTTCCTGGTCTCCCCGGTGCTGGGGGATACGGAGGAGGAGGCGCGCGCCCGCCACAAGCAGCGCCTGGCCACCACCGAGGACGAGATCGCGCGCCGCCTCGCGCACCTGTCGAAGATCACCAATCTCGATTTCGGCGCGCTGCCGCTCGACCAGCCGCTGGGCTCGCTGACCACCAATGGCCACCAGCAGTCGCTCGACGAATTCCTCAAGAAGGCCGGCAACAAGACCCTGCGGGAGGCGACCGAGATCTACTCGGACGCGGGGTCCATCCCGCTGATCGGCACCCCGGCGCAGGTGGCCGACCAGATGGGGGCGGCGATGGAGGAGATCGGCGGCGACGGCTTCCTGATCTCGAGCAACCACACCTCGCGGCGCGTGGTGGCCGAGATCACCGATGGCCTGGTGCCGGAACTCCAGAAGCGCGGCCTGGCGCGCCGGTCCTACGACCACGCCATGTTCCGCGACAACCTGCTGGCGTTCTGAGGGCGGCCATGCCAGCGGCCGACCGGGTCGCGACCCTCAGCCCGCCTTCGGCGCATAGACATCCGGCACGTACAAGGCGCGCGGCAGCGTCGCGCGTTCGTAGGCCGGGTTGAACACGCGATCGGGCAGCACGACGGGCTCGTGCGGCACCTCGCCATAGGGAATGACCGAGAGCAGGTGCGCGATGCAGTTCAGCCGCGCCAGCTTCTTGTCGTTGCCCTCCACGATGGTCCAGGGCGCCTCGGCGATGTTGGTGCGTTCGAACATCGCCTCCTTCGCCTTGGTGTACTGCTCCCAGCGAACGCGGGACTGCAGGTCCATCGGGCTGAGCTTCCACTGCTTGATCGGGTCGTGGATGCGCATGAGGAAGCGGAACTGCTGCTCCTCATCTGTGATGGAGAACCAGTACTTCACCAGCACGATGCCGGACCGCACCAGCATGCGCTCGAATTCCGGCACGTCGCGGAAGAATGCCTCGACCTGGTCGTCGCTGGCGAAGCCCATGACGCGCTCGACGCCGGCGCGATTGTACCAGGAGCGGTCGAACAGCACGATCTCGCCGGCGGCCGGCAGATGCGGGACGTAGCGCTGGAAATACCACTGCGTCTTCTCGCGGTCGTTGGGCGCGGGCAGCGCCACCACCCGGCAGGCGCGCGGATTGACCCGCTGCGTGATGCGCTTGATGACACCGCCCTTGCCGGCGGAATCGCGGCCTTCGAACAGCACGACCAGCTTCAGCCCCGTGTGGCTGACCCAATCCTGCAGCTTCACCAGTTCCGCTTGCAGGCGCAGCAATTCGCGGAAGTAGAAGGCGCGGTCGAGCGTCGCCTTCTTGCGCTTGCCCAGCAGCGCGCGCAGTTCGGCCGGGATGCGCGAATCATCGATCTCCTGCTCCAGCTCCTCGTCGAAATCATCCTCGAGCTCGAGGTCCAGCCAGGGGCGGTCATCGGCGGGGTCGGTCATGCGGGCGCTCTGTCGGTTGCGGGCGTGTGGCGCGCAGGCGCGACGGCGTGCGCCGCCGCGCCTGCGCCCGATGCTCTAGCCTGTCCGTGCGATGGCGGTGTGACGGTTCCGCGACACCGGCGCGTCAGCCGCGGCGGTCAATCCGCATAGGACCCCGCCGCCTGGATGATCGGCCGCCACCGCGCGATCTCCTCGCCGTGGAAGCGGCGATGGAACGCCAGGCTCGCGCGCTCGGGTGTCGCCGGGTCGGTGGCCAGCTCGGCGAAGCGGGTGCGCAGGCGTTCGTCCTGCATGGCCAGCAGCAGCGCGGCGTTGATGCGCTGCTGCACCGCCTCCGGCGTGCCGGCGGGCGCATACAGCCCGTGCCAGGTGCTCATGCTGATCGCCGGCGCGCCGGCCTCGGTCGTGGTCGGGATGTCCGGCAGGCCGGGCAGCCGCTGCAGGCTGGTCACGCCATAGGCGCGCACCCGGTTGTCGCGGATGAAGGGCGCGGTGTTGGTCGCCTGGTCGCACAGCAGGTCGAGCCGCCCGGCCATGAGTTCCGTGATGGCCGGCGCCGTGCCGCGGAAGCCCACGATCGTCGCGCGGTTGCCGGCCGCCTGCTGCAGCAGCAGCCCGCACAGGTTGGCCGCGGACCCGAGCCCCGCGGTGCCGAGGTTCAGCGCATCGCCGCGCCGGTTCAATTCGGCCACCAGCCCTGCGAGGTTCTCCGCCGGGAAGCCGGGCTTGGCGATGATCGTCATCGCGGCGTCCGACACCAGCCCGAGCGGCGCGAAGCCGTTCAGCGTGTCGAAGGACAGGCGGCGGAACAGCGTCGCACCCGCCGCCATGCCGACATTGGTCATCAGCAGCATGTAGCCATCGGGCCGCGCCTGCGCCACGCGCTGCGCGCCGACATGGGCGGGGCCGATATTCTCGACCACCACGGGCTGCGGCAGGTGCCTCGCCATCGCCTCGGCGACCAGGCGCGAGATCACGTCGGTCGGCCCGCCGGCCGCGGCCCCGGCGACGATGGTGATGGTGCGGGCGGGGTAGTCCTGCGCCCGGGCGGTGCCGGGTACGGCCAGCGCGAGGGCGGCGGCGGCCAGCACGGTCCTGCGGGAATGCGTCATGGTGTTTCCTCCGGCGCGATCCCGTTCGCCGGGCCGTCGCTTCGGAGGCGATCCTCGCGCCTTTCCGGTGCGCCGTCATCCCAATCTACAGGGGCAGCCCCGCCGGCGGCTTCACGGTGCGCAGCACGAAGGCGCTTCGGGTGTCCTTCACGCCAGGCAGGCGCAGCAGGCGGCGCGTGGCGAATTCGCCATAGGCCTCGAGGTCGGCGGCCACGACCTGCAACAGGTAGTCGGTCTCACCGCTCATGGCCCATGCGGCGAGGATCTCGGGCATGCGGCCGATGGCGGCGTGGAAGGCCTCTACCGTCTCCTCCGACCGCGACGCCAGGCTGACCTGCACGAAGGCGGTCAGGCCCAGGCCCAGGCGCGGTGCGTCCAGCACGGCGGCGTAGCCGGCGATGATGCCGGCTTCCTCCATGCGTTTCAGGCGACGCTGGCAGGGCGTGGCGGAGAGCCCGACGCGTTCGGCCAGCGCCACGACCGAAGCGCGCCCGTCGCGCTGTACCTCGCGCAGGAGGCGACGGTCGATGGCGTCCAGGTCTGTGGCGGAATTCGTCACGAAGGCACCCTGCAATGGAGGAATTCGCTCATTCTACCGCAGGACCGCGCGCAGTTTGCCGGAATTCGCCCGGCTGGCGAGGCGATCCTGCAGCCAACGCAGGAGGCTTCGCCGATGGACATCCCGCCCGATCGCACCGAGATCGCCGGCATCATCTCCGATGCCAACCCGATGGGCACGGACGGTTTCGAATTCGTCGAATTCACCGGGCCCGACATCGCGCAGCTGGAGGCGGTCTTCACCAGCCTCGGCTTCGCCCCGGTGGCACGGCATCGCTCGAAGCGCGTGACCTTGTGGCGCCAGGGCGATGTGAACTTCGTGCTGAACGCCGAAGCGGATTCCTACGCCCAGGCCTTCGCCCGCGTTCACGGCCCCTGCGCCTGCGCCATGGCCTTCCGCGTGGCCGACGCGGCGGCCGCGTACGACCGCGCGGTGCGCCTGGGCGCGCGCCCGTTCCATGGCCGTGTCGGGCCGATGGAACTGAACATCCCCGCCATCGAGGGCATCGGCGGATCGCTGATCTACTTCGTCGATCGCTACGGCCCCACGGGCAGCATCTGGGATGTGGATTTCCGCTGGATCGACGGCGCCGAACGCAACCCCCGGGGTGCGGGCCTGACGCTGATCGACCACCTGACGCACAATGTCCATCGCGGCCGGATGGACGCCTGGGCGGGCTTCTACGAGCGCTTGTTCAACTTCCGCGAGATCCGCTACTTCGACATCGAGGGCAAGCTGACAGGCCTGAAGTCCAAGGCCATGACCAGCCCGTGCGGGCAGATCCGCATCCCGATCAACGAGAGCAGCGACGACCGCAGCCAGATCGAGGAATACCTGCGCGCCTACAATGGCGAGGGCATCCAGCACATCGCCATGGGCACGGCCGACATCCACGCGAGCGTCGAGGGCCTGGCGGCGTCCGGCGTGCGCTTCCTCGACACGCCGGACACCTACTACGAACTCCTGCCCCAGCGCCTGCCCGACACCGGAGAGGACATGGCGCGGCTGGCGCGCAACGGCATCCTGATGGATGGCTCGCCCTCGGGTGGGCGACTGCTGCAGATCTTCACCGGGACGCTGATCGGCCCGATCTTCTTCGAACTGATCCAGCGCAAGGGCGACCAGGGCTTCGGCGAGGGCAATTTCCGCGCCCTGTTCGAATCCATCGAGCTCGACCAGGTGCGTCGCGGCGTGCTGAAGCCGGCGGCCGAGGTGGCTGGCGGCTGAGGGCACGCCGCGCCCGACGATTGCGCGGGGTGCGGAAGCCGGCATCCGAAGTGGCCGGCGGCAGAAACCACCCCGTACCCGCGCAACCCTCGCTTAACCCGCATGCGACATGGTCGTGCCGGGTTGACGGGGGTATCGCATGAAGCGCTGGCTGGGCTCGATTGCCGGGCGGATCTACCTTGTGCTGGGCACGCTGACGCTGCTCGCGGCCGGCGGCGGGATCGCCGCGCATGTTGCCCTGGTCGACTACGGGCGGGATGTCGCAACCGTCGGCCGCATGCAGGACCGCGCCACGCTGGCCCAGCGCATCGATGCCGGCGTCTATGCCGTCGTGATGGAAAGCCGCGGCCTCTACATGGCGAAGAACCGTGCGGAATCCGAACGCTTCGCCGCCGGCCTGCGCCGCCACCTCGCCGATATCCGCCGCGACGCCGACCGGCTGTCCGCGATCGCCGCCGATGAGGCGACGGTCCCACCGCTGCTCACGGCGCTCGCCGAATTCATCCGCTTCCGCGACGACCTCGCCCGCATCGGCGTGGAGCAGGGCGCGCCCGCCGCGGACGCCATGGGCAACAATGCCGCCAACCGCGCCAATCGCGGCCGGGTGAACACCGCGCTCGCCGCGGCCGCCGCCCGCTTCACGGAGGAAGCGGATGCCGCGGCGCAGGCCATCATCACCGCCGGCGAAAGGCTCGCGCTCATCCTGCTGCTGGCCATGCTGGGCGGGGCGGTGCTGGCCGGCGGGCTGGCGCTGTGGCTGGTGCGATCGCGCATCGCCGCGCCGCTCGCGCGGCTCAACCGTGGCATGGAGGACCTGGTCGCCGGGCGCCGCGGCACCGACCTGCCCGACGCCGCCCGGCACGACGAGGTCGGCGACATGGCGCGCGCGCTGGCGGTGTTTCGCAGCAACGCCGAGGAGAACGCCGCGCTGCGCGCCGAACAGGACCGCGCGCGCGACGCCGCCCAGGCCGAACGCACCAACGCCATGCGCGCGATGGCCGACCTGCTGGAGACCGAGACGCGCCAGGCCGTCGACCGCATCGGCGAACGCATCGCCGCCATGGCGACCGAGGCCGAGCGGATGGCCGAGGGTGCCGCGACCGCGGTCGGGGGCAGCCAGGCGCTGGCGCTCGGTGCGCAGACCACGCTCGACCATTCGACGGGAAGTGCCGCGGCCGCCGAGGAGATGTCCGCCTCCATCCGCGAGATCACCGGCCGTGTCGAGGATGCCGCCGCAGCCACCAGCCGCGCCGTAGCCGGGGCCCAGGATGGCAGCCGCGCCATCGCCGGCCTGCAGCAGTCGGTCGAACGGATCGGAGAGGTCGCGCGCCTGATCTCCGACATCGCCGCGCGCACCAACCTGCTGGCGCTGAACGCCACCATCGAGGCGGCGCGCGCCGGCGATGCCGGCAAGGGCTTCGCCGTGGTGGCGGGCGAGGTGAAGTCGCTCGCCGCGCAGACCGCCCGCAGCACCGAGGAGATCGGCCGCCAGATCGAAGCCGTGGTGGCCGCCACCAACCAGGCCGTGCGCGCGGTGGGCGGCATCGCCGCGACGGTGCAGCAGGTCGACACCGCGGCGGCGGCGATCGCCGACGCCATGGCGCAGCAATCGGCCGCAACCGCCGAGATCGCCCGCGCCGCCGCCGGTGCCGCGGGCGCCGCGCGGGACATGACCGGGCAGAGCGGATCGCTCGATGGCATGACGCGGGGCGTCGAGACCCGCGCCGAAGCGCTGCGCCACGCCGCGCGCGAAGCGGACGCCGCGATGGTGGAACTGCGCGGCACGCTGATCCGCCTGGTGCGGGAATCGAATGACGAGGTCAACCGCCGTCGCCATCCGCGCATCGCGGCGGAGGCACCGGCCTGGATCGAGGCCAATGGAGCGCGCCACCCGCTGCGCGTGGTCAATGTCTCGGCCGGCGGGGCGGCGCTCGATGGCGCGCCGGCGATGCCGCCCGGGGCGCGCGTGACCTTCTCCGCCGCCGGTCATCCGGGCATCGCGGCATCCGTCGTCGATGCCGCGAGCGGATCGATGCGGCTGCGCTTCGACGATACCGCGGCCGGGCAGGCGCTGGTCCTTGCACTGGACACTCCGGCGGCAGCGCTGCGAGCCGCTTAGGCAGGGCGCGTCGCGTCGGGGTCGATCCCGCCGGCCCCCCCCTTGCGCCCCGGCGCCCGGCGCGGATTACTCGCGCCATGGCAATGCCACCCGCGACACCATCGGCCGGGCAGGGGCGTATCAGCGCGCCTGCGCTCGACGTCGCCGGCCTGACGCTCGATTTCCGCCAGGACGGGCGCAGCCTGCGCGTGCTCGATGGCGTGTCGTTCCGGGTCGAGCCCGGCCGCACGCTGGCCATCGTGGGCGAATCCGGCTGCGGCAAGTCGGTCTCGGCGCTGGCCGTGATGGGCCTGCTGCCAACGACCGCGACCGTCGGCGGCGCCATTCGCCTGGCGGGGCGCGACCTGACCGCGCTCTCGCCCGAGGAGCGCCGCCTGCTGCGCGGCGGCGAGATGGCGATGATCTTCCAGGAACCGATGACCAGCCTGAACCCGGCCTTCACCGCCGGCGAACAGGTGGCCGAGGCGCTGCGCCTGCACCAGGGCCTGGACCACGCCGCCGCCTTCGCCGAGGCCGTGCGCATGATCGACCGCGTGCGCATCCCCGATTCGGCCAGGCGCGCCCGGCAATACCCGCACCAGCTCTCGGGCGGCATGCGCCAGCGGGTGATGATCGCCATGGCGCTGGCCTGCCGGCCGAAGCTGCTGATCGCCGATGAACCCACCACGGCTTTGGATGTCACGGTCCAGGCGCAGATCCTGTCGCTGCTCGATGACATGAAGCGCGAGACCGGCACGGCGGTGGTGCTGGTCACGCATGACCTCGGCGTGGTGGCCGACCATGCCGACGAGGTGGCCGTGATGTATGCCGGGCGCATCGCCGAACAGGCGCCGGCTGCCGCGCTGTTCGCGCGCCCCGAACATCCCTACACCGCCGGCCTGCTCGGTGCCGCGCCGGGCGAGGGCGAACCCGGGCAGCGCCTGGCCAGCATCGAGGGCACGGTGCCCGACCTGCGTGCCCCCCCGCCTGGCTGCCGTTTCGCGCCGCGCTGCCCCTTCGTGGTGGAACGCTGCGCCAGCACACCGCCGCTGGTGGAAGTCGCGCCAGGCCATCTCTCCGCCTGCTGGCGCGCGCCGCTCGACGGCGTGCTGGCGGCCGCATGAGCGCGTTGCTGGAACTGGACGGGCTGGTGAAGCGCTTCCCGGTGCGCGATGCGCTCGGCCGCCGCGCGGGTGCCGTCCATGCGGTGGATGGCGTCTCGCTGTCGGTCGCGCAGGGGGAGGTGCTGGCGATCGTCGGCGAATCCGGCTGCGGGAAATCCACCCTCGGCCGGCTGATGCTGAACCTGATCACGCCCGATGCCGGCACCGTGCGTTTCGCCGGCGATGATTTGACGAAGCTGTCCGCCGCCGCGCTGCGCGCCCGCCGGCGCGACATGCAACTGATCTTCCAGGACCCCTTCGCCAGCCTCGACCCACGCATGACGGTCGAGCAGGCGGTGGCCGAGCCGCTGCGCCTGCATCGCATCGTGCCGCGCGACCAGGAACGCGCGCGCGTGGCGGACCTGCTCTCGCGCGTCGGGCTGCGGCCGGAACTCGCGCGGCGCTGGCCGCATGAATTCTCCGGCGGGCAGCGCCAGCGCGTCGCCATCGCGCGCGCCCTGGCGTCCCAGCCGAAGCTGATCGTCGGCGACGAACCGGTCAGCGCTCTGGATGTCAGCGTGCAGGCGCAGGTGGTGAACCTGCTGTCGGACCTGATCCGCGACCTCGGCCTGACCTTCGTGCTGATCAGCCATGACCTTGGCGTGGTGCGTCATGTCGCCGACCGCGTCGCGGTGATGTATCTCGGCCGCATCGTCGAGGAAGGGCCCGCCGACGCCGTGCTCTCCGCGCCGAAGCACCCCTATACGCGCGCCCTGCTGGCCGCGGTCCCGGGCCACGGCACGAAGGCGCCGCCGATCGAGGGCGACGTGCCATCCCCCATCGCGCCGCCGCCCGGCTGCCGCTTCCACACGCGCTGCCCCTTCGCGGAACCCGCCTGCCGCGAGCGCCAGCCCGAATTGACCGCTGCGCCGCACCGCGTCGCCTGCCACCTGGATGGCCGCCTGCCGCCGCCGGGCCCGCGGGCCGAACGCCTGGCCGGTGGCGAAAGGCTGCGCCGCCTGCAATCCTTCTTCCGGGCCCCAGGCCCGCAACCGGGAGTGCCACAATGAAGACCACCATCAAGGCGATGCTCGCCGCCGCCGCGGCCATCATTCCCGCCATCGCGACCATCGCGCCCGCGCAGGCGCAGAACCTGCGCATCGGCCTGCGCGAGGACCCCGATATCCTCGACCCCACCCTGTCGCGCACCTATGTCGGGCGCATCGTCTACATGGCGCTGTGCGACAAGCTGTTCGACATCAACGAACGGCTGGAGGTGGTGCCCCAACTGGCCACCGCGCATCGCTGGGAAAGCCCGACGCAGCTGCTCATCACCCTGCGCGAGGGCGTGCGCTTCCACGATGGCGAGGCGATGGACGCCGAGGCGGTGCGCTACTCGCTGAACCGCCACCTGACCATGCAGGGTTCGTTCCGGCGTTCCGAGATCGCCGACATGCAGTCGGTCGAGGTGGTCGACCCGCGCACCGTGCGCATCGTGCTGAAGACCCCCTCGGCCTCCTTCCTCGCGGCCCTCACCGACCGTGCCGGCATGATCGTCAGCCCCAAGGCCGCCGAGGCGCTGGGACGCAACTTCGGCACCCGACCGGTCTGCGCCGGCCCCTTCCGCTTCGTCGAGCGCGTGGCGCAGGAGCGCATCGTGGTGGAACGCTTCCGCGAATACTGGGATGCCGCGAACATCCACTTCGACCGCGTGACCTACCTGCCGATCCCGGACAACACGGTGCGGTTGGCCAACCTGCAATCCGGCGCGGTCGAATTCGTCGAGCGCATGGAACCCGACGACATCCGTACCATCCAGCGCGCCCGCAACCTGCGCGCGGTCAACGTGGATGAGCTCGGCTACTTCGGCATCACCATCAATGTCGGGAACGGGGAACGCGCGAACACCCCGCTCGGCCGCGATGCGCGCGTGCGCCGCGCCTTCGAACTCGCGATCGACCGCGCCGCGGTGAACCAGGTGGTCTACGAAGGGATGTACACGCCATCGCGCCAACCCTGGCCGCCGGCCAACCCCTTCCACGTGCGGGACTTCCAGCCCGAGCCCCGCAACATCGAGCGCGCCCGCGCCCTGCTGCGCGAAGCCGGCGTGACCGGGCCGCTGGCGATCGAACTGACGGTCCCGAACAACCCCGACCTGCGCCAGGTGGGCGAGGTGATCCAGTCCATGGTCGCGGAGGCCGGCTTCCAGGTCACGCTGCGCGCGATGGAATTCGCCTCCTCGCTGCAGGCGGCGAACCGCGGCGAATTCCAGACCTACCTCGTGGGCTGGTCGGGGCGCACCGATCCGGATGGCAACATCTTCACCTTCTCCCGCACCGGCGGCGGGCAGAATGACGGGCGGTATTCCAACCCCGAGGTCGATGCGCTGCTCGATGCCGCGCGGACCGAACTGGACATCGAAAAGCGCCGCGACCTCTATGCGCGCATGATCCGGCTCTCGATCGGCCAGGACGCGAACCGCATTTACCTCTGGCACCGCAAGAACATCATGGCGCACCAGACGCGCCTGGTCGGCTACCGGCCGGTCGCGGACGGCATGATCCGGCTGCAGGGGATGCGCTTTCAATGATCCGCGCCGTCGCGGGCACTGAGGGCCGGCTCTACGCGGTCGCGCGTCGCGCGATCCGCAGGGGCGCGGCCGCACGGACCGGGGCGTAGCCCCGCCATGGGCATCTGGCTGCTGCGCCGGGTCGGGCAGGTCATCCCCACCCTGTTGATCCTGTCGATCCTGATCTTCGGGCTGCAGCAGCTCATGCCCGGCGACCCGGCGCTGATCCTGGCCGGCGAGGAACGCGGCGACCCCGCGGTGCTCGCCGCCATTCGCGCCGAGCTCGGCCTCGACAAGCCGATCTGGCAGCAATACCTGATCTGGATGGGCAAGGTGTTGACCGGGGATTTCGGCTTCTCCTGGCGCATCCGGGTCCCGGTCAGCGAATTGATCCTCACCAAGCTGCCAGTGACGTTCCAGCTGGCGACCATGGCCTTCATCATCGCCATCCTGATCGGCGTGCCGCTCGGCATCCTGTCGGCCGTGCGCAAGGATACGCCGACCGACTGGGCGGCGAATGGCGTGGCGCTGTTCGGCATCTCCACGCCGAATTTCTGGCTCGGCATCATGATGATCCTGCTGTTCAGCGTGGAGCTCGGCTGGCTGCCGCCCTCGGGCTACGTGCCGCTCACCGAGGACCCGGTGCAGTCGCTGGCCACCACCATCATGCCGGCCTTCGTGCTCGGCACCGGCGTGGCGTCCGTGCTGATGCGCCACACCCGCGCGGCGATGCTGACGGCGCTGTCGCAGGACTACGTGCGCACCGCGCGCGCCAAGGGGCTGCGCGAACGCGTGGTGGTGTGGAAGCACGCGCTGCGGAATGCGCTGATCCCGGTGGTGACGCTCGGCGCCATCGAGTTCGGCCGCCTGCTGGCCGGCGCCGTGCTGACCGAGCAGATCTTCACCATCCCGGGCTTCGGGAAACTCATCGTCGATGCGGTGTTCAACCGCGACTATCCGGTGGTGCAGGGCGTGGTGCTGGCCACCGCGCTGATCTTCGTGGTGCTGAGCCTGGTCGCGGACATTCTCTACATGATGATCAACCCGAGGCTCCGGCAGGCATGAGCGCCACCGCCGCCGCCGCGCCCGCGCCCGGCGAGAGCCCCACGCGCCGCGCCATCCGTCGCTTCCTGCGCCACCGCCTGGCCGTGGTCGGGCTCATCGTGGTCGTGCTGTTCGTGGCGGTCGCCATCCTTGCGCCGCTGATCGCGCCCTATGACCCGCTGCAGACGTCGTGGTCGCGCATCCGCAAGGAACCCTCCTGGGCGCACTGGATGGGCACGGACGAGAACGGGCGCGACGTGCTCTCGCGCGTCATCTGGGGCGCGCGGGCGTCGCTGATGGCGGGCGTGATCTCGGTGCTCGGCGCCCTCATCATGGGCGTCCCGCTGGGGCTGGTCGCGGGCCTCGCCGGAGGCTGGGTGGACGCCGTCATCTCGCGCGTCGCCGATGCCATGCTGAGCGTGCCCTTCCTGATTTTGGCGATCGCGCTCGCCGCCTTTCTCGGCCCGGCGCTCGAGAACGCCATGCTCGCCATCGCCATCACCGCCTCGCCGGTCTTCGCGCGCCTGGCGCGCGGCATGGCGCTGGACGCGAAATCCACCGACTGGGTGGAGGCCGCGCGCGCGCTCGGCAATCCACCCTGGCGGATCGCGTTCGTGCATGTGCTGCCCAACATCATCCCGCCGCTGCTGGTGCAGGCCACGCTCGCCATTGCGGAAGCCATCATCGCCGAAGCGGCGCTGTCCTTCCTCGGCCTGGGTATGCAGCCGCCCAACCCGTCCTGGGGGTCGATGCTGAATTCGTCGCAGCGGTTCCTGACGCAGGCGCCCTGGCTGTCGATTTTCCCGGGTGTGACCATCATGATCGTGGTGCTCGCCTTCAACCTGATGGGCGACGGATTGCGCGACGCACTCGACCCGCGGGCGGACAAGACATGATTGCGTTGCGCGGAGAGCGCACATGACAAGGGTGCGCGGAGAGCGCACATGACAAGGGTGCGCGGAGAGCGCACATGACGCCGTTGCGCGGAGAGCGCACATGACAAGGGTGCGCGGAGAGCGCACATGGCGCCGTTGCGCGGAGAACGCACATGACGCCGTTGCGCGGGCAGCGCGGGCGGCGCATCTACGCCATCGGCGACATCCACGGGTCCATCGACAAGCTGCGCGACCTGCACGCGCAGATCGCCGACGACCTGCGCGCGCGCCCGGTCGGCTCGGCGCTGCTGGTCCACCTCGGCGACTACGTGGACAAGGGCGGCGACAGCCGCGCCGTGCTCGACCACCTGATCGAGACCGACCCCGTGCCGGGCATCGCCATGCTCAACCTCACCGGCAACCACGAGGAGACGATGCTCGCCGCGCTGTCCGGCGACGGCGCCGCCGCGGCGGACTGGCTCTGGGGCGGCGGGCGCGCCACGCTCGATGCCTGGGGCGTGCCGGCCGAGACGCCGCGCGAATCCTGGCCCGAGCACTTCGCCCCGCAGCACCTGCGCTTCCTGCGCCGGCTGCACCTGCACCACCAGGAAGGCGGCTACCTGTTCGTGCATGCCGGCATCCGCCCCGGCATCGCGCTGGAAGACCAGTCGCGCGAGGACCTGCTGCGCATCCGCCACGACTTCCTCGGCAGCGAGCGCGACCATGGCATCGTGGTGGTGCACGGCCACACCGCGGGCTTCCAGCCGGTGGTGCGCGACAACCGCATCTGCCTCGACACCGCCGCCTGGTCGGGCGGGCCGCTCACCTGCGGCGTGTTCGAGGGCGAGACGCTGGGGTTCCTGCAGGC
>LNEW01000187.1 GCA_001464375.1 Rhodospirillales bacterium Ga0074136 | reverse complement strand
GTCAGCGCGATGGTGCGGGTGATGTCGTGCATGGAATCCAGCCCCACGCTCTCGTCGATGCCATGGATCTCCTGCGCGTCCGGCCCGAAGCAGGCCACGGGCGTATCCTGGTACAGCGTGAAGAAGCGCCCATCCGTCAGCCCCGTCGCGGGATAGTCGCGCAGGAAGCCGCCCGAGACATCGGCGAAGTGGCCCTTCGCCATGGTCACGATCGGCGCGTTCATGTCGAAGACGCAGGGGTCGGCCATGAAGCCCTTGAACTCCAGTTGCACGGTCGCGCCCTTCAGCGCGGGGTCGGTCGCGGCCTCCGCCACCAGGCGTTCGATATCCGCCTTCGTCTGCGCCGCGGTGTAGCCCATCATCACGCCCACGCGCATGCCGATGCGCGCGCGCGTGGGCACGCTGCTGTTCCACTCGCCGCCCTGGATCGTTCCGAAATTCACGTTCACCGGATGGTTCACGCCGCGGAAGGATGCGTGGATGCGCTCGGCCTTGTTCATCTCGGCCTGGTAGTCCTCGAAGCGCGCGGCGATGGCGTTGGCGGCCTTGATGGCGTTCAGCCCCGCCTGCATGTCGCGCACATGCGCCGGGCGGCCCGACACGGTCACCCAGGCCCACACCACGCCGATCTCCGCCGAATACATCGCGGGCAATCCGGGGCCGGGTTCGGGCATCGGTGCGCGGCAGCGCCAGCATGGCGGCCAGTGCGCCATTGCCGGTGCATTCCTCCTCGATCACCGACTGCATCTGCACGTCCGCGGCAGGTTGCAGCCCGGCCAGGCGCAGCGCCTTGAACGCCGCGACGTAGGAGACGATACCCGCCTTCATGTCCCCGGCGCCGCGGCCATACATGCGTCCGTCGCGGATGGCGGGTTCGTAGGGCGGCGTCAGCCACATGTCGGCGGCGCCTTCCGGCACCACATCCACATGCCCCTGCAGCGCGAGGCTGCGCCCTTTCCTCTCGCGCGGCGTGAACACCGCGACGACATTGTCACGCCCCTCATAGGACACCAGCGGCGGCGAGAACCCCGGATGCGCCGCCAGCACCGCCGGGTCGGTCGGCACGCGCCACGGCGCAAGCCCGATCCCTTCGTAGATGCGCGCCATCTCGTTCAACGCGGATTGCTCGTTGCCCAGCGTGGAGGGGCAGCGCACCAGCCGTTCCAGCATGCGCACCGCATCGTCGCGCAGCGCATCGACGGCCTCCAGGATCGCGCGGCGCGCGCCGGGGTCGATCGGCGTTGTCATGGGCGTCTCCTCAGGCGGCGATCACCGGCGGGGTCCAGGACCGCCCCGGGATGCTGTCCAGCAATTGCTGCGTATAGGGGTGCTGCGGGTTGCCGAACACCTCGGCGGTCACGCCCTGCTCCACGATCGCGCCGCGCTGCATCACCGCGATCCGGTCGCAGACCTGCGCGGCGACGCGCAGGTCATGCGTGATGAACAGCATGGTGAGGCCGAGCCGGTCGCGGATATCCGCCAGCAATGCCAGCACCTGCGCCTGCACCGACACATCCAGCGCGCTGACCGGTTCATCCGCGATCAGCAGTTCCGGCTCCATCGCCAGCGCGCGCGCGATGCCGATGCGCTGGCGCTGCCCGCCGCTGAATTCATGCGGGTAGCGCTCCATGGCCCCGGGATCGAGCTGCACCAGCGCCAGCAAATCCCGCGCGCGCGCTTCCGCCACCGCGCGGGGCGTGCCGTGGGTGATCGGGCCTTCGGCGATGATCTCGCCGACCCGCCGGCGCGGGTTCAAGGACGCAAAGGGGTCCTGGAAGATCATCTGGATCTTGCGGCGATAGGGCTTCCACGCGCCGCGCCCGAGCGGCCGCAGGTCGACGCCTTCGAAGACGATCTCGCCCTTCTCGGGTTCCACCAGTTTCACGACGCAGCGCGCCAGCGTCGACTTGCCGGACCCTGATTCGCCCACCAGGCCCAGCGTCTCCCCGCGCGTCAGCGTGAAGTCGGCATCGTGCACCGCGCGTACCACCGGCTTCGGGCCGAACCAGCCGCCGGAGCGGCGATAGGTCTTCTCCACCCCCTTCGCGACCAGCACCGGCGGGCCGGTGTCGCGCGCCCGCGCAGCGCCGGCCGCGCCGTGCGGCACGGCGGCGATCAGCGCCCGGGTATAGGGATGCTGCGGGGCGTTCAGTACCTCCGCCGCCACGCCCTGTTCCACGATGCGCCCGTGCTGCATCACCGCGACGCGATCCGCGATTTCCGCCACCACGCCGAAATCGTGGGTAATGAACAGCACCCCGGTGCCGCGGCGCGACTGGATCTCGCGGATCAGCCGCAGAATCTGCATCTGCGTCGTCACATCCAGTGCCGTGGTCGGTTCGTCCGCGATCAGCAGGGACGGCTCCAGCGCCAGCGCCATCGCGATCATCACACGCTGCCGCTGCCCGCCCGACAGCCGGAACGGATAGGCGCGCGCGGTGGCTTCCGGATCAGGCAGGTTCACCGCCGCGAGCAATTCCGGCACGCGCCGCGCGGCATCGCCGCCCGCGCCATGCACGCGCATGGCTTCGGCTATCTGCTCGCCCACGCGCATCACCGGGTTCAGCGCCGTCATCGGTTCCTGGAAGATCATCGCCAGGCGCGCGCCGCGCAGCCGGCGCATCGGTTCCGCGCCCAGCGCCAGCAGGTCCTGCCCCTCGAACAGGATGCGTCCGGCGCGCACCGGCAATTGCTTCGGCAGCAGCCCCATAACGGCATTCGCGGTGATCGACTTGCCCGATCCGGATTCCCCGACGACGCAGACGATCTCGCCGGGATCGACGCGCAGCGTGATGTCCTCGACCGCATGCGGCCGGTCGCCGCCGGGCGGCAGCGCGACGGTCAGGCCCTCGACCGACAGCAGGCTCATGCCGGCCCGCCGCGGGTCCGCGCGAGCCGCGGGTTCAGCGCATCCGACAATCCCTCGCCGACCAGGTTCAGCGCCAGCACGGTGAAGAAGATCGCGAGGCCCGGAAACACGCTCATCCACCACGCCAGGCGGATCACGCTGCGCCCCGACCCGATCAGGAACCCCCAGGTCATCAGGTTCGGATCGCCCAGCCCGAGGAAGGACAGCGCCGATTCCAGCAGGATCGCGGACGCCACCATCAGCGACGCCAGCACCACGATCGGCGAGAGCGCATTCGGCAGGATATCGGTCAGCACGATGGCTATGCGCGACTTGCCCAGCACCTCGGCCGCCTGGACGAATTCGCGCGACCGCAGGGAAAGGAACTCGGCCCGCACCACCCGCGCCACCGGCGGCCAGGACACGACCGCGATGGCGAACACCACGGAGGAGATGGTCGGCGTGAAGATCGCCACCAGCAGGATGGCAAACACGAAGGACGGGATGGTCTGGAAGAATTCGGTGAAGCGCATCACCGCGTCATCCGCGACGCCGCCGAGATACCCCGCGAAAGCGCCCAGCGTCACGCCGATCAGCAGCGCCGCGACGGTCGACACCGCGCCGACCATCAGCGAAATGCGCGCCCCATGCGCGATTCCCGCCGCCACGTCGCGCCCGAGGCTGTCGGACCCCAGCAGCATCCCTTCCTCACCCGGCGGGACGAAGGGTGCGGTCGCCATGTCCCACGGGCTGCCGGGGTAGATCACCGGCGCCAGTGCGGCCAGCAGCATCACCAGCAGCAGGATGACCAGCCCCACCACCGCGCCGCGGTTGCGCCGGAAGCGTCGCCAGAAGTCAGACATGCCGGCTCCCCGTGTCGCGATCGCAGGCGCTCATCCTTCGACCTCCACGCGCGGATCCACCACCGCGTAGAGCAAATCCGTCACCAGGTTGAACAGCACCACCATCACGCTGGTGCAGAAGAACACCCCCAGCAGCACCGCGTAGTCGCGCGCCAGCAGCGCATCGAAGGCCAGCCGCCCGATGCCCGGCCATGCGAACACCGTCTCGACCAGGATCGACCCGCCCACCAGCTGCCCGGCCTGGATGCCGGCGAAGGTGATCACCGGCAGCAGCGCGTTGCGCAGCACGTGGCGGCGGATCACCTGCCCTTCCGGCACGCCCTTGGCGCGCGCGGTCTTCACGAAATCCTGGTCGGCCACTTCCAGCATCGTGGCCCGCGTCAGCCGCGCATAGACCGCGAGGTAGAACAGCCCGAGCGTGGCCGCCGGCAGGATCAAGTGCTTGCCCACATCCAGCACCGCCGCCATGCCGGTCAGGTCCGCCCCCACGCTCGCCATGCCGAAGCTCGGCAGCCATTCCAGCCAGACCGAGAAGAACAACACCAGCATCAGCCCCACCCAGAACAGCGGCGTGGCGTAGAAGGTCAGCGCGATCACGGTGATGACGGAATCGGCCCATGTCCCCACGCGCCGCGCCGCCAGCGTGCCGAGCGTCACCCCGGCCACCACCGCGAAGGTGAAGGCCGCGCCGGTCAGCAGCAGCGTCGCCGGCAGGCGTTCGCTGATCAGCAGCCAGACCGGCTGCTGCTGGCGGTGACTGAAGCCAAGGTCGAGCGTCAGCACGCCCTTCAGGTAGATCCACAGCTGCACATGGAACGGCCTGTCGAGCCCGAACTGCTCGCGCAGCTGCTGCAGGAAGCGCTCATCCGCCGCCCCCGACTGCCCGGCGATGACGCTCGCCGGGTCGCCGGGTGCGGCGTGGATCAGCAGGAAGTTGCACACCACGATCGCCAGGATGACGACCAGCGCCTTGACCCCCCGCCGCAGCAGGAAGCCAGGCAGCTTCGACAGTTCCATCAGCCGGCGATGAACACGTCGTCGAACGACTTGTGCACGCCGAGCCCCGTGGTGATCACGTTGCGCACCTTCTTGTCGTGGATGGTCGGGAAGGCCAGCTCCATCAGCCAGATCTGCGGCACTTCCTCGACCAGCAGCTTCTGCACCTCGCTGAAGGCCGCCTGGCGCTCGGCCGCGGCGGCCGAGGCACGCGCGCGCTGGAACAGCGCATCCACCTGCGGGTTGGCGTAGCCGCCGGTATTGGTGAAGGTCACGCGCTGGATGTTGGTGCTGACATAGGTGCGCTCCACCCCCAGCGTCGGGTCGCCGAACTGGTAGACGAAGTTGATCGTGGTCTCGTATTCCCAATTGCCGACGCGCCGCGCCCAGGACCCGGCATCGGTGGATTCCAGGTCCAGCGCGACGCCGATGTTGCGCATCGCCTGGCGCAGGTATTCGGACAGCCGCGTCCAGATCTCGCCATAGGGCAGCGGGATGTGCTTCAGCGTGAAGCGCACGCCCTGCGCGTTGCGCGGGAAGCCCGCCTGGTCGAGAATGCGGTTCGCCTCCGCCACGTTGAAGGCGGCGAGCCGCGCGCCGGCATCGTGGAAGCGCGTGGTGCTGGCCACCGGGTTGGTCGCCGGCTTGCCGACGCCGAACCACAGGCGGTTGACGACGAAGTTGCGGTCGATCGCCATCGACATCGCGCGCCGCACCCGCGCATCGTCCAGCGGCTTCACGCGATGGTTCAGTTCCATCCACGACAGCGGGGAGAAATATTCCCAGCCATTCGTGCTCACATCCAGGTTCGCGCGCTGGCGCAGCGCCGGGATGTCGAAGGGCTCGATGTCGGAGGCCTGGCTCAGCAGCACCTGGCCGGATTCCAGCGCGAGGCGCCGGCTCTGGCTGTCGGGGATGATGCGATAGATGATGCTGTCGAGGTAGGGCTGGCCCGGCTTCCAGTATTCCTCGTTCCGATCCAGCCGGATGAAGTTGCCGCGCTGCCACTCCACGAACTTGAAGGGCCCGGTGCCGACCGGGCGCTGCACCGCCGGCGCGGTGCGGTAGTCCCGCCCGTCGAACAGGTGCTTCGCCACCATCGCGGCGGCCGTCGCGTCGAACATCAGCAGGAAGGGCTGGAAGGCCTGCTTCAGCACGATCCGCACGGTCAGCGGGTCGCGCGCCTCGCAGGTCTCGATCAGCGAGAAGATGGCCCGCGCGCGCGGCGAGAGCTCGACATGGAACTTCATGATCGAGAAGACGACGTCATCCGCGGTGAAGGGCTGCCCGTCATGCCACTTCACGCCCTCCTGCAGGGCGAAGACGTATTCCTTGCCGTCGGGGCTGATCGTCCAGGACTTCGCCAGCAGCGGCATCGGCTCGAGCGTGCTCGAGAAGCTCAGCAGCCCCTGGAACATCTTCGGCGCGGCGGCGAGCGTCGGGCCCTGCTGGTTCACGCCGATCTGCAGAACCGGCGGTTCCGGCGTCAGCATCATCTGCAGCGTGCCGCCGCGCCGCGGGGCCACGCCCTGGGCCAGCGCATCCGAGGCGCGCATCAGGACGGGGGCGGAGGTGGCGGCGGCCATGAGGCCACGGCGCGAGACGACCATCTTCTTTTCTCCCAGGGCGTGAAGGCGAAAGGCTATCCCCCGCCCCGCGCGTGGACAAGCCGCGATGCGCTGCCTAGCCTCGCGCCACGATGAAGACATACGCGCACGAATCCCAGGCAGGGCACACGCCCTCCTTTTTTCTGCAACGCGGCCGCGTGCAGCGCAATTTCGAGGTGCCGGCGCGTGCCGCCGCCCTCGAAGCCGCGCTGCATCGCATGGGCCTCGCACCCGCCGCCCCGCCACCGCTGGCCCCGCGCGCGCTCGAATCCGTGCATCGCGCGGACTACCTCGACTTCCTCGCCACCGCGGCGACGGATTGGGCGGCACTGCCGGACCCAGGGCCTGAGGTGGTCGCCAATATCCATCCGGTGCCCGAAATGGTCGCGCAGGGCGCGCGCACCGGTGCCAGCATCATCGCCCGCGCCGGCTGGTACACCGCCGACACCGCCTGCCCGATCGGCGCCGGGTCGTGGCACGCCATCCAGGGCGCCGCCGCCTGCGCCCTGGCCGCGGCGGGCGAAGCAGCGAAGGGGCGCACCGCGTATGCGCTCTGCCGCCCGCCGGGGCACCACGCCTATGCCGGGCGCGCGGGCGGGCACTGCTACGTCAACAACGCCGCCCTCGCCGCGCAGGCGCTGCGCGATGCCGGCGCGCAGCAGGTCGCCATCCTCGATATCGACAGCCACCACGGCAACGGCACCCAGGGCATCTTCTGGGAACGGCGCGACGTGCTGACCATCTCGATCCATGGCGATCCGGACGGCTACTATCCCTGGTTCGTCGGCCGCGCGCATGAACGCGGCGGCGGCGCGGGCGACGGTCGCAACATGAACATGGCCCTGGCGAGGGGCACCGGCGATGCCGGCTGGCTCGATGCGCTGCGCTACGCCTTCGCGGCCATCCGCGACGTCAAGGCGGATGCGCTGGTCGTCGCCCTCGGCTTCGATGCGTCGGAACACGAACCGCTGGGCTACCTCTCGGTGACCGAGGACGGCTTCGCCAAGGCCGGCGCGATGATCGGCGGCCTGCACCTGCCCACCGCGATCACCCAGGAAGGCGGCTACAACGTGGATCTCATCGGCACGCTGCTCGAACGCTTCCTGGCCGGATGGGGCGACGCATGACCGCCGCCGCGATCCACGCCGCCACGCTGACGCTCGACACCCATATCGACATCCGCTGGCCCGACCCGCCCGACGCCACCACCGAGACCGACCGCCGCGTCGATTTCCCCAAGATGACGCGCGGCGGGCTGAAGGCCGCGGTCTTCATCGCCTATACGCCGCAGGGCAAGCGTGACGCCGAGGGCCTCGCCGCCGCCGCCGCGCGCGCCGAGGCGATGCTGCGCCACATCCGCACCCGTGCGGACGGCAGCACCCGCCGCTTCTGCACCACCGCCGCCGAACTGGAAGCAGCGCACGAAGCCGGCGCGCTGGCGGTGCTCTCCGCGGTCGAGAACGGCAACGCCATGGCGCGCGACCTGTCGCGGCTCAAATTGTGGCGCGACCTCGGCGCGATCTACCTCACGCTGACCCATGACGGGCACAACGACCTGGCCGATGCGGCGCGCCCCAAGCCCGACCTGGGCGACGCCGCGCAGGAACATGGCGGCCTGTCGCCACTCGGCCGCGACGCCATTCGCGAGATGAACCGCGTCGGCCTGCTGGTCGATGTCTCGCACAGCGCCAAGTCCACCATGATGCAGGCGGCGGAGCTCTCCCGCGCGCCGATCGCCGCCACGCATTCCTGCTGCCGCGCGCTGTGCGACCACCCGCGCAACCTCGACGACGAACAGCTCGACATGCTGCGCGCCACCGGCGGCCTGGTGCAGATCACCGCGCTCGATGCCTTCCTGCGCGCCGCGCCGCCAGGCGGGAAGTCTCCCGCGACGGTCAAGGACATGGTCGACCACGTGGACCACGCGGTCGCGCGCATCGGCCTCGACCATGTCGGCCTGTCGTCGGATTTCGACGGCGGCGGCGGCATCCCTGGCTGGAAGGACGCGTCGGAGACGGCGAACCTCACCGCCGAACTGCACGCCCGCGGCTACGGCGCGCGCGAGATCGACCTGCTCTGGTCCGGCAATTTCCGGCGCCTGCTGCGCCAGGTGCAACGCACAGCTCATGTGATGGAATCCTGATGCGCCACCTCGTCCTTGCCGCCGCGATCCTGCTGCTTGCCCTGCCCGCGCAGGCACAACAGCGCCCCGCACCGCCGCCCGCCGACATCGCCGGCGCCGCCGACCACCCGCTCGTCGGCCGCTACGATGGGTCCGTCCAGCGCCTGCGCGAACAGGTCGCCTTCGGCGAGATGCGCATCGTCACCGCGCCCATCCCGCCCGGCGGCCGCCCGCCCGGATCGCCCCGCGCGACCGAGGCGAACAGCACCGCCGTCTCGGGGCGGCTCACGCGCATGCGCTACGAAGGGCCCGATGGGCGCTCGCCGCTCGAACTGGTGCGCAACTGGCAGCAGCGCATGGAGCAGGGCGGCTTCCGCACTGTCTTCTCCTGCGAGGCGAGGACCTGCGGCGGCACCGGATCGGACGTGTGGTTCGCGGTGACGGATGCACGCCCCGGCAATGCGGGTATCGCCTCCAACTGGGGCAGCATGGCCTATGCGGTGATGCGCCTGGAACGTCCGGCCGGCGATGTCTGGGTCTCGCTGCTCGCGGTCACCGGCCCGCGCGACCGGCCGCAGACGCTCATCGACGTGGTCGAGGTCCGCCCGATGGAGACCGGCCGCATCGTCTTCGTCGACGCCGCCGCCATGGACCGCGCCATCGCCGCGACCGGCCGCGTCGCGCTCTATGGCATATCCTTCGATACCGACCGCGCCGACCCGCGTGCCGAATCCCGCCCGACCATCGAGGAAATCGCGAAATACCTGCGCGCCAACCCGTCCGTCGCCGTGGTGGTCACCGGCCACACCGACAGCCAGGGCGGCTTCGATCATAATGTCGACCTCTCCCGCCGTCGCGCCGCCGCCATTGTCACGGCGCTGACGCGCGACCACGGCATCGCCGCCGCGCGCCTCACACCCTTCGGCGCGGGCATGGCCGCACCGGTCGCAGCCAATGACAGCGACCAGGGCCGCGCACAGAACCGCCGGGTGGAAATCGTCCGACGCTGAATTCCCTTACTGGTTGATTTTCGCATGGCGTAGCGCCACCCTGGCGCGACGCCATGACCATCGCCCGCATCGCCACCTTCGCCTTCGCCGGCATCGACGCCGTGCCGGTCGAGGTACAGGTGCAGATCGCCCCGGGCCTGCCCGCCTTCCTGCTGGTCGGCCTGCCCGACAAGGCGGTGACCGAAAGCCGCGAACGCGTCCGCGCCGCACTCACCGGCCTGGGCCTGTCGCTGCCGCCCAAGCGCGTGCTGGTGAACCTCGCACCCGCCGACATCGCCAAGGAAGGTTCGCATTTCGACCTGCCCATCGCGCTCGCGCTGCTCGCCGCCATGGACATCATCCCGAGGGAGGACGCCGCCGGCTACGCGGCCCTTGGCGAACTCTCGCTCGATGGGTCCATCGTGCCGGTCGCCGGCGTGCTGCCCGCCGCACTCGGCGCGTCCGCCCGCGACCTCGGCCTGATCTGCCCGGCCGCGCAGGGCGGCGAGGCCGCCTGGGCCGGGCGCATCGAAGTGCTCGCCGCCCCCGACATCCATTCCCTGCTGAATCACTTCAAGGGCGTGCAGCACCTCTCGCCACCCAAGCCCCCGGCACCCGACACCGCCCCGCGCAGTACCGCCTGCCTGTCCGAAGTGAAGGGCCAGGAATCCGCCAAGCGCGCCATCGAGATCGCCGCCGCCGGCGGCCACAACCTGCTGATGATCGGCCCGCCAGGCGCCGGCAAATCCATGCTCGCCGCGCGCATGCCGGGCCTGCTGCCCGACCTCTCGCCCGCCGAGGCCTTGGAAGTCTCCCTCGTCCACTCCATCGCCGGCATGCTCGAGGGCGGCCGCCTGGTGATGCGCCCGCCCTTCCGCGACCCGCACCACTCCGCCTCGATGCCCGCGCTGATCGGCGGCGGCGCGCGCGCCAAGCCCGGCGAGATCAGCCTGGCCCATCGCGGCGTGCTGTTCCTCGACGAATGGCCGGAATTCCCGCGCCCCGCGCTGGAAGCCCTGCGCCAGCCGATGGAGACCGGCCGCACCACCATCAGCCGCGTCCACGCGCACGTCACCTACCCCGCGCGCTTCCAGTGCATCGCCGCGATGAACCCCTGCCGCTGCGGCTACCTCGGCGAGGCCGGGCGCGAATGCGGCCGCGCGCCGCGCTGCGGCGAGGACTACCAGGGCCGCCTGTCCGGCCCGCTGATCGACCGCATGGACCTCACCATCGAGGTCATGCCGATCCCGGCTTCGGAACTCACCCGCGCGCCCGCCGGCGAGACCTCCGTCACCGTCGCCGCCCGCGTGCAAGCGGCCCGTGACGCGCAGCGCACCCGCTACGGCACCGACGGCCCGCACAACAACGCCGAGGCCGAGTTGCGCCACCTCCAGCCGCTGCTCGATGCCGATGCCGAGACGCTGCTGGAAATGGCGGCGACGCGGCTGCGCCTGTCCTCGCGCGGGCATGTGCGCACGCTGCGCGTGGCGCGCTCCATCGCGGACCTGGCGGGCAGCAGCACCATCAGGCGCGCGCATGTAGCGGAGGCGCTGGCGTTCCGGCACAGGATGCCGGGGCGCAAGGCCGCATAGAAAAAAGCCAGGTCGGGGGAGGGAACTCCCCCGAATCCCCCTCCTTTTTTTTGGAACTTCAGTCGCCGACCCGGAATGCATCGGCGATCCGTCGCGCCGTCCCGTCAGCCGCCACGATCACCACGTCGAAGCGCATCCCCGCGGCACCATGGCCAGGATTCGCCGCGACCCAGCACTCCGCCGCGGCCACCAGCCGCGCCCGCTGCCGCACACCCAACGCCAGCGCGGCCTCCGAAAGCGACGGCCGTGCCTTCACCTCCACGAAGGCCAGCAGCCCCTCGCGCTCCGCCACCAGGTCGATCTCCCCCGCCGGCGTGCGCGCGCGCCGCGCCAGCACCACCCATCCCTCGCGTTCCAGCGCGACAGCCGCGACACCTTCCGCATCGCGCCCCGACGCCTCCGCGCGCCGTCCGCGAATCAGCCGGCGCGTGCGCTGCCCGAAATCCTGCATTCCGCTATCCTCGCGCGATGATCCTGCGCCGCGCCATCCTCTTCCTGCTTCTCGCGGCCGGCGTCGCCAACGCCCAGCCGGCGCACCGCCACATGGTCGCCGCCGGCCATCCCCTCGCCGCCCAGGCCGGCCTCGAGGTGCTGCGGGACGGCGGCAGCGCGGTCGATGCCGCCATCGCCGTCCAGATGGTCCTCACGCTGGTCGAACCGCAATCCTCCGGCATCGGCGGCGGCGCCTTCCTGCTGCATCTCGACGCTGCCACCGGCCGCCTCGCCGCCTGGGACGGGCGCGAAACCGCCCCCGCCGCCGCCACCCCCGACCTGCTGATGCGCGACGGCCGCCCCATCCCCTTCCTGCAAGCCATGGCCAGCGGCCGGTCGGTCGGCGCCCCCGGCACCGTCGCCATGCTGGAAGCCGCGCATCGCGAGCACGGTCGCCTGCCCTGGCCACGCCTGCTCGCCCCCGCCATCGCCCTGGCCGACGCAGGCTTCCCCATCAGCGACCGCCTGGCGCGCGAGATCGCCGGCGACATGCTGCTGCTGCGGCGCGACGCCGGCGCGGCCGCCTATTTCTTCGACGCCCAGGGCCTGCCGCTGCCGGCCGGCCACCGCCTGCGCAACCCCGCGCTGGCCGCCACGCTGCGCACCATCGCCGACCAGGGCGCGGCGGCCTTGGCGCGCGGCCCGATCGCCGAGGACATCGTCGCCGCCATCACCCGCCACCCGACCCTGCCCGGCGTGATGGCCGCCACCGACCTCGCGACCTACATGCCGCGGCGGCGCGATGCGGTCTGTACGCCCTATCGCGGCTGGCGTGTCTGCGGCTTCCCGCCGCCGTCGTCGGGTGGCATCGCGGTGGCGCAGATCCTCGGCCTGCTCGGGCATTTCGATATCGCGCGGCTGGACCCGCGCGGCGCCGATGCGGCGCATCTGCTCGGTGAGGCCGGGCGCCTCGCCTTCGCCGACCGCAACGCCTATGTGGCGGACCCCGACTTCGTCCCGGTCCCCACGCGCGGCCTGGTCGACCCCGCCTACCTGACCGCGCGCGCACAGCTGCTCGACCGCGACCGCGCCATCGCCACGCCGCGCCCCGGCAACCCACCCTGGCGCGAGACCCGCTTCGCCCCGCAGCAGCAGGAGTTCGAGGCCGGCACGAGCCACATCTCGATCGTGGATGCGGCCGGCAACGCCGTCTCGATGACCACCACCATCGAGGCGCTGTTCGGCGCGCGCATCCTGGTGCGCGGCTTCCTGCTGAACAACGAGCTGACGGATTTCTCCTTCGTGCCGGAGGTCAACGGCCGCCCCGTCGCGAACCGCGTCGAAGGCGGCAAGCGCCCGCGATCGTCGATGTCCCCCACCATCGTGCTGGATGGCGACGGGCGCCTGCATGCAGTGGCCGGTTCGCCCGGCGGTGCGCGCATCATCGGCTATGTCGCGCAGGCGCTGGTGGCCCTGCTCGACTGGGGCATGACCCCGCAGGAGGCCGCCGCCCTGCCCCATGTCGGCACCATCGGCGGCGCCGTGGAACTCGAGGTCGACACGCCGGCCGCGACGCTGGCGCCCGCCCTGCGCGCGCACGGCCACGACGTGCAGATCCGCGACATGAATTCCGGCCTGCAGATCATCCGCGTCACGCCCGATGGCCTGCTGGGCGGCGCCGACCCGCGGCGCGAAGGCGTGGCGATCGGTGACTGACACGCCCTACCGCACCGAACGCGTCGCCGCGCCGCCGGAAATCCGCGCCGAGATGCAGCGCCTGGCCGCGCTGCATGCGGGCGGGCTGGCCTGGGCGCTGTGGCGCGGCCTGTCGGGCATCGGCTTCGTGCTGGTGGCGGTCTACGGCATCATCGCGCTGATCGACATCGTCTTCGGCGTGATCGAACCCGCGCATTGGTTCGTGCTGGTGCTGGGGTCGATCATCCTGCTGCTGCCGATGGTGCTGGTCCATCTGCGCCACGCGCGGCTGGGCCAGGGCGAACGCGATGCCGCCGCCGCCATGCTGCGCGCGCAGGCCGCCTCGGCCGAGGTCCTGCGCCACACGCTGCTGCGCGACGCCCGCCACTGGTTCGTCGAACACCAACACGGCGTGATCCATGTCTGCCCGGCCGATCCGGCGCGCACCCTGTATCAGGACCTGTCGGGCATCACCGACGATGCGCGCCACGACCACTGGTACGCGAAGGGCCTGATCGACCGCACGCGCTGGACCTGGTTCACCACGCCCGACACGCGCTTCCTGCTGGGCTTCGAGGCCGATGGCGATGCCTTGTCGCGCGAAATCCTGGCCGAACGGGCCACGGATGGCCACGAAGCCGCCGCCGCACTGCTCGATTTCCTGGGCGATCCCGCGGACGGCGCCCTGGTCGCCCGCCCCTTCGCCGCGGTGGACGCATTCCTGCGCGGCCGCGCCGCGCCGTAACGAAGCGCCACCTGCGGCGTTGTCGCGACGAACCCCCGTGAGGAGCCACCCGCATGACCCGCGTGATCGCCGCCTGCCTCGCCCTGCTTCTTGCCGCGCCCGTCCCCTTGGCCGCCGCGGCGGAGGAAACCACGCGCATCGGCTTCGTCAACACCGCCATCACCAACCTGGGCCTGACGCGCAGCCATCGCGTGGTGGTGGAACGCTTCTCCGACCCCGAGGTGGCGGGCGTGTCCTGCTACATCAGCCAGGCGCGCACCGGCGGCCTCACCGGCATGGTCGGCCTGGCGGAGGACCCCGGCCGCTTCTCCCTGGTCTGCGTGGCGACCGGCGCGGTCAATGTCGCGGCCGGCGCAGAGCGCGGCGAACGCGGCGAACTGGTCTACGAGAGCGACACCAGCCTGTTCTTCAAGGAAACCCGCGTCCACCGCTTCATCGACGAGACCGCGAACACCGTCGTCTATCTGGCCTGGTCGACCCGGCTGATCGACGGGTCGCCCTACAACGCCGTCGCGGTCGTGCCCTTCGCGCCGGCGCGCTGAAACCCGCCGCCGTGTCGACGTCGCAGGCGGCGCCGGGGAGGAGGCTCGAGGGACCTGCCTGCCCCGAGTGTCCCAGCCAGCGGGCTTGGGAAGGCGTCAGGCCGCGCTGCGCACGATCGCCGGCATCGGCATGGCGTCGTCGCGGCCTTCCTCGACCGCGTGGCAGGCGACCATCGCATCGCCCGCGGGTTTCAGTTCCGGGCGTTCGCGCTTGCAGCGGTCATTCGCCAGCGGGCAGCGCGGGTGGAAGGCGCAGCCCGACGGCGGCGTGATCGGGGACGGCACCTCGCCACCCACCGGGATGCGTTCGCGCCCGGTCATCTCCAGGTCCGGGATCGCCTCCATCAGCGCGCGCGTATAGGGGTGGCGCGGCGTGCGGAACAGCGTCTCGGCCGGCGCCAGTTCCGCCAGCCGCCCCAGGTACATCACCCCGATCCGGTCGCTCACCTGGCGCACCACCGCCAGGTTGTGGCTGATGAACAGGAAGGTGAGGTTCAGCCGCTGCTGCAGTTCCTTCATCAGGTTCAGGATCTGCGCCTGGACCGACACATCGAGCGCGCTGGTCGGTTCGTCGCAGACCAGGAATTCCGGGTTGGACGACAGCGCCCGCGCGATCGAGATGCGCTGCCGCTGCCCGCCCGAGAATTCATGCGGGAACTTCACGCGATCGAGCGGCGACAGCCCGACCTGCGTCAGCAATTCCGCCACGCGGTTGTCCTGCTCGGCGCGCGTGCCGATCAGCCCGAAGGCGCGGATCGGCTCGGCGATGATGTCCCCCACGCGCCAGCGCGGATTCAGCGACGCGTACGGGTCCTGGAAGATCATCTGCATGCGCCGGCGCTGGTCGGCCAGCGCGCGCGCCTCAGCGAGGTCCCGCCCGTCGAACACCACCGCACCGGCGGTCGGCGTGTACAGCCCCACGCACAGCCGCGCGACGGTCGACTTCCCGCAGCCGGACTCCCCCACCAGCGACAGCGTCGTGCCCTTCGGGATGGCGAAGGAAATGCCGTCCACCGCGCGCAGCGTGCGCTTGCCCTCGCGCGAGACGATGCGCTGGAGCAGCGGGCGCGACACATCGAAATGCCGCGCCAGGTTGCGCGCTTCGAACATCGGCGGCGCGTCAGCCACGTACAGCCTCCGTGTCATAGAGCCAGCAGGCGGCCCGCGTGGTGCCGGCATCGAGCAGGTCGGGGCGCAATTCGCGGCACTTGTCGAACACCTGCGGGCAGCGCGGGTTGTAGGCGCAGCCCTGCGGGATGGCCGACAGCCGCGGCATGGCGCCATCGATCTGCGCCAGGCGCTCGACGCGGCGATCGAGCGGCGGGATCGATCCCATCAGCCCCGCGGAATACGGGTGGTTGGCGTGCTTGACCACCTCGCGCACCGGGCCGATCTCGGCGATGCGCCCGGCATACATCACCGCCACGCGGTCGGCGGTCTCGGCGATCACGCCCATGTCGTGCGTGACCAGCATCATCGCCGTGCCCTTCTCGCGCGCCAGCGTCTTGAGCAGCGCGATCACCTGCGCCTGGATGGAGACGTCCAGCGCCGTGGTCGGTTCGTCCGCGACGATCAGCTTCGGTTCCGCGCACAATGCCAGCGCGATCACGACACGCTGGCGCATTCCGCCGGAGAATTCGTGTGGGTAGGAATCGATGCGCTGCGCGGCCGCTGGGATGCCGACCAGTTCCAGCCACTCGATCGCCCGCCGCTTGGCCTCGGCCGGGCCGATCGGCAGGTGCGTGGTCATCGTCTCGGCCAACTGCTTGCCCACGGTATAGAGCGGGTTCAGCGTGGTCAGCGGGTCCTGGAAGATGGCGCCGATCTCGCGCCCGCGGATGCGGCGCATCTGCTCGTAGCGCAGATTGTCGATCCGCTTGCCGTTCAGCAGGATTTCTCCTCGTGCGATCCGCCCGGGTGGTTCCAGCAGGCCGATGATGGCCGCACCGGTCATCGATTTGCCGGCACCGGATTCACCCACCACGCCCAGCACCTCGCCGGGCGAAATCGAGAACGACACGTCATCGATGGCAACCAGCGTTCCCCGTCGCGTGGGAAATTCCACGCGCAGGTTGCGCACTTCGAGAAGGGGCGGCGTGTTCGACATCAGCGCAGCTTCGGGTTCAAGGCGTCGCGCAGCCAATCGCCCAGCAGGTTGACAGACAGCACCATCATGATCAGCGCGACACCCGGGAAAATCGTGATCCACCATTCCCCGCTGAACAGGAAGTCGTTGCCGATCCTGATCAGCGTGCCGAGCGATGGCTGCGTCGGCGGCACGCCGACGCCCAGGAAGGACAGCGTCGCCTCGGACAGGATCGCCAGGCCCAGGTTCAGCGTGGCCACCACCAGCACCGGCCCCAGCACGTTGGGCAGCACGTGGCTGACCATGATGCGCACGGCCGCCTGCACATATTCCTTGTTGCGTTCGACCAGCGTGGACCCGCGCACCGTGCGCGCGAATTTCGGCCATTCGCTGATGCCGATGGCGAAGATCACCACGAACAGCGCGATCTCGGCATGGACCTCGCGCGGCAAGGCGGCGCGCACCACGCCATCGACCAGCAGCGCCACCAGGATGGACGGGAAGGTCAGCTGGATGTCGCAGATGCGCATCAGCAGGCTGTCCAGCGCCCCGCCGACGTAGCCCGCCAGCAGCCCCAGCGTCACACCCAGCAGCGTGGCGAAGATGGTCGCCGACAGCCCCACCAGCAGCGATACCCGCGCGCCGTACATGATGGCCGAGAGCACGTCGCGCCCCTGGTCATCCGTGCCCAGCACGTATTCGCGCGCGCCATCCTCGCTCCAGGCCGGCGGCTTGAACGCATCCGACAGGTTCAGCGACGCCAGGTCGAAGGGATTATGCGGCGCGATCCACGGCGCGAACACCGCGCCCAGGATGCACACCGCGGCCACGATCGCGGACACCACCGTCACCGGCGACCGCGTGAAGGAAAACCACAGGTCGGAATCGAAGAAGCGCTTCACCGCGGCGTCCATGGCTCAGTGCCCCCCCTTCCCGCGCCCGATCCGCAGCCGCGGATCGACGGCGTAGTAGAGCAGGTCGACGATCAGGTTGATGGTCACGAACACCAGCGCGATCAGCAGCAGGTACGCGCTCATCACCGGGATGTCGGCCGCGCCGACCGACTGGATGAACAGCAGCCCCATCCCCGGCCATTGGAACACCGTTTCCGTCACGATGGCGAAGGCGATGATCGCGCCCAGCTGCAACCCGACGATGGTGATGACCGGCACCATGGTGTTCTTCAGCGCATGGCCGAAATGCACCGCACGGTTCGGCAGGCCCCGCGCGCGGGCGAACTTGATGTAGTCGGTGCGCAGCACCTCCATCATCTCGGCGCGCACCAGGCGCATGATCAGCGTCAGCTGGAACAGCCCGAGCGTGATCGCCGGCAGCACCAGCGCCTTCACCCCGGACCAGGTCAGGAAGCCGGTGCTCCACCACCCGAGCTTCACGGTGTCCCCCCGCCCGAAGGACGGCAGCCAGCCCAGCCACACGGCGAACACCAGGATCAGCAGGATGCCGATCAGGAAGGTCGGCAAGGAAACGCCCACCAGCGAGAAGGTCAGGAAGAAGCGCGACAGCCAGGAATTGCGGTACAGCCCGGTATACACACCCATCGGCACGCCCACCGCCAGCGCCAGCACCGCCGCCGTGAAGGCCAGTTCCAGCGTGGCCGGCGCACGCTCCGCGATCAGATCCGCCACCGGCCGCGACAGCCGGTAGGACAGCCCGAATTCCCCCTGCACCGCATTGCCGATGAAGGTCGCGAACTGCACCCAGAACGGCTTGTCGAGCCCGAGGTCCGACACCAGCGCGTCGCGCTGCGCCTGCGTGTAGTCCTGCCCCAGCATGATCGCCACCGGGTCGCCCACATAGGCGAACATGGCAAAGGAAATCAGCGCCACCGCCAACAGCACCGGCAGCGCCTGGAATATACGACTGACAACGAAGGCGAACATCGCGGCACTCCAGCGCAGGCGCGGCGGCTCTCACCGCCGCGCCCGCGGTTCAGGTCAGTTCATGCGCGCCCAGCGGAAATACGGCTGGTTGTTCGCCATGTGCGGGATGGTCAGGGTGGAGCGCATCGCCCACGGGATCATCTGGTGATGCAGCGGGATGTGCGGCACGTCCTCGCGATAGATGCGCAGCGCCTCGCGGATCGCCGCGTTGCGCGCGTCGCCCGACTGGTTGACCATGATGTCGATCAGCGCATCCATCCGCGGGTTGGAATAGCGCCCGTAGTTCCAGATGCCGTTGCCCTGCCCGCCATCGCGCGAACGCACCAGCGACTGGAAGGAATACAGCGCATCCAGCGTCGGCACGCCCCAGCCCAGCAGGTAGATGCTGGTATCCTCGCGCTGGATCTTGGCGAAGAACGGCGCCAGCGGCATCGCATTCAACTGCGCCCGCACGCCGATCCGCGCCCACATCGCGACGATCGCCTGGCAGATCTGCTCGTCATTGATGTAGCGGTTGTTCGGGCAATCCAGCGTGATGCCGAAGCCGTTCGGATAGCCGGCCTCCGTCAGCAGCGCCCGCGCCCGCGCCTGGTCGTAGGGCAGGCGCACATCCTCGGACTGCGTGTAGCCGTTGACCTGCGGCGGGAAGAAGGTGCCGGTCACCACCGACTGCCCGCGCAT
>LNEW01000186.1 GCA_001464375.1 Rhodospirillales bacterium Ga0074136 | reverse complement strand
GAGGCCGGCGACCTCGAAGGCGAACGCCTGCACCACATCATCCGCGAGATCGAGCAGGACGGCTACCAGGTGGTCCGCGCCCGGCGCGACGACGATGCGGAACTGGTGGTGCGCACCGATGCCGCGATCGGCTGCCTGATCGTCGATTGGGGCAAGAAGGGGCTGCAGGGGCGCGCGGCACAGCTGATCTCGCTGACCCGCAAGCGCGGCCTCGATGTGCCGGTCATCCTGCTGGTGCGGCGCCACCGGCTGGAAGACATCCCGGTCGAGGTGCTGGACGATGTCGACGGCTTCGTGTTTCTCGCCGAGGAGACGCCGGACTTCATCGCCAAGAACCTGGTCTCGAAGCTGCGGCAATATGCCGACAGCCTGAAGACGCCCTTCTTCGGCGCGCTGGTCGACTATGCCGAGCAGGGCAACATGCTGTGGACCTGCCCGGGCCATAATGGCGGCGTGTTCTACCGGCGCAGCCCGATCGGGCGGATTTTCGTGGAACACCTGGGCGAGGCGATCTTCCGTGACGACCTCGACAATTCCGTTCTGCAGCTGGGCGACCTGCTGACGCATGAAGGCCCGGCGGCCGCGGCCGAGCGCGGAGATCTTCGGCGCCGAGCGTACCTACTTCGTGCTGAACGGCACCTCGACATCCAACAAGGTCGTGCTCTCGGCGCTGCTCGCCGAGGGCGACCTGGTGCTGTTCGACCGCAACAACCACAAGGCGGCGCATCACGGCGCGCTGTTCCTCGGCCAGGCGATCCCCGTCTATCTGGAAACCGACCGCAACCTGCACGGGCTGATCGGCCCGATCTGCCCGGAAGCGCTGGACGAAGCCGCCATCCGCCAGGCCATCCGCGACAATCCGCTGGTGGCAGACAAGTCCCGCGCCGATGCGCCCCGCCCCTTCCGCGCCGCAGTGGTCGAGCAATGCACCTATGACGGCACCATCCTGTCGGCGGACCAGATCGTCGAGCGCATCGGCCACCTGTGCGACTACATCCTGTTCGACGAGGCCTGGGCCGGCTTCATGAAGTTCCACCCGCTGTTCCGCGGGCGCTTCGGGATGGGCCTGCAGAACCTGGGGCCGGACAGCCCCGGCATCATCGTCACGCAATCCACCCACAAGCAGCTGGCGTCGTTCAGCCAGGCCTCGCAGATCCATGTGAAGGACAGCCACCTGGGCGACCAGCGCCGGCGCGTCGAGCACCGCCGCTTCAACGAGTTCTTCCTGCTGCATGCGTCGACCAGCCCGTTCTATCCGCTGTTCGCCAGCCTCGATGTCGGCGCGCAGATGATGAAGGGGAAGTCGGGCGAGGTGCTGTGGGACGACACCATCCGCCTCGGCATCGAATTGCGGAAGAAGATGCGCATGACCGCGCGCGACCTCGCCGCGACCGAACGCAACCCCGCCCGCCAATGGTTCTTCGACCCCTTCGTGCCCGACACCGTCCGCATCGACGGCCACGACATCGCATGGGAGGAAGTGCCGACCGATGCGCTGGCGACCGACCCGGCGCTGTGGGAGCTGCGAGAGGGCGCGGCATGGCACGGCTTCCGCCATGTCGCACCCGGCTGGGCGATGACCGATCCGAACAAGCTGACGGTGCTGACGCCGGGCTTCGACCGCGCGGCCGGCACCTATGCCGCGCATGGCATTCCCGCCCCCGTCGTCGCGGAATACCTCCGGCAGAACCGCATCGTGTGCGAGAAGAACGATCTCAATTCCCTGCTGTTCCTGCTGACGCCCGGCGTCGAGAGCAGCAAGGCCGGCACGCTGCTGTCGCACCTGGTCACCTTCAAGAAGCTGCACGACCAGAACGCCCCGCTGGAGGAGGTGATCCCGGACTTTGTCGCGCGCCGCGCGGCGCGCTATGGCGGGATGCGGCTGCGCGACCTGTGTGCGGGCATGCATGCGCTGTACCGGGAGGCGGGCGTGTCCGCGATGCAGGGCGCGCAGTTCCGCGCCGAACACCTGCCCGAGATCGCGCTGGCGCCGCACGAGGCGGTGCGCGCGCTCACACGCAACCGGGTGGACTACCTGCCGCTGGATGCGATCGAAGGCCGCATCGCGACCACGCTGTGGGTGGTCTATCCGCCCGGTATTGCGACCATCGTGCCCGGCGAACGCCTGACCGCCCGCGCACGCCCCATGATCGACTACCTGCGCGCCTTCGAAGCCGCGGCCAACGCCTTCCCCGGCTTCGAGAGCGAAGTCCAGGGCCTGCACCGCGAAGCGCAGCCCGACGGCACGGTGCGCTTCTATACCTACGTCATGCAGGAGTAGCGTGGCCGGGAAAACTCCGGAGGACCCGCCCATGCCCAGCCTGCCCGACGGCACGATCATCCCGGCCCTCGGCCAGGGCACCTGGCATATGGGCGAGGGCGCGCGACCCAGGGCGCAGGAAGCGGATGCGCTGCGCCTGGGCCTCGACCTCGGCATGACGCTGGTCGACACCGCCGAGATGTACGCCGAGGGTGGCGCCGAGGAGGTGGTGGGCGAGGCGATCGCCGGCCGCCGCGACGAGGTGTTCCTGGTCTCGAAGGTCTATCCGCACAACGCGTCGCGCCAGGGTGCTGTCGCCGCCTGCGAACGCAGCCTGCAACGCATGGGCGTCGAGACCATCGACCTGTACCTGCTGCACTGGCGCGGGTCCCACCCGCTCAGCGAGACCGTCGAAGCCTTCGAAGCGCTGAAGCACGCCGGAAAGATCCGTCACTGGGGCGTGTCGAACTGCGACGTCGACGACCTCGATGAACTCGGCCCGGCGCTGAAGGATTGCGCGGCGGACCAGGTGCTCTACAGCCTGGAGCACCGCGGCGCGGAATTCGACCTGCTGCCCTTCTGCACGCGGCGCGGCGTTCCGGTCATGGCGTATTCGCCGGTCGGCCAGGGCGGGAAGCTGCTGCGCCACCGCGCGCTGCACGACGTGGCGGCACGGCACGTGATCACGCCGGCACAGGTCGCCATCGCCTGGACGCTGCGCGACCCCAACATCGTCAGCATCCCCAAGGCCTCGGACCCGGTTCACGTGCGCCAGAACGCGGCAGCACGCGACGTGCGACTGACCGCTGACGACCTGGCAACACTCGACGCCGCTTTCGCGCCGCCAAGCCGGAAACGCGGGCTGGCGATGCTGTAGGGTGGGCGCGCCGCGGAGAGGGGCTTTGCCTCCCCTCCGGACCTTCCCTCACCAAGGGGCAACGGCCCCTTGGATCGCGGGTTTGAATCGGGGAAGGCGGAGGGGGGCATGGCGCAACTGCGGCGACGGCGGCACCGACGATGCCCCTCCCCGCCTTCCCCGACCAAGTCGAGGGTTCCAAGGGCCCTTAGGCCTTTGGTGGGTGGGGTCCGGGGAGGGCAAAGCCCTCCCTGGGAACGCCCGCCCCTACCGGAACACCGGCACCGCGTTGTCGTCCTGCGGTGGCGGCGGCGGTGCGTCGATGGTCACGCTGGCCGGGTCCACGCCGGTGCCGCGGTCGAGCCAGTAGGTCACGCTTTCGGGCCAGTAGATGACGATGGCGACCAGCAGCAGTTGCAGGAACAGCCAGGGCACGGCGCCCCAGTAGATGTCGCGCGACAGCACTTCCTTGGGCGCGATGCCGCGCAGGTAGAACAGCGCGAAGCCGAAGGGCGGGTGCATGAACGACGTCTGCATGTTGATGCACAGCAGGACCCCGAACCACACCAGGTCGATGTCGAGCTTGGCGGCCACGGGGGCCAGCAGCGGCACCACGATGAAGGCGATCTCGAAGAAATCGAGGAAGAAGGCCAGGAAGAAGATGAAGATGTTGACGAAGATCAGGAAGCCGGTCTGGCCGCCTGGCAGTTGCGCCAGCAGACCCTCGATCCAGTGCGATCCGTCGACGCCCTGGAACACCAGCGAGAACACGGTGGCGCCGATCAGGATGAAGATCACCATGGCGGTGATGCGCATGGTGTTGGCCATGGCTTCGCGCAGCAGCTTCCAGGTGAAGCGGCCGTTGATCATGGCGAGCCCGACGGCGCCGACCGCGCCCATGGCGCCGGCTTCGGTCGGTGTCGCGAGGCCCATGAAGATGGTGCCGAGCACCAGGAAGATCAGCACGATCGAGGGCACCATGCCCTTGATCACGCGCCACCACAGGGGCCAGCCGCGCGGCGCCAGGGCCTCGGGCGGCAGGGGTGGGACCTTGTGCGGGGCGAAGAAGGACACGCCGGCGATGAACATCAGGAACAGCAGGATCTGCAGGACCGACGGCCCGATCGCGCCGGCGTACATGTCGCCCACCGATTTCCCGAGCTGGTCGCCCAGCACGATCAGCACCAGCGATGGCGGGATCACCTGGGTGATGGTGCCCGATGCCGCGATCACGCCGGTCGCGATGCGCATGTCGTAGCCGTAGCGCATCATGATGGGCAGCGAGATCATGCCCATGGCGATGACGGACGCGGCGACGGTGCCGGTGATGGCCCCCAGCACAGCGCCCACCAGGATCACCGCATAGGCGAGCCCGCCCGGCACCTTGCCGAACAGCTGCCCCGTACCTTCCAGCAGATCCTCCGCCAACCCGCAGCGTTCCAGGATGGCGCCCATCAGCGTGAAGAACGGGATCGCCAGCAGCAGGTCGTTGGACAGGATGCCGAAGACACGCAGCGGCAGGTTGCCGAGATAGGCGGTGGTGAAGAAGCCCAGTTCGATCGACAGGAAGCCGAAGAACAGCCCGACGGCGGACAGGCTGAAGGCCACCGGGAAGCCCAGCAGCAGGAACACCACCAGGCCGCCGAACATCAGCGCCGGCATGATCTCGAGCGAGGGCATCACTGTTCCGGCCGCTGGTATTCGTCGAGCCGCACGACGGCCGGGTCCATGCCGCGCAGGGCGGCGATGCGCTTCACCAGTTCCGACAGGCCTTGCAGGCTGACCAGGGCGAAGCCGAGCGGCATCAGGATCTTCACCGGCCAGCGCAGCAGCCCGCCGGCATTGGCGGAGGTCTCCCCGCGCATCCAGGAATCCCAGAAGACGGGCCAGGTCATCCAGGCCAGCAGCAGCATCGCCGGCATCAGGAAGAAGATGATGCCGAACACGTCGATCCACAGCCTGGTGCGCGGCGCAACCCAGCCATAGACGATGTCGACGCGTACATGCCCGTTGCGCTTCAGCGTATAGGCCGCACCCAGCATGACGGTGCCGGCAAACAGGTACCACTGCACCTCCAGCCACGCATTGGACGACAGCGAGAAGCCGTAGCGCATGGCGGCGTTGCCGGCGCTGATCGCGCAGGCCGAGAGCACGAGCCAGTCAGCCACGCGGCCGAACAGCGCGTTCACCCAATCCACCCCGCGGCTGAAGCCGAGCAGCGCGTGCATCTCTACCGGGCCTGGTGGCCGTGCTGCGGCCGGTCGTGGCGGCGCATGGCGCCCGAGCCTCCGAATGATTGGCCCCCGAATGAGGCGGCGCCGCGTCTAGCGCGGTTTGCCCCCGGTCGGAAGGGGAATCGGGTCGCCGCCCGTCGGGGAAGGTCGGGTTCGTTCCGGCCCGGGCGATACGGCCGGCGGAACGGTCGGTGCTGGCGACCTCGCAGGCTGGCCGCGGCGCGGCGCGGCGCGGTAGCCTGCCGGGGTGACTCGCTGCCCGTGCCGGCCGTGCTGACGGCCCTCGCCCTTCTGGTCGGCGCCCTGGTGGTGCTCGGGGTCGCTGCGTGGCCGCTTTCGCGGTCGGTGCTGGGCGCGCGGGTGGTGCATGGCGGCGTGGCGCTGGCGGGGCTGCTGCTGGCGGCTGGCGGGCTGGCCGGGCTGCTGGGCGGGGTGTCCAGCCTGACGCTGCCCTTCGGGCCGCCCTGGGGCCTAGCGCGGCTGGCGCTCGATCCGCTTTCGGCATGGTTCCTGCTGCCGGTGGGGCTGTCGGCGGCCTGTGCCTCCCTGTTCGCTTTCGGCGGGGTGCATGGTCCGGTCGCGCCAAGGCTGCTGGTGCCATGGCCGCTGTTCCTGGCCGGCATGGCGCTGACCATCCTGGCGGCGGACGGCTTCACCCTGCTCCTGGGCTTCGAGGCCATGTCCTTGGCCTCCTGGGCCTTGGTCGCGCATGACGATGCCCAGGCGGCGAACCGGCGCGCGGCACGCATCTACCTGGGTTTCGCGGGGTTCGGCGGGCTGTCGCTGATCCTGGCGCTGGGCGTGCTGGCGGGCGGCGCGGGCGATGTTGCCTTCGCGGTGCTGCGCGACGCACCGCCGGAGGGATGGCGCGCGGCGGCGGTGCTGGCGCTGGTGATCGCGGGCGCGGGGTCGAAGGCCGGGATCGCGCCGCTGCATGTGTGGTTGCCGCTCGCGCATCCGGCCGCGCCCAGCCATGTCTCGGCGGTGATGTCCGGGGCGATGACCAAGGTCGCGCTCTACGTGCTGGCGCGCTTCGTCTTCGACCTGATGGGCCCGGCGCAGCCCTTCTGGCTCGGGGCACCGTTGATTGCGCTGGGGGCGGCGTCCGCGGTGATCGGCGCGTTGCGCGCGAACCTCGAGGACGACACCAAGACACTGCTGGCGTGTTCCACCATCGAGAATGTCGGGCTGATCGCGATCGGGCTCGGGCTGGCGATGGCCTTTCGCGGGGCGGACCTGCCGGCGCTGGCGGCGTTGGCTTCTGGAGCTTCGCTTCTGCACGCGCTGAACCACGCGGTGTTCAAGACGCTGCTGTTCCTGGCGGCGGGCGAGGTGCTGCACGGGGCGGCAACACGCGCCATCGACCGGCTGGGCGGGCTGATCCACCGCATGCCGGTCACTGCCTGGGCGGCGCTGGTGGGGGTGGGTGCTGCGGCCGCGCTGCCGCCGCTGTCGGGCTTCGCGTCGGAATGGCTGCTGCTGCAGGCGCTGCTGGCGGCCTGGCGCGTGGGCGACCTGCCGTTCCAGATCGGCGTGGCGGCGGCCACGGCGCTGACCGCGCTGGCGGCGGCACTGGCGGCGGCGGCGATGGTGCGCTTCTGGGGGCTGGTGTTCCTCGGGCGGCCGCGCACGCCGCGCGCTGCTGGAGCGCAGGAGGCTGGCGGGGCGGCGCGCTGGGCGCTGCTGGTGCCGGCCGGGCTGACGGTGGCTTTCGGGCTGCTGCCGGGGGTGCTGCTCGACCTGGCGGAGCCGGCGCTGCGCCTCATGGCCGGGGCCGGCGCGCCGCGCGCGGGCGTGCTGTCGGTCGGCGCGGCAGAGGGTGGCGCGCGCTACTGGCCAGTGCTGGTGGCGCTGCTGCTGGCGGCGGCGGTCGGTGCGGCGCTGTGGTTCGTGCGGCGGCGCGCGCCGGGGGGTGTCGCGCGGTTCGGCGCGCCCGGCCACGTCATGCGCGGGCCGGCCTGGGATTGCGGCTTCATCGCCGCCCCGGCGCACCTGCCCTTCGGAGACCCGGCGTCGCAGCCCTCGGCGGCCGGCTTCGGGCAGCCGCTGCGGCGGATGCTGGGAACCAGCCTGCTCGCGGCACGCGAGGCAGTGACCATGCCGCCGCCCGGCGCGACCGGCGCGGCGCGGCTCGATGCCGGCTTTCACGACCCGGCGCTGGTGGCGCTGGAAGGCCCGCTGCCGCGCGCGCGGGAGGCGCTGGCGACGCAGGCGGAGCGCTTGCGCGACCTGTCGATCCGCCAATGCCTGGGCCTGACCTTCGGGGCCGTCGTGCTGATGCTGGCGCTTCTCGCCGTTCTGGGGGGGCGCTGAGGTGGCGCTGGTCTGGGGCATCATCGCACAGGCGCTGCACATCGCACTGATCCTGGCCGCCGCCCCGCTGCTGACCGGCGTGGTGCGCTGGCTTAAGGCGCGCATGATGGGCCGGCGCGGCGCCGACCCTTTGCAGCCGACGCGCGACCTGCTGAAGCTGCTGCGCAAGACGCCCGTGCTGGCGGAGAACGCATCCGCCGTGTCGCGCGCCGCGCCCTACATCGCGGTGGGGGCAGCGGTCGCGGGGGCGGCGCTGGTGCCGTCCTTCGCGCGCGGCATGGTGTTCGCGCCGCTGTCGGACCTGATCCTGGTGGCGGGGCTGCTCGCGCTCGGTCGCGTGGCGATGGCGTTGGCGGGGATGGACGTCGGCACGCCCTTCGGCGGGCTGGGTGCGGCGCGGGAGATGTCCTTCGCGGCGCTGGCCGAACCGGCGCTGGTGGTGGCGGCGCTGACGCTCGCGATCCTGGCGGGCACCACGAACCTCGATGCCATCGCCGCGGCCTTCCGGGACGGCGGGCTCGGGCTGCGCGTCTCCCTCGGCCTGGCGCTGGTGGCGATGGTCGCGGTCGCGATCGCCGAGAATGCGCGCATCCCGGTGGACAACCCCTCGACGCACCTGGAACTGACCATGGTGCACGAGGCAATGATCCTCGAGGCCTCCGGCCGGCACCTGGCGCTGTGGGAATACGCGGCGATGCTGCGCCTGACCTTGTGGCTGGCGCTGTTGTCGGCAGTGTTCCTGCCCTTCGGCCAGGCGCCGGCGGGCGCGGCGCCGCATGTCTGGGTGGTGGGGCTGGCGGCCTGGGTCGCGAAGATGGGCGCGCTGGCCCTGGCGCTGGCGGGTTTCGAGAGCGCGATCGCCAAGATGCGCGTGTTCCGCGTGCCGGAATTCCTCGGCGCGGCGCTGCTGCTCGGGCTGCTGGGCGCGATCTACCTGTTCGTCTCGACGGGGCTGACATGAGCTTCGGGCAGCTCGGCTACGATGTGGCGCATCTGCTGGGCGGCGGCGTGCTGCTGCTGTCCTTCGTGCTGCTGTACCAGCGACGAATCGGCGCGGTGATCAACGCCTTTGCCATGCAGGGCGCGCTGCTGGCCTTGGCAGCCGCATGGGCGGCGCATGCGCAGGGCGCGCCGGCGCTCTATGTCACGGCAGTGCTGGCGATGGCGGCGAAGGGCGTGCTCATCCCGCTCGCGCTGCACGGCATCGTGCGGCGCCTCGATCTGCATCGCACGGTCGAGACCGCCCTCGGCATCGGCCCGTCCCTGGTGGCGGGCGTGGCGCTGGTCGCGTTGTCCATCCTGGTGGTGCTGCCGGCCACCGAGGGCGTGCGGGCGCTGGCGCGGGAGAACCTGGCGCTGGCGCTGTCCGTCGTGCTGCTGGGCATGCTGATGATGATCTCCCGGCGCAACGCCATCAGCCAGGTGATCGGGCTGCTCAGCCTGGAGAACGGGTTGATCCTGGCGGCGATCGGCGTGGCTGGCATGCCGCTGGTGGTGGAGCTGTCGACCGCCGCGCTGGTGCTGATGATCGCGGTGGTGGCCGGCGTGTTTGCCTTCCAGATCCGGGAGCGCTTCGACACGCTGGACACCGGCAGCCTCGAGGAACATCGCGGGGAGCGGCGCTGATGCCGCTGCAGTGGATCATCGTCTTCTTCCCCTGGGTGGGCGCGCTGGCGCTCGCGGCGATCCCGGATTTGCGGCGCGCGACGGCGGCCAATGTCGTGGTCAGCGCGGGCACCTTCGCGCTGGCCGTCGCGCTGGCGACGATGCCGTTTGCCGAACACGGCTGGACGCGCACGGATGCGCTGAACATTCCCTTCGTGCTGGTCTCGGCCTTCGTCGGGCTGACGACGTCGGTGTTTTCCGCCGCGACGCTCGACCAGGAGGGCTTCGACCATTGGCGCATCCGCGCCTACCACGCCGCCTACCAGATCTTCATGGGGGCGCAGACGCTGGCCCTGCTGGCCGACAACCTCGGCGTCATGTGGGTGGCGGTTGAGATCGCCACACTCGCCACCGTGTCCATGGTCGCGGTGCATCGCACGCCGGCGGCCTTTGAGGCGGCGTGGAAGTTCTTCATCCTGTGCGGCGTGGGCATCGCGCTCGCGCTGTTCGGCACCATCGTGCTGTACCTGGCCGCGCAGCCGCTGCTGAGCGAGGAGACGGGGCTGTCCTGGGCGGCGCTGATGCAGGTCGCGGCGCGCTGCGACCCGGCCACGCTGAACCTGGCCTTCGCCTTCCTGCTGCTGGGCTATGGCACCAAGGCGGGGCTCGTGCCGCTGCATTCCTGGCTGCCGGATGCGCATGCGGAAGGGCCGGTGCCGATCTCGGCGGTGCTGTCGGGGCTGCTGCTGAACGCGGCGATGCTGGCGGTGCTGCGGGCGAAGGCGATCGTGGGCGCGAACCCGGCGGCGCTCGCGCCGGGGCCGTTCCTGCTGGCGCTGGGGCTCGCGTCCGTGTTGCTGGCTGCCTTCGCGCTGTGGCGGCGGGCCGATGCGCGGCGTTTCTTCGGCTGGAGCAGCATCGAGCACATGGGCCTGGCGGCCTTCGCCTTCGGCCTGGGGGGCGCTGCGGCGAACCTGGCGGGGCTGCTGCACCTGCTGGGCCATTCGCTGGTGAAAAGCGCGGTGTTCTTCGGCGTGGGGCGCGCAGCGCAGGCCAAGGGCAGCCAGAAGATCGCCGATATCGGCGGGCTGGTGTCCACGCATCCCGCGCTGGGCTGGGGCCTGGCGCTGGCCATCGCAGGGATCGCGGGGCTGCCGCCCTTCCTGCTGTTCGCGTCGGAATTCCGGCTGCTCAGCGTGGCGGCGGCGGAGATGCCCTGGCTCGCCTTGCCGCTGGCCTTCGGCATGGTGGTGGCGCTGGCGGCCCTGGTCACGGTGCTGCAGGCGCTGTGCTTCGGCCCGCCGACGCCCGATGCCGCAGCGGCGCCCAATGGCTGGCGCGAGGCGGCGGCGGCAGCGCCGCTCTGGCTGCACCTGGCGCTGGCCGCCATCCTGGCGCTGGCCATGCCCACGGCGCTGGCGGCGATGCTGATGCAGGCCGCACGGGTGATCGGATGAGCGCGCTCGCCCTGATCCGCAGCGGTACGCCGCAGGGCGCGCAGCCCTTCGAACGCTTCGTGCTGACCGCCGAGGCCTGGGCAGAACTGCCCGCGGCGCTGCTGGCGGAACCGGCGCTGGCGCTGCTCGGGATGTGGGCGGAACCGGGCGTCGTCCACGCCGGGTTCCTCGATGAGGAGAGCGGTGCGATTCTGTTCGCCTCCGCCCCGGCCGAGGGCGGGCGCTATGCCGCGCTGTCGCCGGCGCGGCCCGGCGCGATCCGCTTCGAACGCGCCATCCGCGACCTATGGGCACTGGTCGCGCACGGTGCGGTCGACGACCGGCCCTGGCTCGACCATGGCCGCTGGGGCATCGCCGGCCCGATGTCGGGCAACCCCGCGCCGCGCCCCGGCGCGGAGCCACCGCAGCCGGAGTTCCTGCCGGTCGAGGGCGAGGGCATCCACGTCATCCCGGTCGGCCCGATCCATGCCGGGGTGATCGAACCGGGGCATTTCCGCTTCCACATCCAGGGCGAATGCGTGGTCCGGCTGGAGGCGCGGCTGGGCTACAAGCACAAGGGCACGCTGTCGCTGATGCTGGGCAAGACGGTGCGCGCGGCAGCCGCCTTCGCCGCGCGGCTGTCGGGTGATTCCACCGTCGCGCATGGCTGGGCCTTCGCCGCCGCCGCCGAGGCCGCGCTCGGCGTGGAACCGCCGCCGCGCGCCGTGGCACTGCGCGCCGCCATGGCGGAGCTGGAGCGCATCCACAATCATCTCAATGACTGGGGCTTCGTGTGCAACGACGCGGCCTTCGCCTTCCCGCATGCGCGCTGCGGCTTCCTGCGCGAAGGCGTGCTGCGCGCCTGCGCCGCCGCCTTCGGCCACCGGCTGATGATGGACCGCGTGTTGCCCGGCGGCGTCGCGCTGGACATTGCACCCGGCGGGGGCGAGGCAATCCTCGCCGCCCTGGCGGCCGTCGAACAGGACATCCCTTCCCTGCTGCGCATCTATGACAGCCACGCCAGCCTGCAGGACCGCGTGGTGGGCACCGGCTTCCTCGACCCGGGGCATGCGCGGCGCTTCGCTGCCGGCGGTTTCGTCGGGCGCGGATCAGGCCGGCGCTTCGATGCGCGCATCGCCCCGGGCTACGCGCCCTATGACCTTCTTGCACCCGCCATGGCGGTCGAGGCGGGCGGCGATGTCGATGCGCGCGTGCGCGTGCGCATCGCCGAACTGCGCGGATCCATCGTCCTGGTGCGCCGCCTGCTGATGGCACTGCCCGAGGGCCCGACGCTGGCCCCCCTGCCCGCCCGCGCCGGCGAGGGCGCGGCATTGGTCGAGGGCTTCCGCGGCGAATGCCTGCACTGGCTGCGGCTGGATGATGGGGGGCTGATCCGCGCGGTTTTCCTGCGCGACCCGTCCTGGCTGCAATGGCCGCTGCTGGAAGCGGCGATCGAGGGCAACATCGTGGCCGACTTCCCGCTGTGCAACAAATCCTTCAACTGCTCCTACAGCGGGGTGGACCTGTGAGCGGCCCATCGCCAGGGGCGCTGTGCCGATCGCGCCGGAGGGTGCGTGATAAAAAATGCATCGCGCCGGAGAGAGCGTGATGACGCAGATCCCACTGGAGTGCACCTGATGCTCTGGCCCCGCCTGGTGCGCGCGCTGGTCGGCCGCCCGCTGACCGACCAGGCCGCGGCCGCCCCACAGGACACCGTGGTCGCCTTGGGCGAGCGCATGGCCGCCAGCGCGCGCGTCCGGCTGGGCCGCAGCCTGTCGATCCGCGAAGTCGATTCCGGGTCGTGCAACGGCTGCGAGCTGGAAGTGAACGCGCTGGCCAATGTCGCCTACGACCTCGAACGCTTCGGGCTGCGCTTCGTCGCTTCGCCCAGGCATGCCGATGTGCTGCTGGTGACCGGCCCGGCCTGTCGCAACATGACCGAGGCGCTGCAGCGCGCGCTGGACTGCACGCCCGAACCGCGCTGGGTGGTGGCAGCCGGCGACTGCGCCGTGGATGGCGGCGTGTTCAAGGGATCCTATGCGGTGGAAGGCGGCGTCGGCGCCGTGCTGCCGGTCGACCTGCTGATCCCCGGCTGCCCGCCCTCGCCGGCGCAACTGCTCGAGGGGCTGCTGGCGCTGATCGAAGCCGAGGCAGCACCCGGACAAAAATAAGGGCCGGCTGGAGTGAACCAGCCGGCCCCAAGAACCCGCTCCGAAGACCGGGCCAGTCGAGCAGCGGCCTGCCGGGAATAAGCCGCCGCGACCCGGTAAACATGGCAGGCCACGTCTCTCCCTGTGGTGGCAGGCACCTTAATTTCCGGCAACTTGAGCGCGAACCGGGTAGTATCACCCAACAGTGATCCCGTGCCGGGAGGCGACCGCCATGCGCAGGCCGTGCCACATCCTGATCATCCTCCTGCTGACCTTGGCTGCCACGGTGCTGCCGGCATCGGCGCAGCGTGTCGCGCTCGTCATCGGCAATGGCACCTATGCCGCCGTTCCCCGCCTGGCCAATCCGGGCGCGGATGCGGCGGCCGTGGCGGGCGCGCTGCGCAGCGCCGGCTTCTCGGTCGAGCTGGTGCGCGATGCGGGGCGGGAGGCACTCGGTGCCGCGCTGCGCCGCTTCGGCCAATCGGCAGACCAGGCGGAGCTGGCGCTGTTCTATTTCGCAGGCCATGGCATCCAGGTCGGCGGCGAGAACTACCTCCTGCCGGTCGATGCCCGGCTGGCTCATGCCCGGGACGTGGACTACGAACTGGTCTCCCTGCAGCTCGTCACCCGCGCGATGCAGGGGGCACGGACGCGGGTGCTCATCCTGGATGCGTGCCGGGACAATCCGCTCGCGGCGCAGGTGCGCGGGTTGTCGGGCAGCCGGTCGATCGGGCGCGGGCTGGCGCAGGTGGATGCGGTGGACCTCGGGACGCTGATCGCGTTCTCCACCAGCCCGGGGTCGGTGGCGCAGGATGGCGCGGGGCGCAACAGCCCCTTCGCGGCCGCGCTGCTGCAGCACATGGCCACGCCTGGCCTCGAGATCCGCCAGTTGATGACGCGCGTGCGCCGGTCGGTCGTTGAAGCAACGGGCGGGCAGCAGGTGCCCTGGGACAACAGCAGCCTGATCACCGAGGTGGTGCTGCGCCCAGGGCGCGGGCCGACCGCGCCGCCGCCGCCCCTGGCGGCCATACCGGCGCCTGCCGCGCCGCCGGTCGTGGTGCCGCCACGCGGGCCGGCGCCTGCTGCACTGCCGGTCGCGCCGCCCGCCGGCGCCGTGCTGGCCTTCGCCGCCGCGCGGCAGGTGGCCGACCGGCAGGGCATTCCGCTGCCGCCCGACCTGGCGGCCGCGGGCACCGGCCGCGGCGCGCATCCGCTGCTCGGCGCCTGGGGCGGCAGCGCGCGGTGGAACCGGACCGGGCGGGACTACATGCTGTTCGTGCTCTCGGTGGATGCGGCGGCCGGCGTGGCCGACGTGCTGCTGGCGGCTGGCGTCGGGTCGCCCCGCGGCTTCTCGGACGGCCTGCCGCCGGCCTGGAGCCGCCACCGCGCGACGGTCAGCGGGTCCACGCTGCGCTGGCAGGATGACCGCGGCGACCAGTTCGAGGCGCGCCGCGTGGACTTCTTCGGCGAGTCGGTCGAGATCGTGCACACCCGCATCGGCGGCGGCACCCGTACGTCGAACCCGCAGGGCCAGATCGCGCTGCCGCGCATCGAGTAGACGGCACCGCGCCGTTCAGATCAGGCAGAGTTCCGCCAGGTCGCGCCGCAGCCCCGGCGGCAGGCAATCCAGCCCGCGCGCCGCCGGGCGGCCCTGCGCCACATCCGCCGGCGCTTCCTCGGGCTTCAGGTAGCGCCAGCCCTGGAAGGCCTTCATCGGCCGCGCCTCGACCGGCACCAGCGTGGGGTCGAGCAACAGCGCCGCGCAGGGGGTGCCGTCGTCCCAGGCTTCCTCGCGCAGGCCCAGCACGCGCTGGCGCACCCGCACGAAGCCCGCGACCACCCAGTAGATCGACCCGCCATCGGCGATCTCATCGATCCGCTTGGGGAACATGCGCGTCCAGGCGCGCAGCGGTGGGTCGGTACGAAGGCGCTCCGACTGGATGGCGGCCAGCGCCGCGACATCCTTCGGCCCGACCGACAGCTTGATGAGGTGAAGCACGCTCCATCTCTCCCCCGCCCGCCTCCGAGTCGGCAAGCCCCTTCGCGGCACGGCCTCGCGTAACCGTTTTGCGACGTCCGGCGAACCCTGGCCTAGCGCCGTTCCACGGCCCCGCCGGAGACCCCCTGCCCATGGCCCGAACCGATTTGGCCGCACCGCCGCGCCCGCTCGCCCGGCCATCGCGCGACCTGCGGCTGGACGTGCTGCGCGGCTGGCTCCAGGTGTCGATCTTCGGTGCCCATGCGGTGGGGTCGGCCTTTGGCGCCTATGGCATCCATGCGGTCTGGGGGCTGTCGGACTCGTCGGGGCAGTTCCTGTTCCTGTCCGGCTTCGTGCTTGCGTCCGTCTTCACGCTGAAGGCGCGGCGCGACGGGGAGGCGGCGGCGGCGCAGGACACCTGGCGCCGCGCGGCGCGGCTGTGGGTCAAGCACATGGCGCTGTTCCTGCTGTTCGGCGTGATGGTGCTGTGGGCCGAACAGGCCCTGCCGCTGCCCGGCGAGGTGGAGCGGCTGTCCTGGGGACTGCTCGCGACCGACCCGCTGACGGCGCTGTGGGGCGCGGCCGCGCTGCTGTACCTGCCGAACTATATCGACGTGCTGCCGGTCTTCATCCTGGCGATGCTGGCGCTGCCGGGCGTGCTGTGGCTGGTCGCGCGCTGGGGCGCCTGGGCGTTGCTGCCATCGGCCGTGCTGTGGGCGGGGGTGCAGGTGGGCGCCTGGCAGTATTGGGGGTGGATGCCGGTCGGGCTGGATCCGCTGGCCTGGCAATTCGCCTTCATGCTGGGCGCCTGGTTCGGCCGCCGGGCGCTGCTGGAGGGCGCGGCGGTGCGCCGTCATGGCTGGATGATCGCGCTGTCCGTGCTCATCATCGTGCTGGGCTTCGTGCAGCGCCTGGGCGAAGGCTTCGGCGGCGGCCTGGATGTCGAGACGATCTGGACGCTGGCCGGCAAGACGCATCTGGGCCCGCTGGCGCTGCTGCATGGCCTTGCGATCGCCTACCTGGTCGCGGTGCTGGTGCCGCGCGACGCGCGCTGGATGCACGGCGCGGTGGCCCAGGCGCTGGCGGCGGTCGGGCGGCACAGCCTGGATGTCTTCTGCATCGGGCTGTTCCTGTCCTGGATCGTGACGGCGGGGCTGCGCCTGTATCCCGGTGTATGGTGGCTCGACCCGGCGCTGACCCTGGCCGGCATCGCCGTGCTGGTCGGCTTCGCGCTGGCGGTGGAGCGCCGGCGCCTGTGCCCGGCGGCGGCCCGATGAGTGCCGCCATCCTGCTGGAAGGTTTCGCGCTCGCAACCGGGGCGCGTAGAGTGCGGCTGCGACAGGGCGGGTGGTCGGTGACGCGGGACGCGGATGGGGCTTGGGATGATTGGCTGGCGGCGGCGCAGCGCGGGGATGCGCGCGCCTATGACCGGCTGCTGCGCGACTGCCTTCCGCTGCTGCGCGCCATCGCGCGCCGGCGCATCGCCGACCATGCCGAGGCCGAGGACGCGGTGCAGGACACGCTGCTGACCGTGCATCGCATGCTCGCCACCTACGACCCGTCGCGCCCGGCGCGGCCCTGGATCGCCGCCATCGCGGAACGCCGCTGCATCGACCGGCTGCGCCGCCGCGGCCGCAGCGCGGGACGCGAGAACCCGATCGACGACCATGCCGAGACGCTGGCCGCGCCCGCTGGGGTGACCGGCGAGGACCGTGTCGCCAATCGCCAGCTGCGTGACGCGGTGGCTGAACTGCCCGAGAGCCAGCGCACCGCGCTGCGCCTGGCCAAGCTCGAAGACCTGCCGCTGGCCGACGCGGCGCAACGATCCGGCATGTCCGTCGGCGCGCTGAAGGTCGCCACCCACCGTGCCCTCAAGACCCTGCGCCGCAAGTTCGGCGTGGAGGAAGACCGATGAACACCGATGACCTGATCCGCCGGCTCGCCGCTGACCTGCGTCCCGTGAAGCGCCTGGCGCCGCCGCTGCTGCGCGCCGCCGGCTGGATCGGCTTCGCCGTGCTGCTGGTGGCGGCCTGCGTAGTCCTGGCCGGGCCGCGGCACGACCTCATGGACCGGCTGTCGCGCCCGCACGAGGTGGCGCAGCTGGTCTTCGCGCTGAGCACCGGCGTGCTGGCGGCGATCGCGGCCTTCGAACTCTCGCTGCCCGACCGCTCGGCGCGCTGGGCGATGCTGCCGCTGCCCACGGCCGCCGCCTGGGTCGGCTCGCTCGGGCTCGGCTGCATGGCGGATGTCGCGCGCGAGGGGCCGCAGGCGCTGGTGCTCGGCACGTCGTGGGGCTGCTTCCGGTTCATCGTGCTGATGGGCGTGCCGCTGTCGCTCTCGCTCGTGTGGATGCTGCGCCATGCCGGGCCGATCCGGCCGGTGCCGGTGGCGGCCCTCGGCGGGCTGGCGGGGGCGGCGATCGCCTCGGTCGGGCTGTCGCTGTTCCATCACCTGGATGCGGCGGCGATGGTGCTGGCCTGGCATGGCGGGACCACGCTGGTGGTGGTGCTGGCGTTCCTGGGCATCGGGCGCGCCTGGTCGGATCGCGCGGGGCCGCGCTTCACCGCGGCTTAAGCCTGGCCCGCGCATGATGCCGCGGTCGATTTCCGCGGGGGGTCCATGCGCGCGTTCCTCAACCTGTCTGTCGGGCTCAAGCTCGCCGCCTCGAGTCTTGTGGCCATCCTGATGCTGGGCGGTGTCGTCGGCACGATCTATCTCACCGGCAAGGACCTCGAGGGGGCGATCGCGCGGCAGGCGCGCCTGTCGGGAAGCGGCGCGCTGCTGGCCGCCGCCACGGCCTCGGCGCGCGATACCCCGCTGCACGCCCAGGCGCTGCGCGCCGCCAATTCGGCCGCCGAGGTGGAGACGGAGCGCGCCGCCGCGCAGGCCGCGCTGGACTCCGCCGCCGCGACGGTGCGCCGGGCCGCGGGCGAGGTCGGCGATCCCGCCACGGCGGACCTGCTCACGGCCGTCGCGACGCGCGCCGGCGGCTACGCCGTGGTCATCGCCGAACAGGCGCGTCTGCGCCTGGCCATCCTGGCCGCGCGCGACGAGGGCTTCCTGCAGCGCGCCTCGGAATACGACCAGGCCTTCGAGGGTGCCAATGCGTCGATCGAATTCGACCTGTCGGGCGCCCAGCAGGAGGATGTCCGCACCCGCTTCATCGCCTTCCACCAGGGGGTGAACGACATGCGCGCCTCGGCGCTGCGCTACCTCGCGACCGGCGACGACCGGCAGGGGCAGCGCACGCGCCGCGCCGCCGCCCAGGCGCGGGTGCACATGCGCGGCGCGATCTCCGCCGCCCAGTCGAGCGCGCGCGTGCGCGAGGAGCTGGAGCGCATCGGGCGCATCGCCGAGCAGGCGAGCGAGAGCGCCGTCGCCGCCATCGAGACGGCGGCAGCCCTGGTCCGCTTCAGCGACGAGACCGCCAGGCCGGCGCGCGACGGCTTCGGCGCCGCGGTCACCGCGGCCAATGCGCGCCTGACCGAACTCAACGCAGCGACGGCGCAGGCGGTGACCGCATCGGTGGCGCGGCAGGAACGCATCGTGCTGCTGGCGGCGGCGGCGATCGTGCTGGTCCTACTGTTGTCCGCCTGGGCCATGACGCGCAGCATCGGCGCGCCGCTGCGCCGCCTGGCCGGGGCGATCGGCGAGATCGCTGCCGGGCGTGCGAGCGTGATCGTGCCCGACCGCGGCCGGCGCGACGAGATCGGCCGCATCGCGGAAGCCGTCGAAGGCCTGCGCGGCAATGTGGCGGAGGCCTTCACCCGCAGCCAGATGATCGAGCAGTTGCCGATCGGCGTGCTGGTGGCCGACCCGAACGACGAATTCCGCATCAACTACGCCAATGCCTTCTCGATGGAGCTGACGCGCTCGCTGGAGGCGCACATGCCGGTCAAGGCGGACGAGATGATCGGCCAGAGCATCGACATCTTCCACAAGATGCCCGGGCGCATCCGCACCATGCTGGCTGACCCGGCGAACTTGCCGCACAAGGCGCGGGTGAAGATGGGGCCCGAAACCCTCGACCTGAACGTCACCGCGATGCGCGACGCCGAAAACCGTTATACCGGCGCGATGCTCGCCTGGCACCGCGTGACCGAACAGGCAAAACTGGCCGATACCTTCGAAGCCGATATCGGCGCCGTGGTGAATTCGGTCGCCGCCGCCGCAGCGCAGATGCAGCAATCCGCCCGCAGCCTGACCGAGGCCGCGGCCGAAAGCGGGCGCGAGGCGATGGCGGTCAGCGAGGCGGGCACCCAGGCCAATGCGGATGTCCAGGCGGTGGCGGCCGCGGCCGAGGAAATGGCCGCCTCGGTCGAGGAGATCACGCGCCGCGTGGCCGAGGCCGCCGATGTGGCACGCCGCGCCGTGGCCGAGGCGAAGGCCACCGACTCCACCGTACGCGGCCTGGCGGAAGCGGCATCGCGCATCGGCGACGTGGTGCGCCTGATCGGCGAGATCGCCGGGCAGACCAACCTGCTGGCGCTCAATGCCACGATCGAGGCGGCGCGCGCGGGCGAAGCCGGCAAGGGTTTCGCGGTGGTCGCCAGCGAGGTGAAGAACCTCGCCGGCCAGACCGCCAAGGCGACCGAGGAGATCGGCCGCCAGATCGCGGAGATGCAGGGCGCGACCACCCAGGCGGTGGACGCCATCCGCGCCATCGGCACGACGGTGGACCGAACCAGCGACATCGCCACCGCCATCGCCGCCGCGGTCGAACAGCAGGGGGCCACCACGCGGGAGATCGCGCGGTCCGCCGCGCAGGTGGCGCAGGCGACGGATACGGTGGCGCGGCGGATCGAGGGGATCCGCTCGGCCGCCGATACCACCGGCACCTCGGCGGGCGCGGTGCTGGAGGCCTCCGGCGCGCTGGCCGGGGATGCCGATACGCTGCGCACGCGGGCGGATGGCTTCCTGCGGGCGGTCCGCGCGGCGTGACGCCGCCGCCGCCCCTGCGAAGGCGCGGGGCGGCGGCGCGTTCAGCCGGCCGGCGCGGCGCGGGCGAATTCGCGATAGGTGAAGCGGCCATCCGCCACGGCCGCGTCCTGCACCGCGAGGTCGAGCAACGCATGGTGTGGCGACAGCGCACAGGCCGGGTCGGTGGCTGTCGCATCGCCGGTCAGCGCGAAGGCCTGGCAGCGGCAGCCGCCCCAGTCGACCTCGCGCCGGTCGCAGGACCGGCAGGGTTCGGCCATCCAGGATGTGCCGCGGTAGCGGGCGAAGGCCTCGGAATTCTCCCAGATGTCGCGCAGGGACATGGCGCGCACGTCGGGGAAGTCGAAGCCAGGCAGGCTTTCGGCGGCATGGCAGGGCAGCGCGCGACCGGCCGGCGAGACCGCCATGACCCGGCTGCCCCAGCCGCCCATGCACGCCTTGGGGCGATGCGCATGGTAGTCCGGCACCACGTAGTCGATCACCAGGCGCCCTTTCAGCGCGACGCGCGCGGCATCGACCGTGGCCGTGGCGGCGTCGAGCTGCGCGCGCGTGGGCAGCAGCGCGGCGCGGTTGGCCAGCGCCCAGCCATAGTACTGCACATGCGCCACTTCGAGCCGGCCCGCGCCGAGCGTCAGCGCGAGGTCGACCAGCGCCGGCAGGCGATCCAGGTTCTGCCGGTGCACGACGGCATTCAGCGTGAGCGGCAGGCCGGCATCGGTGACGTGGCGCGCGGCTTCCAGCTTGCGCGCATGCGCGCCGGCCATGCCGCCGATGCGCTCGGCACCCGCCGCCTCGGCGTCCTGCACCGAGAGCTGCACGTGGTCGAGCCCGGCCGCGGCCAGGGCGGCGACGCGCGGCGCATCCAGCGTCACGCCGGCGGTGATCAGGTTGGTGTAGAGCCCGGCCTGCGCCGCAGCCGCGACCAGTTCGACGATGTCCCGCCGCGCGGTGGGCTCCCCGCCCGACAGATGCAGTTGCAGTACGCCGAGCGCGGCGGCTTCCTGGAACACCCGCGCCCAGGTCGCGGTGTCGAGTTCCGCCGCGGCGCGCGTGAGCTCGACCGGGTTGGAACAGTAAGGGCAGCGCAGCGGGCAGCGATGCGTCAGTTCCGCCAGCAGGCCGAGCGGCGGGGCGATGGCGGTCATGCTGACACCACGCCCTTGGCCGCGAGGTCGCTGAGCATCTCGGTCACGTCGGCCAGGATGTCGTCGCGCGGCGCGGCGAAGCGGGCGGCGAGTTCGTCCGCGATGGCCCCCACGCTGCGCGCGCCATCGACCAGCCGCAGCACTTCCAGCGCGATGTCGTCGGGGACGAACATGCGTTCGGGGGCGAGCACGATCCAGCGGCCGCGCACCGTGTCCTCGCGCAGCTTCACGCCACGGGCCAGGCGTGGGATGGCGGCCGCGTCGATCACGGGCGAAAGGCACCGGGCGGCGGCAGGCCCGGCGCGACATAGGCGAAGTGCAGCGCATCGAGCTGCGCCCAGAGCAGGTCGCATTTGAAGCGCAGCGCGCCCAGCACCTGGTCCTGTTCCGCGCGTGTGCGCGGCACCCGCTTCACGTAGTCCAGCGCGAAGGCGACATCGACCGGCGCCTGCGTCAGCCGCGGCGTGAAATACGCCAGCGTGGTCTCCGACACGAAGTCATAGTTCTTCAGCATGCCGGCCACGCGCTGGCTGATGATGTTGGGCGAGAACATCTCTGTCAGTGACGACGCCACCGCTTCCAGTAGCGTCCGGTCGCGCACGAAGGCCACGTAGGCATCGACCGCGAAGCGCGTGCCCGGCAGCAGCCCGTCCAGCGAGACCACGTAGTCGCGGTCCAGGCCGAGGCCATCGGTCAGCGCCAGCCAGCGCTCGATCCCGCCCGGCGCGGTGCCGTCCCCGTCATGGTCCACCAGGCGGCGGCGCCATTCGCGGCGCAGTTCCGCGGTGGGCAGGCGCGCCAGCACCGTCGCGTCCTTCTTCGGAATGCTGGCCTGGTAGTAGTAGCGGTTGAGCGCCCAGGCCTGCACCTGCCCCTTGCCGAGCTGCCCACCATGCAGCAGGCGGTGGAACGGGTGGTGGATGTGGTAGCGCTCCTCGCCGATCGCATTCAGGCGCGCTTCGAGCTCGTGGGCGGACATCAGGTCGGTCATGCGATGGCGATCTCCATGCCGTCCTCCGCGACCTCCCAGCCCGCGGCGGCGACCTGCGCACGCTCGGGACTGTCGGCCAGCAGCACGGGGTTGGTGTTGTTGATATGCACCAGGATGCGCCGGCGCACCGGGATGGCACGGAACGCCTCCAGCGTGCCGCCGGGCCCGTCGATCGACATGTGGCCCATGCGTGCGCCGGTCTTGGGGCCGGCGCCGGCGGCGATCATCTCGTCGTCGCGGAACAGCGTGCCGTCGAACAGGACGGTGTCGGCGCCGGCGATGCGCGCGGCGAGCGCCGGTGTCATGGCGGCACAACCGGGGATGAACAGCAGCTCTCCCCCGCCGGCACGCAGCGCCAGGCCGATGGTGGCGCCATCATCGGCGCGGCCGGGATCGGCGCCGGCTTCCTCGAACAGCGGCACCTTGCCGGGCACGGCGAAGGCCTCGAGCGTCAGGCCGAGCGGGTCGCCCGCCGCATCCGCCAAGGCCACGGGTTCGCCGAGCGGCAGGTCGCGGCGCGGCACCAGGCTGCGGTCGAGCACGTTGAAGATCGGGTTGGCGTCCAGTGTCGCGAGCGACGGGGCGCCGCCATACAGCGCGAAGGCCTGGCGTTCACGCAGCGTCAGCAGGCCGGCGATGGTGTCGACCTCGGCGCCGCTCAGCGCGACCGCGGCGATGGGCGAATGGCGGATGCGGCCCGGCGCGGGATGCAGCGCGGGCGTCGCGGCGATCTGGGCACGCAGGTCGGGCGAGGCGTTCAGCAGCACCCAGCGTGCGCCGTCGGCGCTGACGGCAAGCGATGCCTGGCTGCGCGGCGGGGCGGCGGGGTCTCCCGAACGGGCGCGCAGGCAGCCCGGGCCCGCGGAGTTCCATTGCGGAAACCCGCCGCCTGCGGCTGCACCGATCACGATCGCGCGAATGGCCAAGGTCCCGGGTCCTCGAAGCTGCGGCTGGTCAGGCGCGGCCCGGGGTTCGGGCGCCACCCGGCCGCGCACCGGGGACGCGGCGGCGGCTGCGCCCGGCGGGCGACAGCCGCCGCCGGTCGATCAGGCTTCGGCGCAGGCGTAGCAGTTGATCTCCATCGCGACGGACATCTCGGTCACGCGGGGCTTCTTCCAGGCCATCAGGTCCTCCTTCCTTGGAGACGCAGGATCGCGCCTGGTTGGAAGGTCGTGCTGGCGGCGCGTCAGGTCAAGCATGGCGGGCACGGTTTCCTCCCGGCTGGGAAAGGTTCTAGACCGCGGGCGCGGGCTGCGGCGCCCGCAGGGGTCTGGAGACGCGCATGGGCATGAAGGTCGCGATCGTGGGCGCCACCGGGGCGGTGGGGCGGGAGATGATAAAGACGCTGGCCGAGCGGGGCTTCCCGGTGGACGAAGCGGTGGCGTTGGCCTCCGGCCGGTCGGCCGGCGCCGAGATATCGTTCGGCGAGAAGACCGTGCTGAAGGTCCGCGACCTGGATCGCTACGATTTTGCCGGCACGGCGCTGGCGCTGTTCTCGCCGGGTGCGGCGGTGTCGGCCGTGCACGCGCCGCGCGCGGCGGCGGCGGGCTGCCTGGTCATCGACAACACCTCGCAGTTCCGCATGGAGCCGGGCGTGCCGCTGGTGGTGCCGGAGGTGAACGGGCGCGTGCTGGCCGCGCGCCCGAAGCGCGGCATCATCGCCAACCCGAATTGCTCGACCATCCAGATGGTGATGGCGCTGAAGCCGCTGCACGACATCGCGAAGGTCAGGCGCGTGGTGGTCGCGACCTACCAATCGGTCTCGGGCGCGGGCAAGGAGGCCATGGACGAGCTGTGGTCGCAGACCCGCGGCGTCTTCGTCAACGATCCGCCGCTCGCCGAGCAGTTCACCAAGCCGATCGCCTTCAACGTCATTCCGCATATCGACGCCTTCCTGGACGATGGCTCCACCAAGGAGGAATGGAAGATGGCGGTCGAGACGCGCAAGATCCTCGACCCCGACATCCAGGTGATCGCGACCTGCGTGCGCGTGCCCGTCATGATCGGCCATGGCGAGGCGGTGCATGTCGAATTCGATCGCCCGATCACCGAGAAGCAGGCCCGCGACGCGCTGCGCGGGGCGCCGGGCATCACCGTGATGGACCAGCGCGAGGATGGCGGCTACGCCACGCCGATCGAGATCGCCGGCGAGGATTCGGTCTTCGTCTCGCGCATCCGGCGCGACCCGACGGTGCCACACGGGCTGGCCTTCTGGTGCGTGGGCGACAACCTGCGCAAGGGCGCCGCGCTGAATGCGGTGCAGATCGCGGAACTGGCGCTGCGCAACGGGATGTTCGGGGCGTAGCGCGGGCTCGAGCAGATGCCAAGAAAACTGGCGGTGGACAACGTTGCGCTGCACGAGGCGGCGGTCGGCAGGACCGTCATCGCCTTTGCCGAGATCGAGCGGATGCTCGACTGCATCGTCGGCCTCGCGATTTACCACGGCCGTTTCGGCAAGCCGAGCAACGGCTACCCCACCCTCCTGGAGCCGAAGATCAGGTTCATTGAAGCAGCCTTCGAAGGGTCTGACCTTCTTGCTCCGTTTGCGGCGCGAGGCTCTGACATTCTCAGGCGTGCGCGATGTGCCGCACGGGATCGCAACTGGCTGGTCCACGCCATCGCCACGATACGGCGCGACGGAGGGCTTGATCTGGAGATGTTGCGGTATGCCGGCACACACCACAAACGGTTGCCGCGCGCGCTCAGCAAACAGGACCTTGTCGATATTCCCGAGCGCAGCCAACGCTTGGTGAACGAATTGCAGGATCTAGTATCTACGATCATCAACGCCGCGGCCAAGTCGAACGATGCCGGTCCGTTCTCACCGTCTACGCCAGAAGAATGAGATTGGTCGCCCGACGCCTGCCAGTCAGCGCCGCGGCCAGGCCAGCACCAGCCCGCCGGCCGCGATCAGTGCGCAGCCGGCAATCGCCCAGGGCCCCGGCATGCGCGCGAACAGCAGCGCATCGAGGCCCAGCGCGAAGACGATCCGCGAGTAGTGCCAGGGCGCCAGGCCCGAGACCTCGGCACGCCGCACCGCGCCCGCGATGCACAGCAGCGCGGCGGTCTGCACCGCGGCGTACAGCACGATCAGCGCCGTCTCCGCCGCACCCGGTGCGCGCCACAGCCAGGCCATGGCCGGCCCCAGCAGCACGACCCCGGCCAGCGCGCCCTGCAGCGTCGCGTCCCATTCATCCGCCACGCCGCGGATGCGCCGCGTCATCACTTGGTACAGCGCATAGGTCAGCGCGGACGCGACCGGCACCGCGGCGGCCCAGGTGAACAATTCGCCACCAGGGCGCACCACCACCAGCATGCCGGCGAAGCCGAACGCCACCGCCACCCAGCGCCGCGGCGACACGCGTTCGTGCAGCACCAGCGCGCCCAGCACCACCAGGATGATCGGCGCGGTGAAGCCGAGCGCCGAGGCCTCGGTCACCGGCACCAGCGAATAACCGAGGACCGCCAGCGTGGTGGAGAAGATCAGCATCGCCGCCGCCAGGCGCTGGTCCATCGCGCGCGGCGGCGCGACCAGGCGGCGCAGCGAACCGACGGGGTCGGCCGCGCGCGTGAGCCACAGCCCCCACCCCGCCAGCACCAGCGCCGAGCGCAGGAAGGTGATCTGCACGGGGTCGAGCGTATCCGACAGGATCTTCGCCAGCGCATAGCCGAGCGTGTACAGAAACGCCGCCGCGAGCGTCAGCAGGATGGCGAGGGTCGGCTGGCTCATCGCCTGTCGGGGTAGTCGCGCCCGGGCCGGGCGCGATAGGCCGGCAGCGACCAGCCGGTCAGGATCGCGGCCGCGCGCGCGACGAAGGCAAGCAGCCCGCCGGCCGAGATCGCCATGCTGCGGCTGGCCCCGCCCTCGTGCAGCAGGATGAACGCCACGGCGCCGAGCGCGGCCGCGGTAGCGTAGATTTCGCGCCGCAGGATCAGCGGCACCTCGGCGCAGACGATGTCGCGCAGCACGCCGCCGAAGGTCGCTGTGATGATGCCCATGAGCACCGCCACCCAAGGGCTGGCGCCGGCCCGCAGCGCCGCGTCCGCCCCCAGCACGGCGAACAGGCCGAGCCCCACGGCATCCGCCCACAACAACGCCACGAAACGGCGTTCCACCAGGTGCGCGGTGAAGAACACGGCCAGCGCCAGGCCCGCCGCCAGCGCCACCATGCCCGGCACCGCCAGCCAGAACACCGGCGCGCCCAGGATCAGGTCGCGCACCGTCCCGCCACCGAAGGCGCACAGGCAGGCGATCAGGATGAAGCCGACCGGATCGAGCTGCTTGCGCGACGCACTCAGCGCGCCCGCCACCGCCAGCACCGCCACCGCCGCCCAGGTCAGCGCGGCCAGCAGGTCGTCGAAATAGGTCACGCCGGCCGGGGGCGCCGCACGCCGGCCAGCCATGAAAAGTCCTGGTCTTGCGCGCAGCGGCCACGCCCACCCCGCGCCGTCCCGACGAACGGGCCATCGGGACGTCTTGCCGGCCTCATTCGGCCGGCGCCGGCGCGGCGCGGCGGCTGCGCGCCTCGGCCTGGGCGGACCCCGCGCACAGCAACGACAGCGCCAGCAGCCCCGCCACCACCGGCAGCACCAGCTGCGGATACCCCATGTCGATGATGAAGCCGAGCGGCACCGGCGTGATTGCCCCGCCCAGCGGCAAACCGGACGAAACGAAGCCGAACACCTTGCCCACCTGCCCCGGCGGCGCCGCGTCCTTCAGCATGACGTCGCGCGGCGTGCGCGAAGACCCCAGCGCCAACCCGCCGATCAGCCCCACCACAGGCAGCAGCAGTTCGGGGATGGGCAGCAGGCCGAGCGCCAGGATCATGGCGATCGCGACACCGGTCAGCACCACCACGAAGCCAATCAGGTTGCGCTTGCTGCGGTCCACGACCCAGCCGCCCACCAGCGTCCCCGCGGTTGCCCCCACCATGTAGCCGGTCAGCACCATCGACGCGACGGCGACCGGCGTGCCCCACAGCTTGCCCAGCACGGTGATGACGAAGGCCTGGATGCCCGACCCCGCCATGGACGACAGCATGAAGAACCCGAAGAACAGCAGGATCGGGCGCGACAGCAGGACCTGCCGCCCGGATGGCTCGTCGCCGGTCTTGGCCGGCTTCACCTGGTCGCGCAGGATGCGCGACTGCACCAGGATGGCGGCGACCACCGGCACGCCCAGCAGCCCGACCAGCAGCAGCGCTCCGCGCCAGCCCATCGCAGCCGCCAGCAGCGCCACCACCGGCGGCGCCAGCGCAAAGCCGAGGTTCCCGGTGAAGGTGTGCAGCGAGAAGGCACGGCCCATGCGCGACTTGTCGATCGACCCGGCCAGGATCGCGTAGTCCGCCGGGTGGATGACGCTGTTGCCCACGCCCGACAGGATCGCCAGCAGCCAGATCGCCCAGATGCCCGGCGCGAAGGCCATGGCGGCGATCGACAGCGCCATCAGCAGCGTGCCGCCCACGAGGAAGGGCCGCGCGCCGTGCTTGTCGACCATGAAGCCGACCGGGGTCTGCAACAGGGCCGTGGTGCCCGACATCAGCGCCATCGCGAGGCCGAGCTCGGCGAAGGACACCCCGAATTCATCGCGCCACAGCAGGAACAGCGGCGGCAGCGTCAGGACATAGAAATGCGACAGGAAGTGCCCCGTCCCGATCAACGCGATGATCCGGGCGTCCTGGCCGGTCAGCGGGGTAGCGGGGGCGGTCATCGCGGCGCTCGTGTGAAAGGCATCACAACGCTGGGCGCGGAGGGCTTTGCCGTCAACGCCACCCGGGCGCAACTTTCATCCATGACATGGCGCGGGCCATCATGGGTGCGAACATCGCCGCCCCCGGGATCGCCACCGACGGCCCCCATGCCGGCCAGCAGCGGGTCCGGCAGGAATACGCGGACTGGCGGTCTTCGGCGGGCGGTATCCGGTGATCGGATCCTGGATCCTGGCCGGGCAGCACCGCATCCTGCGGTCCATCGCCGACAACCAGGGCCGGCGCGGCGAGCGCGACGTCCGCCTCCGCATCGAATAGCCGCCCGGCGTCCCGGTTCGCGCGCAGGCCCCGCGGTCACCGCCGAACCGCGACACGACCAATGGACCGCGGCGATTTGACGCTCCGCCGCGCCGCACCATACAAAGGCGCCCGATCAAGGCCGACAGCCCCCGATACGGGGACGGGGCAAGCGGCCGCCTGGAGTTCGGACCCATGTCCAAGACCACCGATGTGCGGGAGGCCGTGATGGTCGGCCGCCGTTCGGACGGCACGCTCGTGCGTCGTCCGCTGTCGCCGCACCTGCAAGCCTACGACATGCTGCAGCTCACCAGCGCGCTGTCGATCACGCATCGCATCACCGGCGTGGTGTGGTCGGTGGGCATGGTTTTCCTGGTGTGGTGGCTGACTGCGGCGGCGGCCGGCGAGGCATCGTTCAACGGCGTGCAGTGGTTCTTCGGGTCCTTCTTCGGGATCCTCGGCCTGATGGCCCTGACGGCGGTAGTCTGGTACCACACGCTGGCCGGGCTGCGGCACCTGTATTGGGACAGCGGCCGCGGGTATGACCTGCCGACCACCTACATGACCGGCCGTGCGGTGCTGATCGGTACCGCGGCGCTGACAGCGCTGACGTGGCTGGTCCTGCTGATCACCTGGATCTGAGCGCGATGTCCCAGCCCACGCTCCGCACGCTTCGTTCCCCGCTCGGCCGCGCCCGCGGCATGGGCTCGGCCAAGGGCGGCACGCATCATTGGTGGATGCAGCGCGTCACCTCGGTGGCCCTGCTGCCGTTGACGATCTGGCTGGTGTTCGGCCTGGCACGGATGCCCGACAGCACCTGGCACGAGGCGACCGCCTGGATCGGTCGCCCGTTCAATGCCGTGCTGCTGCTGGCCTTCCTGGCGGCGGCGTTCCACCACACCGCGTCCGGCCTGCAGGTGGTGATCGAGGATTACGTGCGCGGCGAGACGGCGCGGATGGGCTGGCTGCTGGCGATCAAGGGCATCTGCGCGCTGCTGTGGTTGGCGGCGTCGCTCGCCGTCCTGCGGATCGCGGTCTGACGCCCCTGGCAGGATGCCGGCGAGAGCCCACTTGGCATGAGGACATGACGCGGTCCGGAGGGCAGCTTCCCCACCGCGCGGAACGGATGAGACGGGTGCGATGAACGCGATCAGCAAGCCTTCCAGCGGCGCCTACCGCATTGTGGACCACACCTACGACGTGGTGGTGGTGGGGGCGGGCGGCGCGGGCCTCCGCGCCACCTTCGGCATGGGCGCGGCGGGACTCAAGACCGCCTGCATCACCAAGGTGTTCCCCACGCGCAGCCACACGGTCGCCGCCCAGGGCGGCGTCGGCGCCGCGCTCGGCAACATGGGCGAGGATGACTGGCGCTGGCACATGTACGACACCGTGAAGGGGTCGGACTGGCTGGGCGACCAGGACGCCATCGAATACATGTGCCGCGAGGCGGTGCCGGCGATCATCGAACTCGAACACTACGGCGTGCCGTTCTCCCGCACCGAGGATGGGCGCATCTACCAGCGCCCCTTCGGCGGGCACATGACGCATTACGGCAAGGAACCCGCCATGCGGGCCTGTGCCGCGGCCGACCGCACCGGCCACGCCATCCTGCACACGCTGTACCAGCAGTCGCTGAAGCATAACTGCGAGTTCTTCGTCGAGTATTTCGCCCTCGACCTCATCATGGATGATGAGGGCGTGTGCCGCGGCGTGACGGCCTGGAACCTCGAGGATGGCAGCATCCACCGTTTCCGCGCGCAGACCGTGGTGCTCGCCACGGGCGGCTACGGGCGCGCCTATTTCTCCTGCACCTCCGCGCATACCTGCACGGGCGACGGCGGCGGGATGGTGCTGCGTGCCGGGCTGCCGCTGCAGGACAACGAGTTCGTGCAGTTCCACCCGACCGGCATCTACGGCTCCGGCTGCCTGGTGACCGAGGGCGCGCGCGGCGAAGGCGGCTACCTGACCAATTCCGAGGGCGAGCGCTTCATGGAGCGCTACGCGCCGACGGCCAAGGACCTGGCGTCGCGCGATGTCGTCTCCCGCGCGATGTCGATGGAAATCCGCGAGGGCCGCGGCGTCGGCCCCCACAAGGACCACATCCACCTGCACCTTGAGCACCTGGGTGCCGACATCCTGCACGAGAGGCTTCCCGGCATCTCCGAGACGGCGAAGATCTTCGCCGGCGTGGACGTGACGAAGGAACCCATCCCGATGCTGCCCACCGTCCACTACAACATGGGCGGCATCCCCACGAACATTCACTGCGAAGTGCTGGCCGCGACCGCGAAGGACCAGGACCGCGTGGTCCCCGGCCTCATGGCGGTGGGCGAGGCAGCCTGCGTGTCGGTGCATGGCGCGAACCGGCTCGGCACCAATTCGCTGCTCGACCTCGTGGTGTTTGGCCGCGCCGCCGCGCATCGCGCCGCCGAGACGATCCGCCCCGGCGCCTCCCAGCCGCCGCTGCCGCCCAAGGCCGGCGAGGCGTCGCTCGACCGCTTCGACCGCGTGCGCAATGCGAAGGGCGGCACCTCGGTCTCCGACCTGCGCCTGACCATGCAGCGCGCCATGCAGACCCATGCCGCGGTGTTCCGCACCACGGACCTGCTGCGCGAGGGTGTCGAGAAGATGGACAAGGTCGCCGCCGGCTATGGCGACATCAAGATCGCCGACCGCTCGCTGATCTGGAACTCCGACCTGGTCGAGGCGCTGGAACTCGACAACCTGATCGGCAACGCGCTGACCACCATCCATGGCGCCGATGCCCGCCACGAAAGCCGCGGCGCGCATTCGCACGAGGACCATCCGGACCGCGATGACCAGAACTGGATGAAGCACACGCTGGCGCGCGTGGATGACAGGTACGCGGTGAAGCTCGACTACCGCGACGTGAAGATGCGCACGCTGACCAACGAGGTGCAGGTCTTCCCGCCCAAGGCGCGCGTGTACTAGGAACCAGGCCGCCCGAGCGCCGGAGGGGCCGCAAGGCCCCGGAGGCGCGCCCGGCCGGCCCAAAGGACAGCAAGATGGCCACCTTCACGCTTCCCAAGAACTCCACCGTCGGCGAAGGCCGCACCCATGTCGCGCCTGCCGGCGCGAAGAACGTGCGGTCGTTCAAGATCTATCGCTGGGACCCCGATGGCGGCGCCAATCCGCGCACCGACACCTACGACATCGACCTCGACCAGTGCGGGCCGATGGTCCTGGACGCCCTCATCAAGATCAAGAACGAGGTCGATTCCACCCTCACCTTCCGCCGGTCCTGCCGCGAGGGCATCTGCGGCTCCTGCTCGATGAACATCGACGGGCTGAACACGCTGGCCTGCCTCAAGCCGATCGAGGAAGTCACCGGCGACGTCCGCATCTCGCCGCTGCCGCACATGCCGGTGGTGAAGGACCTGGTGCCGGACCTCAGCCAGATCTACGCGCAGCTGCGCTCGGTCGAGCCCTGGCTGAAGGCCGACACGCCCCCGCCGCCCGATGGCGAACGCCTGCAGTCCAAGGAGGAGCGCGCGAAGCTCGACGGGCTGTGGGAATGCATCCTGTGCTTCTGCTGCTCCACCGCCTGCCCATCCTATTGGTGGAACGGCGACCGCTACCTCGGCCCCGCGGTGCTGCTGCAGGCCTATCGCTGGATCGCCGACAGCCGCGATGAAGCCACCGGCGACCGGCTCGATGCGCTGGAAGACCCGTTCAAGCTCTATCGCTGCCACACCATCATGAATTGCACGCGCACCTGCCCGAAGGGGCTGAACCCGGCGCAGGCGATCGGCGAGATCAAGAAGCTGATGGTCGAACGCCAGGGCTGAACCGGACGGCGCGGCCTTGAGCGAGTCCGCGCCGCCTGCGATGGCCGAGGCCATCGCCGGCCTCGCCGCGCGGCATGCGCCGTCGGCACGGCGCTTCCTCACCGCCTGGAGCGGCATCCAGATCCGCCCCCTGCTGCGCGCCGCGCGGTTGCGCCGCGGTGACGGGGCGATGGGCATCTTCCCGGGTCCGATCCAGCATCGCGACATGCTGGCGCTGCTGCCGCAGGATCCGCTTCTGCACCTGCGGATACGCCCGCCACAGCCCGATCTCGCGGGCACGCTGCGGGCGCTGGCCGATGACGGCGTGCGGGCCGGCGTGGTGCTGCTGACCGGCCCGCTCGGCCTTGCGGCGGCGACGGCGGCGCCGGCGCTGATCGACCCCGGCGGCATGCTGCTGCTGGCGAATGTGGGCGCCGAAGCGGCCGGGCGCTTGGCCACCACCTTCGACCTCCTGGCGGTGCAGGACGGCCTGGTCGCCCTGCGCCCGCGCCGCTTCGCCGCGCCGCTGCCCCAAGCCGAAGGCCGGCGCGCGATCATCGTCGTGATCGTCGGGGCGCAGATCGAGGCGGAATGGGCCATCACCGGCCACGGAATCAGGGCCTATGCAGAAGCGATCGGCGCCGAGCTCCGCCTGGTGCGCGACGCGGGCGCGCTGCCCTTGCCGCTGGTCAAGGCTGCCGCCGCCGAGGTCGCCGCCGAGTATGACCGCTTCATCCTGCTGGACACGGACATCGTCCTGCGCCCGCATTGCCCGGACCTGTTCGCGGTGGTCCCGCCCGGCAGCGTCGGCGTCTTCCCCGAAGGGTCGCGGACGGACCGTACCGCGCTGACCGCGGAAGCCACCGCGATGTTCGGCGGCCCGGCCTTCGCGCCGGCGGACTACTTCAATGCGGGGATGATGGTGCTGTCGCGGGCGCATCATCACCTGCTGCGGGACCTCGGCCGGGGCATCTCCGCCGGCAGCCTGATCGAGCAGAACCTGATCAACGTCGCCGTGCGCCGCGGCGGCCACCCGATCCGCTTCCTGCCGCCGGAATTCAACTTCATTCCCGGCAATGGGGTGCCGGGGGATTGGCGCTGCGGCTGGATGCTGCACCTCGCGGGGTCGCCCAAGCCTGCCTTCCGGTTGCGGACGCTGTGGGACAGGCAGGCCCATGACGGCGGCATCGTCTGGTCGGAACGGCCGCTGCGCGGGCGCCAGCTCCGCCTGCCGCACCTGACCGCCCAGGCCGAGCGCATCACCGGGCAGGAGGTGCTGGTGCTCGACCCCGAGGACCTGGACTATGCGCGCCCCTTCGCCATGCCGCGGCTGACGCCCGACGGCTTCGCCGCGATCTGGGTCGAGCCGGCGGCGGTGGGCGGACCGGCACACCGCGCGCACGGCGCCTTTGCCGATGTCGCGCCGGGGGTCTGGCGCCTGCGCTTCCTGCCGCTGCCGGGTGCCGCGCTGCCGGCCCTGCCCTTCATCGTGACGCACGGCAATGAGGCCGTGCTGCACGAAGGCCGGATGGATCATGCGCCGGACCTCATGCTGGATCTGCCGGAGGCGACGGCGGCGCTGCGCGTGACGATCCTGCCGGGCGACGCGGCAGCCGGCCTCGTGGGCATCCTGCTCTCCAGGCCCGCGCCGGGGGTGCCGCTGCCCTGACACGCCAGGGGGCGCGACTCCGCCGGGCAACCGTGGCACCATCGTGGAAACCCGGCGCGCAGATGCCGGAGCCAGGAATAGGAGAGAGCCCCATGCCCCGCCGGAACCGATCCGCCGCCGCTGCCCTCGGCTTCGCCGCCCTTCTCGCCGCCGCGCCCGCCGGCGCGCAGACGCTGACGCTCGGCTCCGCCGCGCCGGTCACCACCATCGACCCGCATTTCCACAATGTCGGGCCGAACAACGCGCTCACCATGCACATCTTCGACCGGCTTGTGGAACGCGACGGACGCGCCCGTCCGCGGCCGTCGCTGGCGGAATCCTGGCGCGTGGTCTCGGAGAGGGTGTGGGAATTCAAGCTGCGGCCCAACGTCACCTGGCATGACGGGCGGCCGTTCACCGCCGACGACGTGGTCTTCACCTTCTCCCGCGTGCCGAACGTGGCGAACAGCCCCGGCGGCTTCCAGGGCTTCCTGCGCGCGATCGAGCGGGTCGAGGTGGTGGATCCGCTGACCCTCCGCCTGCACACCCGCGCGCCGCATCCGTTGATGCCGCTCGACCTCGCGTCGGTCTCCATCATCTCGCGCCACGCGGCCGAGGGTGCCGCGACCGAGGATTTCAACTCGGGCCGCGCGGCCATCGGCACAGGGCCCTATCGGCTGGTCTCGTACCGCTCCGGCGACCGGATCGAGATGACCCGCAACGATGCGTATTTCGGTGGTGCGGAACCCTGGGCGCGGGTGTCCTATCGCATCGTCAACAATGATGCGGCACGCACCGCGGCGCTGCTGGCGGGCGACCTCGACCTGATCGAGCAGGTGCCGACGTCCGACCTCGCGCGGCTGCGCCGCGACAACCGCGTGACGGTCACCGAGATCCCGTCCCTGCGCACCGTCTACATGGCGCCGGACTACACGCGCGACGGCGGCACGCCGCTGGTCACCGACAATGCCGGCCAGCCGCTGGCTGTGAACCCCTTCAAGGATGTGCGCGTGCGCCGCGCGCTGTCGATGGCGATCAACCGCCAGGCGCTGGTGGACCAGGTGATGGAAGGGGCCGCGACCGCGACCGCGCAATGGCTGCCGGAAGGGGCCTTCGGCTACAATCCGCGCGTCCGCCCGCGCGCCTACGACCCCGACGGCGCGCGCCGTCTGCTGGCCGAGGCCGGCTACCCCAACGGCTTTCGCGTGACGGTCCATACCCCGAATGATCGCTGGCCGAATGACGCACGGCTGACCCAGGCGATCGGCCAGATGTGGACGCGCATCGGCGTGCGCACCCAGATCGACGCCCTGCCCTGGACCGCCTTCGTGCCGCGCCGCGCGCGCATCGAATACACCCTGCAGATGGCCGCCTGGGGCAGTTCGACCGGCGAGGGGTCGAACTTCCTGGTCAACACCATCGCCACCAACAACCGGCAGCTGCTGACCGGGGCGAACAACAATGCGCGTTTCTCCTCGCCGGCTTTCGATGCGCTGGCCGCGCGCGGGTCCGCCACGCTAGACGACGAGCGGCGCGAGGCGATCTGGCAGGAGGCGGTGGAGCTGTTCGCGCAGGAAGAACCGGTGATCCAGCTGGTGCAGTACATCAACACCTGGGCGGTGCGCCGCGGGCTCACGCATGATCCGCGGATGGATGAGCGCACCATCGCGATGGGCGTTCGCCCGGCGCGCTGAGGCGCGGGCGCCGGCTGCTAATCCAGCAGCCGGTAGCCCATGGTGTGGCATTGCCCAAGACCGCACTGCACGACCACCGAGACCAGGTTGATCGTGCCCAGCGCCAGCACGTAGGCGCCCAGCAGCCGCGCCGCCCGCACCAGCGGCGGCGCCGCACGCGGCGGCGCATCGCCCCCCAGCAGCGTCATCTTCACCGCGAAGGCCAGCAGCAGCGCCACCGCGATCAGCACCGACCAGACAGGCATGTGCAGGCCCAGCACCGCGCTGCCGACATAGGCGTGGCCGGGGCGCGGGGCGATGTCGAGCAGCGTCTGCCGCACTGCGATCACCAGCAGCAGGAGCGCGAAGACCTGCGCGATGCCGTAATTGCGGTCGGACGCGCCGTCGCGGAAGTGGCGGATGATGCCGAAGCACACGCCGAACATCGCCGCGCGCTGCAGCAGGCACAGCGGGCACGGCAGTTCCCCGAAGGCGTATTGCATCACCATCGCCGTGGTGAGGATGCCGGCGATGGTCGCCAGCATCAGCAGCAGGAAGGCGTCGTTGAGCGTGGCGGACAGCCGGGCGGGCGCGCTGCCTGTCATGGGTCAGCCCAGCGCCACGGCGGCGACACCGCGCCAGGACTGCAGCCACGGCATCCGGAAGCCGTAGTCGGGGCTGTAGATTTCAAACAGGAACAGCCAGACCGAGAACCCGAAGCCAAGCGCGAGCGCCACGAGCGCCGGCCCGGGGCGCCCGATGCGGTCGAGCACCAGGGCCAGCAGCAGGGCGGCGAAGACAGCGACCATCATGCGCAAGGCTCCTTGGACGACACGGCGCAAGCGCGATCCTTGCGGTAGCGTATCACGCGTCGCGCTGGAATCGCGCGGGTTTCACGGCGCGCTCGAAGCGCGCGGATTTCACGGGACTCTGGAAGCGCGCCGCCGTCGCGGCCTGTCCGGCCTGCGCTGATGGTGCCCCCGGCGAAGGCCGCGGAGCATCCGGCGGGTGGCCGCAAGGGCACGCGTCCGATGGCCCCGTTCTTCAGCGCAGCGACACCGCTACAGGAACCCCACCGGGTCCACATCCACCTGCACGCGGACATTGCCGGGCACGCTGACCTTCGCCAGCCACGCTTCCAGCAGCGGCTGCACCGCGATGTCGCGCCGCGTCTTCAGCAGCAGCCGCCGCCGGTGCCGCCCGCGCAGGATCGCCAGCGGCGCCGGCGCGGGGCCCAACACCGCCACGCCATCGCCACCCGGCGCAGCCAGGCCGAGGTCGCGTGCCACGCGTTCCGCGGCGCGTTCGTCCTCGGCACTGACGATCAGCGCGGCCAGGCGCCCGAAGGGCGGCCAATGGCCGGGGCGGCGAGACTCGGCCTCCGCCGCCATGAAGGAATCGAGGTCGCCCGCCACCAGCGCCTGCATCACCGGATGCTCGGGCGCGAAGGATTGCAGCAGCACCCGGCCGGGGCGTTCCTCACGGCCCGCGCGCCCGGCCACCTGGTGCAACAGCTGGAACGTGCGCTCCGCCGCGCGCAGATCCCCGCCCGCCAAGCCAAGATCGGCATCGACCACGCCGACCAGCGTGAGGTGCGGGAAGTGCCACCCCTTGGCGACGATCTGCGTGCCGATCACGAGGTCCACCGCGCGGTCCTGGATGGATTTCGCCGCCGCCGCCGCCGCCGCGGGGCCGGGGATGGTGTCGGATGCCATGACCAGTCGCCGCGCCTCGGGCCACAGCGCCGTCGCTTCCTCCAGGACGCGCTCGACGCCCGGGCCGATCGGCACGGTGGAATGGGCGGCGCCGCATTCCGGGCAGGCTTCGGGGATGCCCTCGACATGGCCGCAATGGTGGCATTGCAGGCGCCGCGCGGCGCGGTGTTCGACCAGCCAGGCGGTGCAGTTCGGGCAGCGCAGGCGGTGGCCGCAGGCGCGGCACAGCGTCATGGGCGCGTAGCCGCGGCGGTTGAGGAACAGCATCGCCTGCTCGCCGCGTGCCAGGGTCTGCGTGACGGCCTCGACCAGCGGCGGGGACAGGAAGCGGCCGCGTTCGGGCGGCGAGCGGCGCAGGTCCACCGCTTCCACCGCCGGCAGTTCCGCACCGCCGTGGCGTGCGGGCAGATGCAACGCGGCGTAGCGGCCGGTCTGCGCGTTGACTGTCGATTCCAGCGACGGCGTGGCGCTGACCAGCACGCAGGCGGCCTCGCACAGCCGCGCGCGCACCACCGCCATGTCGCGCGCGTGATAGACCACGCCTTCCTCCTGCTTGAAGGCGGTCTCGTGTTCCTCGTCGACCACGATCAAGCCAAGGTCGGGAAACGGCAGGAACAATGCGGATCGCGCACCGACCAGCACCGGGGCCTCGCCTTCGGCCACCGCGCGCCAGGTCTCGCGCCGCGTGCGCGACGTCAGTTCGGAGTGCCACAGCGCCGGCGCGGCGCCGAAGCGCGCGGTGAAGCGGTCGAGCCATTGCGTGGACAGCGCGATCTCCGGCAGCAGCACCAGCGCCTGGCGGCCCTGCGCGAGGCACGCCGCGATCGCCTCGAAATACACCTCGGTCTTGCCGGACCCGGTCACGCCGGTCAGCAGCGTCACGCCGAAAGCGCGCTGGCCGGCGGCGATGCGCAGCGCCGCCGCCGCGATGTCCTGCTCCGCACCCAGGGCCGGGCCGGCGCGGTCGGTGTCGGGCGGCGCGAAGCGCGACCGGCGCGGCAGCAGCGCGGGTTCGACCAGCCCGGCATCGGCCATGCCGCGCAGCACGGCAGGGGCGACCCCGGCATCGCGTACGATTTCGCCCCCTGCGCGCGCCGTGCCATCGGCCAGCAGGTCCAGCACGCGCGCCCGTGGCGGCGTGACGCGCGCGCCGGGCGGCGGGGCGGCTGCGCGGCGCCACCCGGCCTGCGGCGCGCGCGATTCAAGCGCGGATGGCGTGCTCATGGCCATGCGCAGCACCGCGCCCGGCGGGCTGAGCGTATAGGCCGCCACCCAATCGACGAATCGACGCAGCGTGCCGGTCATGGGCGGCGCATCGAGCACGGCGCGGATGTCGCGCAGGCGCGTCTCGGCCAGGCTGGCATCGGCCGCGCCGTCCCACACGACGCCCGCCACCTCCCGACCGCCCAGCGGCACGACCACGAAGCTGCCAGGATCGACCGCCAGCCCCGCGGGCACGCGGTAGTCGTAGGCATCGCCGAGCGGCAGGGGCAGCAGCACGCGCACCCGTGTCGTCGGCGCAACAGCCGCCCTTGTCATGCCCCCGTGCGTGTTCTTCACCCCGGCCATCGACTACACTGTGACCCGCAACACGGCCCGCGCCAGGCGCCCGCCCCAGATTGCCGCAGGAAGGTCCCCCGATATGAAGTTCTTCGTCGATACCGCCGAGGTGGCGGACATACGCTCACTCGCAGAGGCCGGTCTGGTTGACGGCGTCACCACCAACCCCTCCCTGATCGCGAAATCCGGCCGCGACTTCAAGGAGGTGATCGCGGAGATCTGTGCCATCACCCCTGGCCCCGTCAGCGCCGAGGTCACCGCCACCGACGCCGCCGGCATGATCGCCGAGGGCAAGGTGCTGCGGGCCATCGCGCCGAACGTGGCGGTGAAGGTGCCGCTGACCGAGGCCGGGCTGGTCGCCTGCCGCCGGCTGTCGAACGAAGGCGCGATGGTCAACGTGACGCTGTGCTTTTCGTCGGCGCAGGCGCTGCTGGCCGCCAAGGCGGGTGCCACCTTCATCTCCCCCTTCGTCGGCCGGCTGGACGATATCGCGACGGACGGCATGCGGCTGATCGCGGACATCGTGCAGATCTACCGCAACTATCCGGCGCTCACGACCGAAGTCCTGGTGGCGTCCGTGCGCCACCCGATCCACCTGGTCGAGGCGGCGAAGATGGGCGCGCATGTCGCAACGCTTCCTCCATCCGTCATCCGCATGCTGCTGAAGCACCCGCTGACCGACCGCGGCCTCGAGGCCTTCCTGGCCGATTGGCAGAAGACAGGACAAAGCATTCTGTGAGCACGACCCTCCCCGCCAAGGATGTCCTGCCGGATCTCCAGGCGGAGGAGGTCGAGGCCTTCCTGCGCGCCCACCCGCATTTCCTGGCGGAGCGCCCCGACATCTACCGCGTCCTGGTGCCGCCGCGGCGGCTGCACGGCGAACGCCTGGCCGACCACATGGCGGCGATGCTGGATGCGGAACGAGCTCGGGCCCGCGCCATGGAAGCCGAGGTCCGCGCAGCGATCGAGGCCGGGCGCGCAGGCGCCGGCCTCACGATCCGCATCCGCCTCGCGGTGCTGGCGCTGATGCGCGCCCCTGACGTGCTCGAGGCCGTGACGCAGGAAATCCCCGCGCTGCTGGGTGTCGAGACCTGCTCGCTGGCGGCGGAGCCCGCTCCGCGCGCCGTGCCCGCGCTGCCGGCCGGCGTGCGGATGCTGCCGGCCGGCGCCGTGGCGCGCCTGGTCGGACGCGGGCGCGACGCGGTGGTGCGCGCCCAGCCCACCGAGACCGCGCTGCTGCATGCCGAAGCCGCGCCGCTGGTGATGCGCGATGCGCTGGCGCGCGTGCCGCTCCCCGATGGCCCGCCGATGCTGATCGCCGTCGGTGCGCGGGAGGCCGCCGCCCTGCCGGCGCGGCAGTCCGTGGCGGTGCTGGCCTTCCTTGGCCGCGCCGTCGCGGCCGCGCTGTCGCGCTGAGATGACCGGCGAACAGGCGCGCGCCGCCTGGCTCGCCTGGCTTGCCGCGGAACGGCGCGCCAGCCCGAATACCCTCGAAGCCTATGGGCATGACGCCGCCGAATTCCTCGGCTTCCTGACGCGGCACCTGGGTGGCGAGCCGGACATGGCGGCGCTCGGCGCACTGCGCCCGGCCGACCTGCGCGGCTTCCTGGCCGAACGGGCGGCGGTCGGCGATGGGGCGGCGACACGCGCGCGCCGCCTGGCGGCGATCCGCGGCTTCCTGCGCTTCCTCACGCGGCGCCACGGCATGGCGGCGCTGCCGCTGGGCGCGATGCGCGGGCCACGGCCGAAGCCGCCCATCCCGCGGGCGCTCACGCCGGAGGATGCGCGGGCCGTCGCGCAGGATGTGGGCGAGCATTACGACCCCGCACGGCACGAACGCGCGCCGCTGCAGGCCGCGCGCGACATCGCGCTGTTCACGCTGCTGTATGGCGCCGGGCTGCGGATCGCCGAGGCGCTGGCGCTGAACCTGGTCGACGCGCCGCTGCCCGGCCGGGACGCGGCGCTGCGCGTGGTCGGCAAGGGTGCCAAGGAAAGGCTGGTGCCTGTGCTGCCGGCGGTGCGCGTGGCCATGGCGGCGTATCTGAAGCATCGCGGCCCTGGCGCGCCGGGGGACCCCCTGTTCCTCGGCGCGCGCGGTGGGCGGCTCGATGCCGCGGTCGCGCAGAAATCGCTGCGCGAATTCCGCCGCCTGGCGGGCCTGCCGGAACACGCCACGCCCCATGCGCTGCGGCATTCCTTCGCGACGCACCTGTTGGGCGCGGGCGCGGACCTGCGCGCCATCCAGGACCTGCTGGGCCATGCCAGCCTGTCGACCACGCAGCGCTACACGGCGGTGGATGCGGCGGGGCTGCTCGCGACCTGGAAGAAGGCGCATCCGCGCGCCGGCTGAACCGCTGCTATCGCATCCCTGCGCAAGCCTGCATGATCGCCGGCACGACGCGCCCGGCACGCGGTGCGCCAGAGGGTTGGAAGCGCGATGTTCGAAGCGGCCGAACTCGACCACAAGGTCTCGAAGGACGACTACCGGCGCGAGGAAGGCGAACTGCGCCGCGCGCTGTTGCAGGCGCAGCGCGACCTGGGCGCGCAGGCGCGCTTCCCGGTGCTGGTCCTGATCGCCGGCGTCGAGGGCGCGGGCAAGAGCGAGACGGTCCACCTGCTCAACGAATGGCTGGACCCGCGCTTCATCGAGGTGACCGGCTTCGCGCTGCCGACCGAGGAAGAAGCCGCCCACCCGCCGATGTGGCGATTCTGGAAGGCGCTGCCGCCGAAGGGTCGGATCGGCATCTTCTTCGGCGCCTGGCATACCATGCCGATCCTGGAGCGCGTGCTGGGCAGGCTCGGCGCCGGCGGCTTCGCCCAGCGCATGGAGGAGATCATGCGGCTCGAACGCATGCTCGCCGCCGAGGGCGTGCTGCTGGTGAAGTACTGGTTCCACCTGTCCAAGGCACAGCAGAAGAAGCGCATCGCGGCGCTGGAGAAGGACCGCGAGACGTCGTGGAAGGTCACCCGCTACGACCGCGCGCTGTTCGAGCGCTACGACGACTTCATCGCGGTCTGCGAACCCTTCCTGCGCGCGACCTCGACCGGCGAGGCGCCCTGGACCGTGGTGCCGGCGGCGGACGAACGCTACCGCGCGCTGTTCGCGGGCCGGCACCTGCTGGGCGCGCTGCGCGGCCGGCTCGATACCAAGGCGCCGCCGCCGGCGGTGCCGACCGTCGCGGCCTCCCCGCCACCCGGCCGCGTCAACATCATCCGCGCGCTGACGTTGAACCAGGAGATGTCGCGCGCGGACTACGACGAAGCGCTGGCGGAGGCGCAGGGGCGGCTGGCGCGCGCCACACGCCACAGGCGCTATGGGAAGATCAGCGTGATCGCGGTGTTCGAGGGCAATGACGCCGCCGGCAAGGGTGGCGCGGTGCGGCGGCTGGGCGCGGCGCTCGACCCGCGCGCCTATCGCATCGTGCCGGTTGCCGCGCCCACCGAGGAAGAACGCGCGCAGCCCTACCTGTGGCGCTTCTGGCGGCACGTGCCGCGGCCCGGGCGGCTGACCGTTTTCGACCGGTCCTGGTACGGGCGCGTGCTGGTCGAACGCGTCGAGGGCTTCGCCCGCGAGCACGACTGGCGCCGCGCCTTTGGCGAGATCAATGATTTCGAGGCGCAGCTGGCCGGCCATGGCGCCGTGGTGGCGAAGTTCTGGCTGGCGATCAGCAAGGAGGAGCAGCACCGCCGCTTCAAGGAGCGCGAAGCGACACCCTTCAAGCAGCACAAGATCACCGCCGAGGACTGGCGCAACCGCGCGAAATGGGACGCCTACGAGGAAGCCGTCTGCGAGATGGTCGAGCGCACATCGACCGCGGTCGCGCCCTGGACGCTGGTGGAGGCGGACAACAAGCTGCATGCACGGGTCAAGGTGATCCGCACCCTGGCGGAGAGGGTCGAGGCCGCGGTGAAGCGGCGCGACTGAAGCGCGTCAGTCCCGCGCCTCGGCCACCTCGACCGGCACCACCTCGACCTGCGCGACACCGCTGCGGATCATATCGAGGTTGTGCGCCAGGCGCGGGCTGAGGTCGACGATGCGCCCGCGCGTCCAGGGCCCGCGGTCGAGCACCACGCCTGTCGCCGTCCGCCCGTTGTGCAGGTTGGTCACGCGCACCGTGGTGCCGAAGGGCAGCGTGCGGTGGGCGATGGTGTTCGATTGCGGGTCGAAGCGCGCGCCATTGGCCATGCGACGGCCGGTGAAGTGCCGCGCGTAATAGGATGCGACGCCGACTTGCGCGGCACCCACGGCGCGATGCTGGTCAGGCGCCGGGGCGGCAATGACGGCGGGGGCATCGCCCTCGGCCGACTGGGCGCAGCCCATGGTCAGCAGCCCCAGGCCGAGCACGGCACCGGTGGCGGCCGCGCGGATCGCTCGGCGGCGGCGGCCGGGGCGAGGCTGGTCGACCATGCGCGCGGGGTCGGCGCAGGTCGGGGCGTGGCACAGGGATGCCATTTTGGGGGGGCTCTCCTCGGCATTCGTGGCGTCGCGGGCCGTTGGGGGGATGCGCGCCCGGCGGCGCGCGGCGATCTCCAGCGGAAAGAAACAGCCTGAATTCGCGGACCGCCTTGCAGCGACCCGTCGCTCCAATGCAGCAATCCCGCGGGGCGCGCAATACCCCTGGGCCAGCGTTCCAGGACCAGCCCCCATTCGACTGCCTGCCATGGCAGGCGTGACTTGATTTATTCGTCAAGTATACGAGCGCGGTGACTATTTTAAACTTTGCGGATGAACATTGAACCTGAGTGCTTTTCTATTGTATTCATCGGCTGCGGCAGCATGCCGCGCAACGTCAGCCGCCGGGGCCGCCCAATCCGCCGGACCACCCTGAATCCGGGGGCCAAACCACACCGCTGGCGAGCGGCTGCCTGGGGATTGTTGCGGGGTGGCTGGTCCAGTACACGCGCCCCTTCCCGCAGGCATCACGGAACGACGACCATGAGCGGCACCAACCAGCGCATCGACGGCAAGCGGTTGTGGGACAGCCTGATGGCCATGGCCGAGATCGGCGCCACGCCCAAGGGCGGCGTGAAGCGCCTGACGCTCAGCGATGTCGACAAGGCCGGGCGCGACCGCTTCAGGACCTGGTGCGAGGCGCTGGGCCTGACGATGCGCGTGGACGCCATCGGCAACATGTTCGCCCGTCGCGAGGGGCGCGACCCGAAGCGCCTGCCGGTGCTGTTGGGCAGCCACCTCGACAGCCAGCCCACCGGCGGCAAGTTCGACGGCGCACTGGGCGTCATCGCAGGCCTCGAGGTGATGCGCACGCTGCACGACCTCAACATCACCACCGAGGCGCCGATCGAACTGATCAACTGGACCGATGAGGAAGGCTCGCGCTTCGGCCATTCGCTGATGGGATCGGGTACCTGGGCGGGGATCTACAGCCTCGACAAGACCTATGGCCTGCGCGACGTCGATGGCGTGTCGGTCTCCGAAGCGCTGGACAGCATCGGCTACAAGGGCGCGCACGCGGCGAAGCCCTTCCCGGCCGATGCCTATTTCGAACTGCACATCGAACAGGGCCCGATCCTGGAGCGCGAGGGCAAGCAGGTCGGCATCGTCACCGGCGCGCAGGCGCAGGTCTGGTACGACGCCATCATCATCGGCCAGGACAGCCATGCCGGCACGACGCCGCCCTCGACGCGGCGGGACGCCCTGGTCGCGGCCGCCCGCGTGATCTCGCTGGTGGATCGCCTGATGCGCGAGCGCGGCGAGGATGGCCGCGGCACGGTCGGCTGGCTGACCATCCCGCAGGCCAGCCGCAACGTGGTCCCGGGCGAGGTGCGCTTCAGCGTCGAATTCCGCCACCCCGACGACGCGCAGATCACCGGCCTGGCGGACAGCTTCCCCGCCGAGGCGGCGGCCCTGGTGGCCGAGACCGGCTGCCGGCTGGACCTGACCGAACTGTTCCGCATCCCGGCGCAGCCCTTCGACCCGTCCTGTGTCGACCTGGTGCGTCAGGCGACGCAACGCCTGGGGTTTTCCTCGCGCGAGATCATCTCGGGCGCCGGGCATGACGCGGTCTATGTGGCGCGCAGCATCCCGACCGCGATGATCTTCACGCCCTGCAAGGATGGTCTGTCGCACAACGAGGCCGAGAGCATCCTGCCGGAGGAAGCCGAGGCAGGGTGCCAGGTGCTGTTCGAGGCGGTGGTGGCGCGGGCGAACCGCGCGATCTGACGAGGGGGCCTTGCCCCCTCGCCCCCCACCAGAGGGGGCTACGGCCCCCTGGACCGCGGTCAATAGGCGGGGCTGCTCTCGGTCACTGACACATGCGCCAGGACCACCTTCCAGCCGACATCCGGCAGGCGCACCCAGGTCTGGCTCTGCCGCGCGGGCATGTCGCGGCCACGCATGTCGAATTCCAGGTGCACGGTGGCGATGTCGCGCCCCAGCGTGGTGATGACCAGGCGCCGGCGCGCCAGCTTGATCCCCGGCCCCGGCGGGCGCCGGACGCGATGCGCATGGATCTCGTCGAAGCCAAAGCCGTTCTCGTGGATGGCGGAACGGATGGTCAGCGGCGAATTCCAGAAGGTGGCGTCCAGCACCTCCACATCCTTGTCGATCAGCGCCTGTTCGTAGCGTTCGAACAGCACGCGGACCTCCTCCACGATCTCGGGGATGTTCACGTCCATCAGGCAGTCTCCAGGGCAAGGGCGGTGGCAACCAGCAGCGCATCGGCACCGCGCGCGGCCAATAGCGAAAGACCCACCGGGCGGCCATCGCACAGCACGCCGGGAATGCTGATCTGCGGATGACCCGCCAGCCCGCCATGGGCGCACAACACGTTGATCGCGGCGCGGATGCCTTCCAGTTCCGGCAGCGGCATGCCCGTGCGTGGCGCCGGGAAGGGCGTGGTCGGGATGGCCAGCACGCTACCCGGCGGCAACAGGTGCGCCAGCCGCCCGCGGGCTTCCCGCCGCACCAGCGCGGCCCAGCCGCGCTCGGCCTCGGGCATTGCGGCGCCCAGCACCAGGCCGCGCGCCACGTTGAAGGCGAAGCGCGGATTGTCGCGCTCGACCCAGGGGCGGAAGGTCTCCCAGGCCTCGACCGGCTGCAGGGTGCGCTGGGCGCGCGACCAGGTGGTCAGGCCGGCGGGAGCCATCAGGTCCTCGCGCCAATCGGGGATGATGCGCTTCAGGCGGTCGAGCATCGGCTGAAGCGCGGCAGCCGTGGCCGGGTCGGCGAAGCCGAAGGCATCGGTCGCGACGACCAGACGGACCGGCAGCGCGGGCGCGATGGCCTCGGACAGCAGCACGGACGACACGCGCGCGAAGGTCGCCGCATCGCGCGCGAACCAGCCCGTGGTGTCGGAGGTCGGGGCCTGCGGCAGCATCCCCGCCAGGTCGAGCCGCCCATGCGTCGGGCGGAGGCCGTACAGGCCGCAGAAGGATGCCGGCACGCGCACGCTGCCGCCGGTATCGGTGCCGAGCGCCGTGTCGCAGATCCCCGCCGCCACCGCGCTGGCAGACCCGGAGGACGAGCCGCCAGGCACGTATCCCGGCGCCGCGGGATTCTCCGGCGTGCCCTCGAAGGCGTTCTCGCCGAGGATGCCGAGGGAAACCTCGTCGGTGATGGTCTTGCCGACCAGCGTGCAGCCGGCATCGAGCAACGCCTGCACCGCCCAGGCATGGCGCGTCGGCACGGGATTCTGCCGCGCCCAGTCGGGATTGCCGCCACCGGTGACATGGCCGGCGACGTCGAACAGGTCCTTGGCGGCAAAGGTAAGCCCGGCGAGCGGACCGCCGGCGCGGCCCTCGATGCGCAGCGACGTGCCGGGGACGAAGGGTGACATGGCGGCTCCGTGGGAATCGCCGCCAGGATAGTGTCCCGCACGCGAAGGTCACCGGATTTCCCTGATGGGGCGGATCACGGTCTTCACCGGGTGCGGGCCTTGCGCGGGCCCTGCCATGCGCGGAGGCTGCGTCGGCACGGCGGGCACGGCAGCACCACAAGACCCGGCCGCGGCAGGAGGAAGCCCCGATGATCCGGATCGCGATACTGCTGGTCGGCGCGCTGATGCTGGCGCCCGACGCCATGGCCCAGCCCGCGCCAGGCCCCGGCCGACCCGCGGAAGGGCGTGCGCCGCGCGGCGACGGGCCGCCGCTGCGCATCCGCGACATCTCCTCCTTCCATGTGGGCGGGCGCATCGCGGAACTCTCGGGCCTGCCGGAGCGCGAGATCGTGTTCAGCCCCGGCGCCCCGCCCATCCGCATCATCCCCAACGGCCAGTTCCAGGTCGAACAGATGTACGCGCAGGTGGTGCGCCTGCAGAATCCGCGGTCGCGCTACCCCCTCATCCTCGCGCATGGCGGCGGGCTGACCGGCGTGACGTACGAGACCACGCCCGATGGCCGCCCCGGCTGGCAGATGTTCTTCCTGCGCGCCGGCCACGACGTGGTGGTGACCGATGCCATGGAACGCGGCCGTGCCGGCTGGGCGCGATCGCCCGAGATCTTCGCCGGCGAGCCGGTGTTTCGCACCATGGGCGAGGGCTGGGGCCTGTTCCGCATCGGCATGCAGGATGGCTGGAACATCGATCCCGCCCAGCGCCGCGCCTTCCCCGACACGCGCTTCCCGGTGGCGGCGTGGAACCAGTTCATGATGCAGGGCGTGCCGCGCTGGCCCACCACCGACCGGCAGATCCAGGCGGCCTATGACGCGCTGGTGCAGCGCATCTGCCCCTGCGTGATGCTGGTGCACAGCCAGGGCGGCAATTTCGGCTTCAACGCAGCGCTCAACGCGCCCGACAAGGTGCGCGCGGTGATCGCGGTCGAACCCTCCGGCGCGCCGCCCGCAAGCGCCGACGCGGCGCGCGTGCGCGGCATCCCGCATCTGGTGGTCTGGGGCGACCACCTGGATGCCACGCCGTTCTGGCAGAATGTCCGTCGCAACATCGATCGCTGGCAGGGCCAGATCCGCGACGCCGGCGGTATCGCGGACACCATCGACATGCCCACCGAGGGCGTGCGCGGCAACAGCCACATGATCATGATGGACACCAACAGCGACGACGTGGCCCGGCGCATCGACGCCTGGATGCAGCGGCGCGGCCTGATGCAGGATGCGCCGCCGCCGCGCGAACGCCCGCGCCGGCGGGACGGCCAACGCGGCGGCTGACCGCCCGGCGCGGTTGATGCGCCTGGCCCTCCCCTCTAGGCAGGGCCATGGCCGGCGCACCCACCGATCGCATCCCCCTCCATACCATCATCCTGCCCGTCCTGGGGGTGGCGGCGGCACTCGCGGCCGGCAAGGCGGGGCTGGGGCTGATGGCGCTGGCCCTCGTGGTCGTCCTGCTGGGCAGCGTGCTGGCGGCGGTGCATCATGCCGAGGTGGTGGCGCTGCGGGTGGGCGAACCCTACGGGACGCTCGTCCTGGCGCTCGCCGTCACGGTGATCGAGGCGGGGCTGATCATCTCCCTGATGCTGGGCGGCGACCCCAATCCGGGGCTGATGCGCGATTCCGTCCACGCGGCGGTGATGCTGGTGGTGCACGGGCTCGCGGGGGTGTGCATCGTGGTGGCGTCCTGGCGGAACCGCGACGCGGAATTCCGCGTCGACGGCGCCAATTCGTTCCTGGCCGTGCTGATCCCGATGGCGGTGCTGGTGCTGGTCGCGCCGAACCATCTTGCCTCGGCGCCGGGGCCGTATCTGTCGACGATCCAGCTGATCTTCGTGTCGCTGGTATGCATCGCGCTCTATGGCGCCTTCCTGTTCATCCAGACCAATTGGCACAAGGACTACTTCCTGCCGGTCCTGGAAGCCGGTGAGGGCGGTCTCGAGCCGCCCTCCGGCCGGCTCGCCTTCGCGTCCTTCGCGCTCATGTGCGTCGCCCTCGTGGCCGTGGTGTTGCTGGCGAAGGCGCTGGCGCCGGCGCTGCAGGAAGGGGTGCAGGCGGCCGGCGCGCCGCGGGCGGTGGTCGGCGTGATCGTCGCCGCCATCGTGCTGATGCCCGAAAGCGCGGCGGCCATCCGCGCCGCCGCGCAGAACCGCCTGCAATCGAGCATCAACCTTGCACTCGGCAGCGCGGTGGCCTGCATCGGACTGACGGTGCCGGCGGTCGCGATGGTGTCCTTCTGGATCGACCAGCCGCTGGCGCTCGGCATCGCGGAGGGCCAGGAGGTCCTGCTTGCGCTGTCCTTTGCCGTGGCGATCATCACCTACGGGACGGGGCGGACGAATCTGCTGTGCGGCATCGTGCACCTGGTGCTCGCGGCGACCTACGTGTTTTCGGTCTTCGCGCCCTGAATCCCCGGCGCGCGATCTGGCGTTCTTGGCCCCTCAGGCGACGGCCATCCGGCCGGCTTGCACTCGCGCCATGCGCTGGTGCGCCCGGCGCGGCGGTCGGTCTGGCCGTGGTCGCGCCGCACGCTCCCGGATCCCGGCCGGCGCGATCCGACGAAGTGTGAGGCTTCAGTGCGCCGGGCCCGGCCGGTGCGCGCCGCGCGCCAGCGCGCGCTCCAGCATGCGGTGCGCGATCTCGCGTTCGCCCATCACCGTCAGCGTGGCACCCAGGCGCGTGAGGTGCTCCACCGCATCCTCGGAATCCGCGCGCGCCAGGATCTCGAGCGCCGGCTGCGCGGCGCGCGCCTGCTGGACCACCTGGCCGGCCTCGAAGGCCTCCGGGATCGCCACGAAGATGCGCCGCGCACCGGCCAGGTCGGCCTCGGCCAGCACCTCGGGATCGGCGGCATTGCCGGTGATCACGCGTGCCCCGTCGCTGCGCGCCGCGGCGGCCGCGTCCTCGCCGGCCTCGATCACCACCACCTTGCGGCCCGCCGCGGCCAGGCGCTTGCCGACCAGCGCGCCGACCCGGCCATAGCCGACGACCACCTCGTGCCCTGCATCCGCCGGCGCGGGCGCGGGCTTGGCGGGCGGCGGCACCGGGGACCGCGCCGCGGCCGGCAGCTTCTTCTCGATCACGAGGAACAGCAGCGGATTGACCAGGATCGACAGGATCGCCCCCGCCAGCACCAGGTCGCGGCCCTCTGGCGGCAACATGTTCAGCGCGACGCCGAGCCCGGCCAGGATGAAGGAGAACTCGCCGATCTGCGCCAGCGAGGCCGAGATCGTCAGCGCGGTGCGGTGCCCATGCCCGAAGGCCCGCACGATGCCATAGGCCGCCACCGACTTGCCCACCACGATGATCAGCACCGTCGCGATCACGCCGAGCGGGTCGCGCAGCAGGACGGTGGGGTCGAACAGCATGCCGACCGACACGAAGAACAGCACCGCGAAGGCGTCGCGCAGCGGCAGGGCTTCCTCGGCCGCTCGCTGCGACAGCTTGCTCTCGCTCAGCACCATGCCGGCGAAGAAGGCACCCAGCGCGAAGGACACGCCGAACAGCTTGGCCGCGCCGAAGGCGACACCCAGCGCGATCACGTAGACCGCGAGGCGAAACAGCTCGCGTGACCCGGTATGCGCCACATAATGCAGCAGGGCCGGGATGGCGCGCCGGCCAACCACCAGCATGACCACGCCGAACAGCGCCACCTTGCCGAAGGTGAGGCCCAGCGTGACCAACAGGTTCCCCGGCGCCACCGCGCCCGCCATGGTCGCCCCCGCCAGCGCGGGCAGCAGCACGAGTGCCAGCACCATCGCCAAATCCTCGACCACCAGCCAGCCGACGGCGATGCGCCCGCGTTCGGTGTCCATCAGGCGGCGTTCCTGCAACGCGCGCACCAGCACCACGGTCGAGGCGACCGACAGCGCCAGGCCGAACACCATCCCGGCCGCCAGCCCCCAGCCCAGCAGCATCGCCAGGCCAAGTCCCAACACGCTGGCAACCGCGATCTGCACGATCGCGCCCGGGATCGCGATGGCGCCAACCGACACGAGGTCGCGCCAGGAGAAATGCAGCCCCACCGCGAACATCAGCAGGATGACGCCGATCTCGGCCAACTCGCTGGCCAGCGCCGCATTGGCCACGAAGCCAGGCGTGAAGGGCCCGACCGCCACGCCGGCCAGCAGATAGCCCACCAGTGGAGAAATCCGCAGGCGCTGCGCCGCCAGGCCGAAGGCAAAGGCGAGACCGAGGCCAACCACGATGGTGGCGATCAAGGGAGTACTGTGATCCGGCATCGGGGGCCCCTCGTCGCTGAGCGGCTGAGATTGGGGACCGCGAGCGCTGTTTCAACGATTTCCGGTGATATTGATTATTTTCGCTAACATTCTACATCCCACCCATGCCGCTCAGCGCGCCGCAATGCCGCGCCGCCCGCGCCTTGCTGGACTGGACCCAGGCGGATCTCGCGGGCGCCGCGGCGGTCAGCCCCGGCACCGTGCGCGGCTTCGAGGCCGGTCGCCATGTCCTGCATCGCGCCACTGCCGCCGCGATCCGCCAGGCGCTGGAGCTTGCGGGCGTCGTTTTCATCGCGGCCGGGCCGGAGGGCGGCGAAGGCGTACGCCGCGCATGGGCGCCATCCGACCCGCCCGGTTGCCCGAAACCCCCCCCGCCTCTATAGCCTCGCCGCCCCGACGCAGCCCCCAGGTGCCCCTCTTGGCCAGCATTGCCCCGACGCCCGACGCTTCCGCCAACCCAGCCCTCGCCGCCCAGGCCACGATCCTCGCCAGGCCGGCGACCGAGGCGCGACGACTGGCGGATGCCATCCGTGCCCTGGCGATCGATGCGGTGGAAGCGGCGAAGTCCGGCCATCCCGGCATGCCGATGGGCATGGCCGACGTCGCCACCGTGCTGTTCACGAAGTTCCTGAAATACGACGCCGCCGACCCGCGCTGGGCCGACCGTGACCGCTTCGTGCTGTCGGCCGGGCATGGGTCGATGCTGCTGTATGCGTTGCTGCATTTGAGCGGCCATGCCGGCATGGGCGCGGATGAGCTGCGGCGCTTCCGTCAGCTGCATTCGCCGGCCGCCGGGCACCCGGAATACGGCGAGCACCCGGGCATCGAGATGACAACGGGCCCGCTCGGCCAGGGCTTCGCCACCGCGGTCGGCATGGCGCTGGCCGAACGGATGATGCAGGCGCGCTTCGGCACGTCGCTGGTGGACCACCGCACCTGGGTGATCGCCTCGGACGGCGACCTCCAGGAGGGCGTCAGCCACGAGGCGGCGTCGCTGGCGGGCCATTACGGCCTGTCGAAGCTGTGCGTGCTGTGGGACGACAACCACATCTCGATCGACGGCGACACCACCGACGACACGCTGAAGCGCTTCCAGGCCTATGGCTGGGCGACGCGCCGCGTGGACGGGCATGATGCCGAGGCGCTGGCGAGTGCCATGGCCTGGGCCACGCGCAGCCGCAAGCCGGTGCTGATCGCGTGTCGCACCATCATCGGCCTGGGCGCGCCGAGCAAGGCGGGCACGGCGGGGTCGCACGGGTCGCCGCTGGGCGCCGCGGAAGCGGCCGCGGCAAAGCAGGCGCTGGGCTGGACCGCCGCGCCCTTCACCGTGCCGGACGACATCAAGGCCGCCTGGGAAGCCGCCGGGCGGCGCAGCGCGGGGACGCGGCGGTCCTGGCTGAAGCGCCTGGCCAAGCACCCGCAGCAGGCTGAATTCGACCGTGCGGTCGCCGGCCGCCTGCCGGAATCCTGGCACGAGGCGCTGGCCGCCCTGCGCGCCAGGCACGCCGAGGAAAAGCCCAAGCTGGCCACGCGCGTGAGCAGCCAGCGCGCGCTGGAAGCGCTGGTGCCGTCGGTGCCGGAAATGGTCGGCGGTTCGGCCGACCTGACGGGCTCCAACAACACCAATGTGAAGGGCATCCCGCCGATCGCGCCGGGGAACTTCGCCGGCCGCTTCGTCCATTGGGGCGTGCGCGAATTCGGCATGGCGGCGGCGATGAACGGCATGGCGCTGCATGGCGGCATCATCCCGTATTCCGGCACCTTCCTGGTGTTCAGCGACTATCTGCGGCCGGCCGTGCGGCTGGCGGCGCTGATGCGCACGCGCGTCATCCATGTGCTGACGCATGACAGCATCGGGTTGGGCGAGGACGGCCCGACCCACCAGCCGGTCGAGCACCTGGCATCCTTCCGCGCCATGCCGAATGTCTGCGTGTTCCGCCCGGCCGATGCGATGGAAACCGCCGAGTGCTGGGAACTCGCGGTGAAGCGCGCCGATGGTCCGTCTCTGCTCGCGCTGTCGCGGCAGAACCTGCCCGCGCTGCGCAGCGATGCCGGCGAGAACCGCTGCGCGCGCGGCGGCTACGTGCTGGCCGAGGCGTCCGGCCCGCGCACCGCGACGCTGATCGCGACCGGATCCGAAGTGCATCTGGCGATGGCCGCGCGCGATGCGCTGGAAGCCGATGGCATCCCGACCGCCGTGGTGTCCCTGCCCTGTTGGGAGATTTTCGCCGCGCAGGATGCGTCCTATCGCAACCAGGTGCTGGGCAGTGCGTTGCGCGTGGGCGTCGAGGCGGCGGTCGGCTTCGGCTGGGAACGCTGGCTCGGCGCCGATGGCATCTTCATCGGCATGGGGGGTTTCGGCGCCTCGGCGCCGGCGGAACATCTGTACGAGCATTTCGGCATCACGGCCGAGGCTGTCACGGCGGCGGTGAAGAAGCGCGTCGCGTAACCATCACGGGAAGGATCGGGTCATCATGGCGGTGAAGGTTGCCATCAACGGGTTCGGGCGCATCGGCCGCCTGGTGCTGCGCGCGGCCTGCGAGGCAGGACGGCAGGACCTGGAATTCGTCACCATCAACGACCTCGGCAGCGTGGAGGCGAATGCCCACCTGTTCCGCTACGACAGCGTGCATGGCCGCTTCCCGGGCGAGGTGATCGTGAACGGCGACACCATCACCATCAAGAACGCCGGCAAGACCTGGGGCCCGATCAAGATCACCGCCGAGCGTGATCCGTCCAAGCTGCCGCTGGCCGGCGTCGATGTCGCGATGGAATGCACCGGCATCTTCACCAGCAAGGAGAAGGCCTCGGCGCTGCTGACCGCGGGCGCGCGCAAGGTGGTCATCTCCGCCCCCGGCGACAATGCGGACGCGACCATCGTCTATGGCGTGAACGAGAAGACGCTGACCAAGGAGATGACGGTCATCTCCAACGCGTCCTGCACCACCAATTGCCTCGCGCCGGTCGCGAAGGTGCTGCATGACACCTTCGGCATCGTGCGCGGCTACATGGTGACCATCCACGCCTATACCGGCGACCAGAACACGGTCGACACGCTGCACAAGGATTTGCACCGCGCGCGCGCGGCGGCGGTCAGCGCCATCCCGACGTCGACGGGTGCGGCCAAGGCGGTCGGCCTGGTGATGCCGGAACTCAAGGGCAAGCTGGACGGCACCGCGATCCGCATCCCGACGCCGAATGTCTCGCTGGTCTCGCTCGACTTCGTGCCCGCCAAGGACGGTGTCACGAAGGAGGCGGTGAACGCGGCGATGAAGGCGGCGAGCGAGTCCGGGCCGCTCAAGGGCATCCTGGGCTACAACACGGAACCGCTGGTCAGCATCGACTTCAACCACAACCCCATGAGCAGCACCTTCGACGCGACGCAGACCCAGGTGGTCGATGGCGGCCTGGTGCGCGTGCTGTCCTGGTACGACAATGAATGGGGCTTCTCGAACCGCATGAGCGACACGACGGCGCTGTTCGGGAAGCTGTAGTCCACGCACCGCGGGCGCGGTTCAGAAGATCAACAGCCGCGCCCGCGCCATCTCGAACCCCCGCCCTTCCCCGTTCACGCAGCGCAGCGCCTGCTGCGTCGCGGTGCAGGTCAGCCCCCTGCCCTGCCAGGCCTGCCCATAGCCCAGCACCGGCGCCATCGGGTTCGCCACCGTATCCCCGTGGCACAGCAGCGCGGCAGCACCGCGCGGCCCCAGCCCCACCGCCCCGCCATGGTCCAGGTCGCAACTGCGCGGCCGCGGCGGGCGTTGGTAGGTGAAGTTCAGCACGTCGCAGCGCAGCCGCTGATCGAACACCGCGCAGTGGATGTTGCCCGAGGGCAACTGGAAGGCCTCCTGCGCCGATGCTAGGACCGGCAACAGGACCAAGACCGCGATCCACCGGACCATGCCACTCTCCTCGCCAGGATTTTCGACGCGATGACGTACCGAACCATCGACGCGCTGGATGCCAAGGGCAAGCGTGTGCTGCTGCGCGCCGACCTCAACGTTCCCGTGCGCGACGGCGCCATCACCGACCGCACGCGCATCGAGCGCCTGTGCCCGACCATCGCCGAACTGGCCAATGCCGGGGCGCGAGTCATCGTTTGCAGCCATTTCGACCGCCCCAAGGGCAAGCGGGTGCCCGAAATGTCGCTCAGGCCGCTGGCCGAGGCGCTGTCGGCCGCGCTGAAGCGCCCTGTCGCCTTCGCCGATGACTGCATCGGCCCCGCCGCCGAGGCCGCGGTCGCTTCCCTGGCCGATGGCGAAATCCTGCTGCTGGAGAACACCCGCTTCCACGCCGGCGAGGAGAAGAACGACCCCGCCATGGCCGCCGCCCTCGCCCGCCTGGCGGACGCCTATGTGAACGACGCCTTCTCCGCCGCCCACCGCGCCCATGCCAGCACGGAAGGCGTCGCGCACCTGCTGCCCTCCTACGCCGGGCGGCTGATGGAGGCCGAGCTCAAGGCGCTCGATGCCGCGCTGGGCAATCCCTCGCGCCCGGTGGTGGCGATCGTCGGCGGGGCGAAGGTCTCGACCAAGCTCGACCTGCTGGGGAACCTGAGCAAGCGCGTCGACGTGCTGGTCATCGGCGGCGCCATGGCCAACACCTTCCTGGCCGCGCAGGGCCACGGCATGGGGAAGTCGCTCCAGGAAGCCGAGCTGCACGACACCGCCCGCGGCATCCTCGAGACCGCGCGCGCCGCGAATTGCGAGATCCTGCTGCCCACCGACCTGGTGGTGGCCGAGGAGTTCAAGCCCAACCCCGCCACCCGCATCGTGCGCGCCAACGCGGTGCCGGACGGCTTCATGGCGCTGGATGTCGGCCCCGAGACCGAGCAGGCGATCGAGGCGCGGCTGCGCTCCGCCTCCACCCTGGTCTGGAACGGCCCGCTCGGCGCCTTCGAGACACCGCCCTTCGATGCAGCCACGGTCGGGGTGGCGCAGATCGTCGCGGCGCTCACGCAATCCGGCGCGCTGAAGTCGATCGGCGGCGGCGGGGACACGGTGGCGGCGCTGCGCCATGCCGGCGTGGCGGAACGCATGACCTATGTGTCGAGTGCCGGCGGCGCCTTCCTGGAATGGCTGGAGGGCAAGGCCCTTCCCGGAGTCGCCGCCCTCACCGCAACGTGATCTCGCGGTGCGTGACGCGCCGCGATTGCACGCATTGGTTGCTGGAAGGTTAACGGACACTCCGCACACTTTGCGGGGATGCGAACGTCTCCCCTTCGGTCCATCACCAGGCGCCCCGCGTTCAGCCATTCTTCACGTCTTGGCTGGACAATGCTGCGCATGGTCAGCCTCAACTCCCTCGCCGCCTTCACGCAGGAGGTCACCCGCACCGCCGGCATCCAGCCGGTCCGCGGACCCGACCGCCCATCCGACGCCGCACGCGCCAACGCCCCGGCGCAGCAACGCACGCTCGATGCCGTGCCGCCATCGGGCAGCCTGCCGGCGTTGCAGATCCTGCCGCGGGGATCGCTGCTCGACCTCAGGGTCTGACCAGCGGTCGAAATTCGCGCCGCACTGCGCGAAAATGTAAACGCGCGCCCGCAACCACCGCTTGCGGCAACGGGGGCACCTGCCCCATGATTCGGACATGTCCCGCTTCATCCGGCGGATCCCCGAGGGCGATGACCGCGAACGCATGATGTGCCCCGATTGCGGGCATGTCGCCTATGAGAACCCGAAGGTCGTCGTCGGCTCCATCGTGGCCGAGGACGACACGGTCCTGTTGTGCCGGCGCGCCATCGAACCCCGCCAAGGCTTCTGGACCATCCCCGCCGGCTACATGGAAATGAACGAGACGGTCGAGGAAGGCGCGCGCCGCGAAGCCTGGGAGGAAGCGCGCGCGCGCATCACCCTCGATGGCGTCCTCGCCGTCTATTCGATCGCCCGGCTCGGCCAGGTGCAGGTGATCTTCCGCGCCCGCTTCGCCGAACCCGGCTTCGAGGCCGGGCCGGAAAGCCTGGAAGTCCGTCGCTTCGCCTGGGGGGACATCCCGTGGGACGACCTTGCCTTCCCATCGGTCCGCTGGGCGTTGCACGCCTGGCGGGACGGCGCGCCGGGTTCGGTCGCGCTGAACCCGGCCGAGGATCCGCGCGGCATGCGGCCGCTGCCGAACGGCGGCGGCCTGTGATGCGCCGCCGCCCGCTGCTGGGTGTGGTGCTGGCGCTGCTCGCCGCCCCCGCGGCGGCGCAGCAGGCGGGCACGCCGCAAGGTCGCCGCGCAGCGCGGCGGCGCCGTGCGCCCCTTCCCGCTCCGCCGCCGCCGCCCGTCGATACGCGGCGGGGCGACCCCGCGCCGGTGCCCAACCTCGACATCGAAGGTCCGCGCAGGCTCGAAGCCTCGCGCACGACGCCACGGCTCGATCCTGCGCTGATCGACCCCGCCGAGCCGCGCTTCGGCAGCGCCGCCGACCGCAACAGCCTTCAGGCGCGCGAGGACCGGCTGCTGCGCCAGCCCGCCCCCGGCGCCAGGCTGCGCCTGCCCTTCACCTACTGACCGCCGGGCTCAGCCCCCCGGCGGGCGGGCCGCGCCCCGCCCCCGGATGAACAATCCGCGCAGCCGGTCCACGATGCCGGTGCGCACACGGATCGCAGGCGCCGTCAGCTCCCGCAGCCGGGCGGTCAGCGCCGCATCGCCGGGCAGGGTCACCAGCCCGCGACGCAAGGCGGCGATCGCGTCGCCCCGCCGGTCGAGCGTGAGCAGCGCATCGGCCCAGCCCAGATGTGCGCCGGGCCGCCCCGCATCGGCGTGCAGCAGGCGGCGGAACATGCGCTCCGCCTGCGCCGCCTTGCCCGCGCGCAGCAGCATCCGCGCGTGCCATTCCTGGGCATCGGCATGGCCTGGCAGGCGCGCCGCGGCGCGGTGCGCCATCACCGCGGCCTCGGCCACCGCGCCGCGCGCCGCCAGCACGGTGCTCAGGCCGAACAGCGCCTGGCCGGCGCGGGGGTCCTGCGCCAATACGGCGCGGAACACCGCCTCGGCCTCGGGCTGGCGGGCCGGGACGGTGGCATTCAGCAGGTGGCCATAATGCGATGCGAGGTCGATATCCTCGGGCACCGCGGCATGGCCTTGGGCAGCGGCGACGAGTGCTTCCTCCGCACGTCCCTGCACCACCAGCGACAGGCTCAGCCCGAGATGCAGGTCCGCCGTCTGCGGGCGCAGGTCGATCGCACGGCGGAAGGTGGCCTCGGCCTCCGCAGCCGCACCGGCGGCCAGCAGCAGGTGCGCCGCGCGACCGACCCGCTGCACCGCGCGCGGCGACAGCGCGGCGAGGGTCCGGCAGGCCTCCGCAGCCTCCGCCGGACGACCGAGCGCGATCAGCCGCAGCGCGCGGTCGGCCAGCGCATCGGCGCGTTCGTAGCGCACCACCGCCGGCGCCACGCCGAGCTCGCCCGCGCGCGTCCACAGCGCATCCGCCAGGCGCGCATGGCCGCGGCCGAAGGCGGCGCGCGCCATCAGGCGGAACCACTGGCCGGATTGCGCGCGGCGCTGCCGCAGCACCGCGCGCATCGCCGCGGCGTCGCCCGCCAGCGCGGCCGCCAGCATCGCCTCCAGTGTATCGGTCGCGGCCAACAGCCAGATGGCCGCGTGGCCTGACAGCGGTGCGCGCAGCAGATGGATGGGGCCGGCCGCGGCGGCGAGGCCCGCGTTGCGCCAATCCAGCGCGTGGTAGGGGTCGGCGATCACCGCGGTAAATGGCGCGAAATCCGCGGGGCCGACCTGCATGTCCCGGTGCATCGCGGGGCGGTGGTAGCGATGGAAGCGTTCGTCCCACGGCACGTCCGAGGGCGCGATGCTGGCCTGTGGCGCCACCGCGATGGTGCTGGTCGCGCCGAGAAGGGCGGCGTGCTTGAGCGCGCCATGCGCCCCCATGCTGTAGCCATAGGTGACCGCGCGCGGCTTCAGCGCCTGGCGGATGGCCGGTGCCGCCGCTTCCATGGACGCGCGCGGGAACCAGTTCTCCCGCTTCGCGACGATGCCGATGGTGTCGAGGCCGAGCTTCGTCGCCACCTCCTCCCCCCAGAAGGCGGTGCCGTCCGGGCGAAAGGTCAGGTCGGAGAAGGTCACAAGGCTGTGTGCCGACGAACCTGGCTGGTGGACGACCACGATCTCACGGTCGCGGAAGATCACGTGCCGGGGCTCGGTGGCGGGCTTGCGCAGTCGCCCGGTGCGGCCCGTGGGCGGCATCAGCGTCGTGCCGCTTCCTCGGGCGTCATCAGCCGCAGTGCCAGGGCATGCAGGCCGGTGGCGAATTCCGCCGCCAGCAGATCGTGCACGGCGCGCGACCGCGCCACGCGGGATTGCCCGGCGAAGGCGGCCGCGACGATGGTCACGCTGTAGTGCGTCTGCCCTCCGGGGCGCGCGCCGGCATGGCCGGCATGGCTGGCGCTGTCGTCCTGCACGGTGATGTCGGCCGGCGCGAAGGCGGCCTGCAGGATGGCGTCGATGCGCGCGGCGCGGCTGTGGTCCATGCGTGCTTTTCGGTCCTTCGCCGCGCGCTGCCAAGGGGTGTCATGCGGCTTGCGGGATGCGCGCACGCCTCCCATAACGCTGTGATGCGAAAGGGTGGCAGGAAGCTCGAGCTGGATCCCGAGGACGCCGGCGCGCCGCGTCATGCCTGCGAGCATCCCGGCTGCTCGGAACCCGGCCTGTTCCGCGCGCCGCGCGACCGCTCCCTGCGCCATTTCCTGTGGTTCTGCCTGCCGCATGTGCGCGACTACAACAAGGCGTGGGACTACTACAAAGGCATGGCGCCCAGCGAGATCGAGGCGCATCTGCGCGACGATACCGCCTGGCAGCGGCCGACCTGGCCGCTCGGGCGCCTGGGTGGTGCCGGGCGCTTCGACCCCGAGATCCTGCGCGACCCGTTGGGCGTGCTGAATGAACAGGCCCCCACCGCGCGGCGCCGCGCGCGCGAGGCGGTGGAAGTGCCGCCCGAGCTGCGCGCAGCGCTCGACCTGATGGAACTCGCCTGGCCGCTCGACCAGGTGGAACTGCGCACGCGCTACAAGGACCTCGCGAAGCGCTACCACCCCGATGCCACCGGCGGGGATCGGGTGGCGGAGGACCGGCTGAAGGACATCAACCGGGCCTACAGCCTGCTCAAGCGCCGCGTGCCGGCGCGGGCGCGGGCCACCACCGAAGCCGCCGGCGCGCCCGCCGGGTAGCCGGATCGCCCGCGCACCCCTAATATGCCCCCGACAGTGACGGAACCGGACTGCAGATGAACAAGGTCGCCCAAATCTCCGAAATTCGCCCGACCTCGGCGATCGACGCGCCGGACATCAAGGTGAAGGCGCGCGAGGCCTTCGGCCTCGACATCGACCTCGAGGTGCCGGGGTATTCGATCCGCACGGAACATGTGCCGGAAATCGACCACACCTATCGCTTCGACAAGGAAACCACGCTCGCGATCGTGGCGGGCTTCGCCTACAACCGGCGCGTGATGATCCAGGGCTATCACGGCACCGGGAAGTCGACCCACATCGAGCAGGTGGCAGCGCGGCTCAACTGGCCCTGCATCCGCGTCAACCTCGACAGCCACATCTCGCGTATCGACCTGATCGGCAAGGACGCCATCGTCCTGAAGGACGGCAAGCAGGTCACGGAATTCCGCGAAGGCATCCTGCCCTGGGCGCTCCAGCACCCCTGCGCACTGGTTTTCGACGAATACGATGCCGGCCGCCCGGACGTGATGTTCGTGATCCAGCGCGTGCTGGAGGTCGAGGGCAAGCTGACGCTGCTCGACCAGAACAAGGTGATCCGGCCCAACCCGTATTTCCGCCTGTTCTCGACCGCCAACACGGTCGGCCTGGGCGACACCACCGGCCTGTATCACGGCACGCAGCAGATCAATCAGGGCCAGATGGACCGCTGGTCGATCGTGGCGACGCTGAACTACCTGCCGCACAAGCTGGAGACCGAGATCGTGCTCGCGAAGATGGGCACCGAGGGCGACCCGAAGGCGAAGAAGCAGGTGGAGGCGATGGTCGCGCTGGCGGACCTGACGCGCGCCGGCTTCATCGCGGGCGACATCTCCACGGTGATGTCGCCGCGCACCGTCATCACCTGGGCGGAGAATGCGCGCATCTTCGGCGATGTGGGCTTCGCCTTCCGGCTGACCTTCCTCAACAAGTGCGACGAGGCGGAGCGCGCGACGGTGGCGGAATACTACCAGCGCTGCTTCAACGAGGAAGTGTCGACGGGGCTGATGAAGAAGGCGGGGTGAGCGCGCGCCTGCCGGGGGCGGACAACCCGCCCCCCACCACGCAGTAACGCAGTCGGCCGTCCTGATGACGAAGCCCCGAAGCGCCACAGGCGCGAGGAGCGAAGTCTGAATCAGGCCGGCCAACCACAAGCAGCCGTCCTGATGACGGAGCCCCGCAGCGCCACAGGCGCGAGGAGCGAAGTCTGAATCAGGCCGGCCAACCACAAGCAGCCGTCCTGATGACGGAGCCCCGCAGCGCCGCAGGCGCGAGGAGCGAAGTCTGAATCAGGCCGGCCCCGCCGAAGCGCAGCGGAGGCCAAACTTTATGTCCGGCAAGCAGGACCTCACCCGGCAGGAAGAATTCAAGCGCGCCACCGCCGGTGCGCTGCGCGCCATCGCGCATGCCGATCCCGACGTGCAGGTAGCCTTCCAGCCCGGCCCGTCGGGTGTCGCGGGCAAGCGCGTGCGCCTGCCGCTGCCCACCCGCGCGCTGCCGCCGGCCGAGATGGCGAAGCTGCGCGGGGCGGCCGATGCCGCCGCGCTGCGCCTGCGCCACCATGACGAATCCCTGCACGCATCGCGCATCCCCGGCCGGCGCGAGGCGCGCGAGGTCTTCGACGCGCTGGAGCAGGTCCGCGTCGAGACCGTCGGCTCCAAGTTCATGGAGGGCGTCGCCGCCAATTTGCGCGCGAAGCTGTCCGAGGAATGCGAGGCCGAGGGCTACGACCGCATGACGCGCAAGGACCAGCTGCCGCTGCCCGCGGCGCTGGGGATGCTGGCGCGCGAACGCCTGACCGGCCACCCCGCGCCGGAGATCGCGCATCGCGTGCTCGATTTGTGGCGCGACACGCTCGGCGAGAAGGCCGACGAGGCGCTGGCCGAGATGGCCAGCAACGCCGAGGACCAGGCCGCCTATGCCAAGGCCGCGCGCCGGCTGCTGACCGCGCTCGACCTGGCCGAAGCCGAGGTCGAGGCGGAATCCGAACAGCAGGACGAGGAAGGCGAGGAGGGCGGCGAGAGCACCCCCCAGCAGGACCAGTCCGGCGAGGGCCAGTCCTCCTCCGAGCAGGAGGACCAGATGCTCGGCGCCCAGCCCGAGCAGATGCAGGGCGAGGCCTCCGACGAGGAAGGCGAGGAGACCGAGGAGGATGGCGCCGCGGCGGATGGCGACGACAAGCCCGGCGGCCCGCAGCAGCGCCGCGAGGTCCCGCAGGTCGACGACAGCACCCGCTACCACGCCTTCACGTCGCAATTCGACGAGACGGTATCCGCCGACGATCTGTGCGACCCGGATGAACTGAACCGGCTGCGCCAGCAGCTCGACCAGCAGCTGTCGCATCTGCAGGGCGTGGTGTCGAAGCTGGCGAACCGCCTGCAGCGGCGGCTGCTCGCGCAGCAGCAGCGCGCCTGGGAATTCGACCTCGAGGAAGGGATGCTGGATGCCGCGCGGCTGACCCGCGTGGTGACCAACCCGATGCACGCGCTGTCCTACAAGCGCGAACGCGACACCGATTTCCGCGACACCGTCGTCTCCCTGCTGATCGACAATTCGGGCTCGATGCGCGGGCGGCCGATCACGGTGGCGGCGATGTGCTGCGACATCCTCGCACGCACGCTGGAACGCTGCGCGGTGAAGACCGAGATCCTGGGCTTCACCACCCGCGCCTGGAAGGGCGGGCAGTCGCGCGAACGCTGGGTGCAGGAGGGCAAGCCGCGCAATCCGGGGCGCCTGAACGACCTGCGCCACGTGGTCTACAAGGCCGCGGATGCGCCGTGGCGCCGTGCGCGCAAGAACCTCGGGCTGATGCTGCGCGAGGGGCTGCTCAAGGAGAACATCGACGGCGAGGCGCTGGAATGGGCCTACAAGCGCCTGCTGCCGCGCCCCGAGCACCGGCGCATCCTGATGGTGATCAGCGACGGCGCCCCGGTCGATGACAGCACGCTGTCGGTCAACCCGGGCAACTACCTGGAACGCCACCTGCGGAAGGTCATCCACGAGATCGAGGGCCGCAACCAGGTCGAACTGATCGCCATCGGCATTGGGCACGACGTGACGCGGTATTAATCGTGGATGCCGAGGAACTCGGCGGCACGATGATGAAGAAGCTGGCCGAACTGTTCGACGAGGACGCGGCCGAGGCGTGGCAGCGCGCGGCGGCGGAACGCGGGCCGGTGCTCGTCTAGGGGTGCAAAACCGCGCCGACACCTCGGTGCGCTGGAGTGTCGAGACGCGTCGGCGGCTGCGCGTGCGACACCGTGCAGGCGCATTGGCATTCCTGCTGACCTTCGCCGCCCTGATCCTCCTCCGCGTGCCGGAGGCGTCGCTCTCGGGGTTGCTCTGCGCGGTCCGCGATTCTTGGCTGCCGGCCCTGGTACTGGGCATGTTTCTGAGCCCGCTGGCGGTCGATGTACTGAGCTGGACGCGGTACTGGCTCGGCTTCGAGCGCTTTCCTCTCGACGTACGCCTCGGCGCCGGTCACGAAGGCGGCGGGCCGCCTGCGTTTTATTCGCGGCGGGCAAAGTGGTTGGTCGCCTACCCCGTGGCGATCATCGCAACTGGCGTGTTCCTGCGCTTCGCGGAGGCGCCGGCTTGCTTGTGACAACGCTTCGACGCCGGGCGGTGCTCGGCGCCGGCATGCTCACGGCGGGCTGCATCTTCACCACGCCAACGCTTCCGCAGGGCGGCGCTGGGGCGGCCCTTCCGCCCATTCCGCTCGACGGCCCACTGCGGAGCCTCGGCGGCTTCGAGATCGACGCCGCGCGCCTCGGCGCGGCCAACCTCTCTGGCATCTACCTCGACGACGAGCTGGTCGCGACCATGGTCGACGACCGCGGCCGCTGGGCGCAGGCGCGCATCGATCTGCGCGAGGGCATCGCCCACCGACTTGTCCCCATCGCCTCCGGCCCGCTGCGCGACGGTGCCGGCCGCCCGCTGCCGCGCGGGCGCGCGGCCGATGCCGAATCCATCACCCGCCTGCCCGACGGCACCTGGCTGGTCGGTTACGAACGCTGGCACCGCATGCGCGCCTATCGCCGGCTCGATGGCCCCGGCGCCTATGCGGACGCGCCACCGGGGCTCGACCGCGCGCCGATCAATGGCGGGTTGGAAGGGCTGACGCTGCTGGCCGATGGCCGGCTCTTTGCGCTGACCGAGCAACTCCGCCCGCCGGGCGCGCCCGCGCTGCGCCAGGCCTGGATCGGCCGGCCCGGGCGCTGGATGCCCGTGGCGTGGCAGCCCGATCCCGGCTTCGTGCCGACCGATGTCGCGGGCCTGCCGGATGGCGGCACGCTGGTGCTGGAACGCCGCTTCACCTGGCTGACCGGCTTCGCCGCACGGGTCGCGCTGGTGTCCGCGGCGGCGCTGCGCGGCGTGGCGCAGGGCGGCGTGCTGGCCGGCGAGACCATCCTGCGCCTGGACGGCGACCCGCTGCCTGCCGAGAACTGGGAGGGGATCGCCGTCGCGCGGCATGGTGGGCGGACGATCGTGGTCATGGTGGCGGACGACAATGACAGCCGGCTGCAGCGCAGC
>LNEW01000185.1 GCA_001464375.1 Rhodospirillales bacterium Ga0074136 | reverse complement strand
TCGCCTTCCTGCGGCTTTTCCTTGGCGGTGTCGGGGATGATGATGCCGCCGCGGGTCTTTTCTTCCGCTTCGATGCGGCGAACGAGAACGCGGTCGTGTAGGGGACGGAAGTTCATGTGTGTCCTCTCCTGAGCCTCGGGTTGAATGACGGCTCGCCCTGGGAAGCCTGTGGCCGGTCGCCCGGGAGCACCCCGGCCGTTAGCACTCCCCCCAGAGGAGTGCCAGCGACTTAGGCCGCCCCGGCGCTGGCGTCAAGCATTTGGCAGCACTCACCGAGCGAGAGTGCTAATGAATTGAATATACACGATTTTTCTTGGCATGCTTGATGGCCCTCATGTCATCCTGATGACGCAGGCGCGCCCGGACCAGATGGCGCGCCCAGGAACCGCACGGCTCACCATCCGCAGGGAAAGGATAGACCACGGTGCTGCAGGGACTGGAACCGATCGTGAAGATCCCCGACTGGCGCATGACAACGGCCGAGTTGCTGTACCATCTGCCCGACCACCCGCATGTCCTGCAGAGCTTCGTCTGGCAAAAGGTGGACAAGGCGCCGACCTTCCCCGAGCTCTCCCGCTTCCTCGACTTCTGGCGGCGCGAAATCGAGGGGCCATTGCATTCGGTCCGCGTCGCCTGCGCGGCGCTGACCCGCCCGGCGGAACTGCGCTACGCCAACGGGGTCTTCACCCTGCACTGACCCCGGCCCGGGGGTTCGCCTTGCCCGGCGCCGGCGTGCTTACTGGCGCCGGGGCCAACGGGGGGCGGACAGTGGACCTGCTGCGGGGTGTGCTCGCTACGGGCCGCGCATGGCGGTCGCGGCCACCATGGTGCTGCGCCATTTCGGCCTGTCGATCTTCCTCGGCCAGGTCGCCATCGCCTCGGGCCGGCCCTTTTTCGACACCGTCGCGTCCCAGGGGCCGGCGGTGCTGCTGGCAGGGGTCACGCTCGTGGCCGTCGTGCTGCTGGTGGGCCACGACGTGCTGCGCATCCGCTCCGACGACCTGCTCGGCGCCGGCGCCACCGGCAACCCGGCGATCCTGGCCGGCGCCAACCGGATGCTCGGCAACGGCCGGCCGGATGTCGGCTACGCCATCGTGTTCCCCACCATGACCATCGCCAAGATCATCGCCGTCCAGCTGATGCTGGGCTGACCCCGGGGACCGACCGCCATGCGCATCGCGATGTTCAGCACCAAGCCCTATGATCGGCGGTCATTCGAGGCGCTGGCGCCGCGCCACGACATGCAATACCTCGCGCCGCGGCTGGAGGCGGAGACGGCGCCGCTGGCCGCCGGCGCGCAGGCGGTCTGCGCCTTCGTCAACGACGACCTTTCCGCCCCGGTGCTGCAGGCGCTGGCCGGGGGCGGGACGCGCCTGCTGCTGCTGCGCTGCGCCGGCTTCAACAATGTCGACCTGGCCGAGGCGGCGCGACTGGGCATCTCCATCGCCCGCGTGCCGGCCTATTCGCCCCATGCCGTGGCGGAATTCACCATCGGCCTGCTGCTGGCGCTCATCCGCCACATCCCGCGCGCGGTGGCGCGCACCCGCGACGGCAATTTCGCGCTCGAGGGGCTGCTCGGCTTCGACCTGCATGGCCGCACGGCGGGCGTGATCGGTACCGGCAAGATCGGCGCGCTGGTCGCGCGGGCATTGTCGGCCGGCTTCGGCTGCCGCGTGCTGGCCCACGACCTGCACCCCGACCCGGCGCTGCAGGCGATCGGCGTTACCTACACAGAGCCGCGCACCATCGCGGCCGAGGCCGACATCATCACCCTGCATTGCCCGCTGACGCCGCAGACGCATCACATCATCCGCGCCGAGACGCTGGCGCTGGCCAAGCCGGGCCTGATCCTGGTGAACACCAGCCGCGGCGGCCTGGTGAACGCCGAGGACGCCATCGAGGCGCTGAAGACCGGCCGCCTGGGCGGCCTCGCCATCGATGTCTACGAACAGGAAGCAGATCTGTTCTTCGAGGATCTGTCGAACGAGATCCTGGCCGACGACGCGATCGCCAGGCTCCTGACCTTTCCGAACGTGCTGGTGACCGGCCACCAGGCGTTCTTCACATTGGACGCGCTGAACGCGATCGCGGCGACCACCCTTGCCAATGCGGACCGCTTCGCGGCCGGCGAACCGCTCGGCACGGCGGAGGTGCGCCCGCCCGTCGGCGGGTGACGGGCAGGTCTCAGCCGTCCTGGCCCTCGGCCTCGAGCGCCTGCCCCGCCCGGTGCCGGCGCAGCAGCGCAAGCCCAATCACGGCCGAGACCACGAACAGCCCGGCCGCCAGCCCCAGCTGCCAGGCCCCATCCACCCGGATGCCCTTGCCCAGCAGCGCGAACACCACCGTCTGCGGCAGGTAGCCGACCGCCGAGGCCGCCAGGAACGGCACCAGGCTGACCGCCGCCATCCCCGCCAGCAGGTTCAGCGCCAGGTTGTTGCCGACCGGCAGCAGGCGCAGCGCGAGGGTCGCGCCGAAGGGGCTGCCTGCCAGCACATCGCGCAGCGGCCGCAGCCGATGGCCGAACCGCCCAGCCAGCCGCCGTTCCGCCCAGCCGCGCCCGACCGCCCGCGCCCAGCCATAGGACGCCGCGCATCCCACCACCTGTGCCGCCAGGGCGAGCAGCGTCCCCTCCACCGCACCGAAGGCGTAGCCGCCGAGGAACGCCACCCCCTGCCGCGGCGCCCCGGCCGCCGTCGCGGCCGCGCCGATTGCCACGAACACCGCATCGCCCAGCAGCCCCTGGCCGAGCACCCAGCGATCCACCCAATCCGTCCCGGGTGCCAGGCCGATGCCGCGCAGCAGCAGCCCCGCCGCCGCCAGCCCCGCCGCCATCACCGCCAGCTTCAGCAGGGACGACCGGCGCCGCGCCACCGCTGACCGGGCGCTCATGGCGCCGTATCGGTCTCGATCACCGGCCGGCGCCCGCGCCGCTGCAGCCACGCCATGCCGACCAGGTCGAACAGGCTCACCACCAGCCGGTCCAGCGTCCCGTAGTTCGACGTGCCGCGCACCCGCGGGCGGTGGTTGACCGGTTCGCTCACCACCACCCCGCCCTGGCGCAGCGTGAGTGCCGGCAGGAAGCGGTGCATATGGTCGAAATGCGGAAGGTCGAGGAACAGGTCGCGCGGGAAGACCTTCAGCCCGCAGCCGGTATCGGGCGTGGCGTCACGCAGCAGGCGCGACCGGATGGCGTTCGCCACCTTGCTGGAATACCGCTTCACCCCGCTGTCCTTGCGGTTCACCCGGTGGCCCGCGACCATGGTGCGGCGGCCCTGTTCGGCTTCGGCCTGGGCGCGGGCGAACAGGCGGGGGATGTCGGCCGGGTCGTTCTGCCCGTCGCCGTCCAGCGTCGCGATCCAACGCCCGCGCGCCGCCTTCACCCCGGTGATGATGGCCGCCGATTGCCCGCAGGATGCCCGGTGGCGCAGCGCGCGCAGCGGCGCGCCGCCCTCGCGCGCATCGCGCAGCGCCGCCGGCGTGTGGTCGGTGGACCCATCATCCACGTAGACGATCTCATGCGGCACGGACGCCAGCGCCGCCTCGATCTCCTCCACCAGGGGCGCGATGTTGGGCGCCTCGTTGCGGACGGGGATCACGACGGACAGCAGCGGGGGCACCCCGGCATCCGGCGCCGGCTCGGCCGGCCCGGACCCGGCGCGGGGCTCGGTAGACATGGGGGCGCGGTAGCAGGCGCACCCCGCCCCGGCAAGCCGCCCCCAGCGGGGCGCCCCGATGCGCGACCGCTCAGCCTCCCCTATATCGCGCGCATGCCCTTCGACAGCCCCACCCCGACCGCAACGCCGGCCGATGCCGCCACCGACCGCCGGGCCCTCGCCCGCTTCCTGCTGTTCGTCGCCGGCCTGGTCTGGATCATGGTCGCGATCGGAGGTGCCACGCGGCTGACCGGCTCGGGGCTGTCGATCATGGAATGGGCGCCGCTCGCAGGCTTCCTGCCGCCGCTCAGCGAGGCGGAATGGCAGCGCCTGTACGATCTGTACCGCACCATTCCGCAATACGCGCTGGTCAACCAGGGCTTCGGGATCGACGGCTTCAAGCAGATTTTCTGGCTGGAATGGATCCACCGCTTCTGGGGCCGGCTGATCGGGATCGCCTATGTCGGCGGGCTGGCCTGGTTCTGGCTGCGCGGGCGCATCCCGGCGGGGCTGAAGCCGCGGCTGCTGCTGCTGTTGGCGCTGGGCGGCCTGCAGGGGGCGATCGGCTGGTTCATGGTGGCGTCGGGTTTCGAGGCGGACCGCACGGCGGTCTCGCCCTACCGGCTGGTGATCCACCTGGGCATGGCGTTCCTGCTGTATGGCATGCTGACCTGGACCGCGCTGTCGCTGCTGCGGCCGCTGCCGGCGGCCGAGCCCGTGCCGCGGGCGTTGCGCGTGTGGGTACAGGCAGCGGCGGGGCTCGCGGTGCTGGCCATGCTGGCCGGCGGCTTCGTGGCAGGCATTCGCGCCGGTTTCGACTACAATACCTTCCCGCTCATGGAGGGACGCCTCGTGCCGCAGGGCTACTGGGTGCTGGAGCCGGCCTGGAAAAACCTCACCGCCAATATCGCGGCGGTGCAGTTCAACCATCGCCTGCTGGCCACGGCCACGCTGGCCGCCGCCGGCTGGGCGGCCTTGCTGGCCTGGCGCCACCTGCCGCGCGGGCGGCTGCGCGGGGCCGCGATGGGCCTCGCCGTCGCGATCGCGCTGCAATACGTGCTGGGCGTCGCGACCTTGCTTGCCGTGGTGCCGGCCTGGCTCGGCACGCTGCACCAGGCGGTGGCGGTGCTGGTGCTGACCGGCGCGCTGCTGGCGCTCCATGCCTTGCGCCGCCCCCCGGGCCGCCTCGCGGCGGCGCCCGGATGACGCCCCAGGACGCCGCGCTGCGGGCTATCGAGGCCCTGCCCCACGCCATCCTGGTGATGGACGGTGCGGAGCGCCTGGTCCTCGCCAACCCGGCGCTGTGGGGCGAGGCGGGGGCCGATCCCGCCCGCTTCCCACCCGGCACCTCGCTGCGCGACATCCTGCGGCTGTTCGCCTTCCGCGGCCTGCTCGGCGCCGGCGACCCGGCCATGCTGGCCGAGGACGCGCTGGCCCAGGACCGCAGCCAGTTCCTGCTGCGCCACCAGCGCACCGCCGACGGCGCCCGGCTGTCGGAAGTGACCAGCCTGCCGCTGCCCGGCGGCGGCTTCGCCCTCTGCTCGGTCGACATCACCGCGCTCACGCGTGCCGAGGCCTCCGCGCGCGCCCGCGCCGGCCTGCTCGAACGCGTGCTGAACGCGCAGCGCGGCGGCGTGGCGCTGTTCGATGCCGACCAGCGCCTGCTGCTGCACAACCCCGCCTATCGCCGCCATTCCGGCGCGACGCCCGACATGCTGGCAGGCCGACCGACCGTGCGCGAGGTGACCGAGAGCCTGGAGCGCGCCGGTGAATTCCGCACCAGCCGGGGCCGCGTGCACTTGCAGGACGCGCTCGCCGCCGACCGCCGCAAGCCGCGCATCGCCCAGCGCGAACGCGCCGATGGCACCATCATCCGCTTTACCAGCACGCCCGAACCCGATGGCGGCTTCCTGCTCGAATCCGACGAGGTCACCGACCTGCGCCGGGCCGAGGACGACGCCCGCCGCCGCGCCGCCATACTGGATGGCGTGCTGGAAGCCCTGCCGCACGGCATCTGTGTCTATGGGCCTGACAAGCGCGTGGCGCTGTTCAACACCGCCTATACGCGGCTGATGGAAGGCGCCCCGCTGCAGGTGGGCGACACGCTGGAGGATGTCATCCACCGGCGCGCCGCCGCCGGCGAATACGGCCCCGGCGAGGTCGACCAGGTGATCGCGCGCGAACGCGCCCGCGACCTGTCGCGCCCGCAGGAACGCCGGCGCCAGCGCGCCAACGGCACGGCGCTCGATGTCCGCACGGCGCCGCTGCCCGATGGCGGGCATGTCTCGGTCGTCACCGACATCACCGCGCTGTGGCGCGCGGAGGAGGAGGCGCGCCACCGCGCCAGCCTGCTGGAAACTGCCATGGGCTCGATGCGCCATGGCCTGGTGGTCTATGGGCCCGACCGCCGCGTGGTGGCGGCCAATGGGCTCGCCAGCACCCTGGCCGGGCACGAGCCGGGCGACATCCGCCCGGGGCGCTCGCTGGAGGAACTGATCGCCGCGCTGCATGGCGCCGGGCGGCTTGGCCCGGACCCGCTGGCACGCCGCCTGGCCGAAGAAGCGCTGACCATGGACCGGTCGCGGCCGCACCGGCTGCGTCGGGTCACGCCCGAGGGCCGGGTCCTCGAGGTCTCCTCCGACCCCACGCCGGAGGGCGGCTTCGTCGTCACGCATGTCGATATCACCGCGCTGGCCGAGGCCGAGGCGCAGGCGCGCAGCCGTGCCGGCATCCTGGAAGTGATGCTGGACAACACGCGCCACGGCATCTGCCTGTTCGACGCCGCCGGCCACATCGTCGCGGTCAATGCGCTGGCCGCGCGCATGTGCGGCCTGGCGCCCGAGCAGATGGCGCCAGGCCGGCACATCCTGGATATCCGCAACGACCAGGTCGCGGCGGGGGAATTCGGCCCGCCCGAACAGGTGACACGCTTCATCGCGATCCGCCCCGACGACCCCTGGCGCGGCCCGGAACGCTACGTGCGGCGACGCCCCGACGGCACGGTGCTGGAGGTCACCACCGACCCCACGCCCGATGGCGGCTTCGTGCGCACCTATTCCGACGTCACCGAGGATCGCCGCGTGCGCGACGAGCTCGAACGCGCACGCGCCGCGGCGGAGGCGGGCAGCGAGGCGAAGTCCCGCTTCCTCGCGACCATGAGCCACGAACTGCGTACGCCGCTCTCGGCCGTGATCGGCTATTCCGAGGCGCTGCTCGGCCAGCCCGATCCGGCGCAGGTGACGGAATTCGCCGATGCCGTGCGCCAGGCCGGACGCCAGCTCCTGGGCCTGATCGACGACATCCTGGACGTGGCACGCGCAGGCGGGCCCAACGAGGCGCTGGGCCGCACGCCGGTCGACGTGGCGGCGCTGGCGCACGCGCTCGCGGAGGCCACCCGGGATATGGCAGCCGAGGCCGGGGTATCGCTGGCAGTCGAGGCGCCGCCGGGCCTCGCCGGGGCGCGTATGGACGAACGCCGGCTGCGCCGCGTGCTGCTGGCGTTGATCGGCAATGCGGTGAAGTTCACCCCGGCCGGGGGGTCCGTGCGCATTGCCGCCCGGCCCGATCCGGCTGGCGGGCTCGTGATCGACGTCGCCGATACCGGCATCGGCATGGCGCGGGAGGACATTCCCCGCGCCTTCGAACCCTTCACGCAGCTCGATTCCTCGAACGCACGGCGCTTCCCGGGCTCCGGCCTCGGCCTGCACTTGGCGCGCATGCTGGCCGAGGCGATGGGCGCGACGCTCACCCTCGACAGCAGCCCCGGATCGGGCACCACCGCCACCCTTCGCCTGCCGCCGGCCATCACCACATCAGCCGCAGCGGCGACCCAGGAGACGACATGACGGCCCTTGCCACCACCGATGCCCTGTTCTTCGGCCTGCTCGACCGCGACGCGGCGGAGGCCCGCCTGCGTGAGGCGACGGAGGGCTGCGAGGATGGCGAACTGTTCCTCGAATACCGCGAGAGCGAGGGCATCTCGATCGATGACGGCCGCATCCGCTCGGCGACCTACGACGCCACGCGCGGCTTCGGCCTGCGCGCCGTGAGCGGCGAGGCGGCGGGCTATGCGCATGCCGGCGAACTCTCCGACGCCGCGCTGGCGCGTGCCGCATCGGCCGTGAAGGCGGTGCGCCAGGGACGGTCCGGCGTGATGGAGGCCGGGCCGCGGGCGACCAATGCGCGGCTCTATGCCGATGGCAATCCGCTCGCGCTGATGGATTTCGCCGCCAAGACCGCGCTGTTGCAGGAGATCGACGCCTTCGCCCGCGCCGCCGATCCGCGCGTGGTGCAGGTGATGGCCTCGATCTTCGGCGAATGGCAGGCCGTGCAGATCCTCCGCCCGGATGGCCAGCGCGTGGCCGACCTGCGGCCGCTGGTGCGCTTCAACGTCTCGGTGGTGGTGGAGAAGGACGGCCGGCGCGAGACCGGGTCCTTCGGCACCGGCGGGCGTTTCGACTACGCCCGCATCCTGTCCGAGGAATCCTGGAAGGGCGGCGTGGCCGAGGCGCTGCGCCAGGCGCTGGTCAACCTCGACAGCGTGCCGGCGCCGGCGGGCGAGATGGAGGTGGTGCTCGGCCCGGGCTGGCCCGGCATCCTGCTGCACGAAGCGATCGGCCACGGGCTGGAGGGCGACTTCAACCGCAAGAAGACCTCGGCCTTCGCGGGGTTGCTGGGGCAGCGCATTGCCTCGCCGGGTGTCACCGTGATCGACGACGGCACCATCCCCGACCGCCGCGGTTCCCTGACTGTGGACGACGAGGGCACGCCAACCAACCGCACCACGCTGATCGAGGACGGCATCCTGGTGGGGTTCCTGCAGGACCGCCAGAATGCTCGGCTGATGGGCGTCGCACCGACCGGCAATGGCCGCCGCCAATCCTATGCGCATATCCCGATGCCGCGGATGACGAACACCGTGATGCTGGGCGGGGCGCATGCGCCGGAGGAGGTGCTGGCGAGCGTGAAGCGCGGACTCTACGCGGTGAATTTCGGCGGCGGGCAGGTGGACATCACCTCGGGCAAGTTCGTGTTCAGCGCGTCCGAGGCCTACCTGATCGAGGATGGGCGGATCGGCGCGCCGGTGAAGGGTGCGACGCTGATCGGCAACGGGCCGGATGCGCTGACCAAAGTGGCGATGGTGGCGAACGACATGGCGCTCGACCCCGGCATCGGCACCTGCGGCAAGCAGGGCCAGGGCGTGCCGGTGGGCGTCGGGCAGCCCACGCTGAAGATGGCCGGGCTGACGGTGGGCGGCACGGCTGTAGGCTGAAGCGTTTCGTTCCCGGCCAGGAATTCCGGCGCCATACTGCGGTCAGAGCATCAGGAGAGCCCGATGATCCCGACCCAGCCGATCCCGCCGGAACTCGATGAGGCACAGCGCGAGGAAGCGCGGCGCCAGACGGAAAGCCAGCTGCCGCAGGCGCTTGATGCCACCGGCAGCCTGATCGACGGGGTCACGAGCGGCGTGGTCGAGGCCGCCGGCGCCGTCGCCGGCGCGGCGATCGATTGCACGGTGACCGTGGCAAAGGTGTCGCTCGACGTGGTGGGTGGGATCCTGGGCGGGCTCGGGGATCTCTGAGCGCGGCGGCTAGATCGCCGCCTCACCGAAGATTCGCGACACGTCCCCGCCCCACACCCGCGCACAGCGGTCGAGCCAGCGGTCCGCCTGGGTCTGCCCCGTCGCCACGATCGCATCCACCGGGTCGAGGTGCATCTCCTCCCCCAATCCACGCGCCTTCAGCCCGTCCCGCGCAATTGCCAGCACGTCGCGCGCCACGTCCTGCAACGACCGCCCATCGATGCTCGCCGTCAGTGCCTGGGCCGGCACCGCGTTGCGCAGCGCGCGCATCTGCTCGACCGACCAACCCTTCGTGAGCGCCCGCGCCGCCTTCTGCGCCGCATCGTCATACAGCAGCCCGACCCAGAAGGCCGGCAGCCCGGTAAGGTAGGCCGGCGCCCCGGCATCCCCCCCGCGCATTTCCAGGAAGCGCTTCAGCCGCACATCGGTGAACACCGTGGTGACGTGGTCCGCCCAGTCGCCCATCGTCGCGGTGTGGCCGGCCAGCGCCTCGGCGCGGCCTTCCATGAAGGCGCGGAATGGAATGCCCGCGGCGTCGATGTACCGCCCCTCGCGCATGATGAAATACATCGGCACGTCGAGCACCCAGTCGGCGAAGCGTTCGAAGCCGAAGCCGTCCTCGAAGGCCACCGCCGGGATGCCGGTGCGGTCGGGGTCGGTATCGGTCCAGACCTTGCCGCGCAGCGTGCGATAGCCGTTGGGCTTACCCTCCGTGAACGGCGAATTCGCGAAGATCGCGGTGGCCAGCGGCTGCAGTGCCAGCGACACGCGCAGTTTCTCGACCATGTCGGCCTCGTCGCCGAAATCGAGGTTCACCTGCACCGTGCAGGTGCGCAGCATCATGTCGAGGCCCAT
>LNEW01000184.1 GCA_001464375.1 Rhodospirillales bacterium Ga0074136 | reverse complement strand
TTCATTCCCGCGGTCGCGATGATCACCGTCGCGGTGATCTGGTTCGGCATCGGGGAGGAGAGCAAGATCTTCCTGATCGCCTACACCACGGTCTTCGTGGTCATCATCAGCACGGCGGCCGGCGTGGGCGCGGTGGGGCGCGACAAGATCCGCGCGGCGCAGTGCCTGGGCGCATCGCGCCTCCAGGTCTTCGCGCTGGTCGCGCTGCCGGCGACGGTGCCCTACATCCTGACAGGCATGCGGCTTGCCATGGCGAATGCCTTCGTGACCATCGTCGCGGCCGAGCTGATCGCGTCCAATGACGGCCTGGGCAAGCTGCTGTGGGATGCGCGGCTGTTCATGCAGATCGAGGATATCTTCGTGGCCCTGGTGGCCCTCGGCTTGCTGGGCTTCACCACGGACCGGGTGTTCCGGTTCCTGATCCGTGCCTTCGCCGGGCGCTTCAACGCTACTGTTTGAGCACGCCTGGGGCGTGACGCCACCGTCTGACCAACAGGGAGAAGCAAGATGAACCGTCGTTCCATCCTCGCGCTGCCGGCCGCCGCCGCCGGCGCCTATGTGCTGCCGACCGCCGCCCAGACGCCCACGCGCGTCACCATCGCCACCGGCGTCGATCCGTCCTTCTCGCCCTTCTACGTCGCCAAGGAAGGCGGCTTCTTCGAGCGCAACGGGCTCGACGTGACCGTGAACACCGGTCCGTCGGGCAGCGCGATGATCGCATTCCTGATCGGCAACCAGGTCAATTCCGCCTATGGCGCCGAGCAGGCCGGCGTCTCGGCCCATGTGCGCGACCCGAATGTGGTGGCGGTGGCCGAGGGCACGGCGCTGCTGCGCTGGATCAGCGTCCTGGGGCGCAACATCCGCACCATGGAGGAACTGAAGGGCAAGCGCGTGGGCGTCGCCCGCGGCACGGGCAGCGAGACCTTCTGGCTCTCGGTGGTGGCGAAGCTCAACCTCAACCCGGCCGACTACACCATCGTGAATGTCGAGGCGCCGGAGATGGTCGCCGCGCTGGAGCGTGGCAACATCGACGCCTTCGCCGTGTGGGAACCCTGGCCCACGCGTGCCCAGCGCGCCATCCCCAACACCCACATCCTGGTGAACAACGAGACGATCCAGATCGTCCGCAACTACGTCTACATGAACAAGGCCTGGGCTGAGGCGAACCGCCCTACCACCGAACGCCTGATGCGTTCGCTGATCCAGGCGCAGGAATTCATCGAATCCAACAAGGACCAGGCCGCCCAGCAGGTCGCGCGCTTCCTGCGCCAGGACCGCGCGCTGATCGCGGAACTCATGACCAAGGTGGCGTTCCGCATGAACCTCACCTCCGACAGCGTCGCGAACATCCAGCTTGCGATCGACCAGCTGCGCGGGATGAACCGGCTGGAGCGTCCCGTCACCACCGACCAGGTGATCTGGGCCGAGCCGCTGCGCTGGGTGGCGCCGGATCGCGTGCGGATCTGACGCCGTGGCGGGCGACCGCCGGATCGCATCGCTTCGGCGGCTCGCCGGGCATGTGGCGGAGGTCGCGCCGGTCGACCTCTCGCTGCGGCTTTGGGACGGGTCGATTCTGCCGCTCGCCCCCGCCGCGCGCAGCGACGTCGTGGTCGCCATCGCGACACCGGCCGCCCTCACGCGTCTGATGCGGCGGCCTCGGCTGACCACGGTGGTCGAACTGATCGCCGAGGGCGCCGTGGACCTCGAAGGCGGCACGCTGCTCGACCTTTCGGCGCGGCTCGGCGGCGGGTCAACGCGCGGGCTCGCGAGGCGGATCGACAAGGTCCTGGCCGCGCGCGCGCTGCTGCCCTTCCTGTTCGGCCCGGGCCGCGGCGGCGCCGGCCATGCCTATGCCGGCACGCAGGCCGCGAAGCATGGCGAAGGGCGCGACGACAAGGCGCTGGTGCAATTCCACTACGACCTGTCGAATGATTTCTACGAGCTCTTTCTCGACCCCGAGATGGTCTATTCCTGCGCCTACTTCCCCGACTGGGACGCCGACATCGCGACCGCGCAGCGCGCCAAGCTCGAGATGATCTGCCGCAAGCTGCGCCTGAAGCCCGGCGAGCACATGCTCGACATCGGCTGCGGCTGGGGCGGGCTGGTGTGCCATGCCGCGCAGCATCACGGTGTGCGGGCGCATGGCGTGACCCTCTCCCAGGCGCAGCACGATTTCGCTGTGGCGAAGGTGAAGCGGCTCGGACTGCAGGACCGCGTCACCATCGAATTGCGGGACTTCCGCGACCTGCAGGGCATCGAGTTCGACAAGATCGCCTCGATCGGCATGTTCGAGCATGTCGGCCTCGCCAACCGGGCAGGATATGTCCAGCAGATCCGGGCGTTGCTGAAGCCGCGCGGCGTCTACCTGCCCGATGAAGCGGACCGAGCGCGATTTCCGCAGGAAGCGCCCGGAGTACAGCGCCATCATCGACTACGTGTTCCCGGGCAGCGAACTCGACCACATCGGGGCCACGGTGGATGCGCTGGAGGCCGGCGGCTTCGAGGTGCACGACGTGGAAGGCTGGCGCGAGCATTATGGCCGTACCTGCCGCCTGTGGACCGAGCGCCTGTTCGCCAACCGCGCCGCCGCGCAGGCCGAGGTCGGCGCCACCCGCACGCGCCTTTGGCTGCTCTATCTGGCCGGCGTGTGCCTTGGCTTTGAGCGCGGCACGATCGGAATCTTCCAGACGGTTGCGACGAAGCGCGCGCGCGGCGCTTCGGGCCTGCCGCCGACACGCGGCGACCTCTACGCGTGATGTTTCGCCGCGCCACCGTGCAGGACCTGCCGGCCATCGTGGCACTGCTGGCCGACGACGTGCTGGGCGCGGCGCGCGAGGCGCCTGGCGATCCTGCCTATGCCGCTGCCTTCGCCGCCATCGACGCCGATCCCAACCAGCTTCTGGTGGTGGCGGAGCAGGACGCGCGAATCCTCGGCTGCCTGCAACTTACGTTCCTGCCCGGCCTGTCGCATCGCGGCGCCTGGCGCGGGCAGATCGAGAGCGTGCGCGTCGCCGCCGACCAGCGCGGGACCGGCCTCGGCCGGCGCTTCCTCGAATGGGCCATCGCGCAATGCCGGGCGCGCGGCTGCCGGCTGGTGCAGCTCACCACCGACAAATCGCGTACCGATGCGCGGCGATTCTACGAATCGCTCGGCTTCACGGCCAGCCACGAGGGCATGAAGCTGGCGCTCTAGCTTGCCTTCGCCGCGATGATCGCCCCCGTCATGCTCTCCGGGATGCGGTTGCGCCACGCCCCCGCATCGACCTGCGTCACGAAGTCCAGCACCGCGCGGTTGAAGGCGTCGGGATCCTCGAGATTCATGGTGTGCCCGCATTTGGGCATCACCAGCAGCGCGCTGGAGGGGATGGTGCGCTTGAGGAACAGCGAAGGTTCCAGCGTCGGGTCGTCCTCGTCGCCGGCGATGATGAGGGTGGGCGTCGTCACCGCGCGGAATTGCACTTCCAGGTCGCCCAACGCCTGGCGTTCGCGCTGCACGCCCATCATGGTGTTGGCGGAGCCCTCGGCGGAATGCTCCATGAGCTGCGCGCGGAACTCGGCGTAGCCACGCGGGTCCTTCTCCTCGAACACCAGGCGGGTCGGGCCGCGGGCATAGACCGCACCCATCGTCTCCATGCCCTCGGCGCGGATGCGCGTGGCGGTGGCCTCGACCTCGGCGCGGAACTGCTCGCGCTTGCCCGGTGCCGCGCCGTACCCCACGCCGGCGGCGGTCAGGCTGCGCGCCAGGGCCGGATGCCGCAGCCCCAGGTGCAGCGTCGCGAAGGCACCCATCGACAGCCCCACCACATGCGCCGGCGCCAGGTCCAGCCGCTTGATCACCGTCGCGATGTCGTCCGTCGCGCGGTCCTGCGAATAGGCGCCCGGGTCGGTCGGCACGGCCGAAGGCGGGTAGCCACGCGCGCTGTAGGCAATGCAGCGATAGCGGCGCGAGAAGAACCGCATCTGCGGCTCCCAGGACCGGCTGTCCCCGGCGAATTCATGCACGAAGACCATGGGAATGCCGCTGCCGGCCTCCTCGTAATGGAGGTCCACGCCGTCATCGGTGCGAAGGGTCGGCATTCGGCTTGTTCCCGCTGGTGTCGCCGCAGGATGGAAGCGGTGCGCCGGCGCGTCCAGGCGCCTTGACAGGGGCGGGGGTCGAGCGCATCTGCAAACAGGACCAGACAGGTCCGGATTGCGCGAAAGGGTTGGTCGTGCTGAGGCTGTCTAAGCTCACCGACTATGCGGTCGTGGTGCTCGCCCGGCTGGAGGATGCCGAGGATGGCGGGGTGCTCACCGCGCCCGGCCTGGCGGCCCGCACCGGGCTGGCCGAGCCGACAGTATCGAAGGTGCTCAAGATCCTGGCGCAGCGCGGCCTGGTCGAAGGCCGGCGCGGGGCGACGGGCGGGTATCGCCTCACGCGCCCGCTGGCGGACATGCCATTGACCGAGGTTATCACCGCGATAGACGGCCCCATCGCGCTGACCGCCTGCGTGGACAATTCCAGCGGCCTGTGTGACGCCGAGGCGACCTGCCCGGTGCGCGGCCGCTGGGACCCGGTGAACGATGCGATCCGCCGGGCGTTGTCCGGCATTTCCATCGCCGACCTGGCGCACGCGCCGGCCGTGGTGCCGCATCCCGAACCTGCCGCCGCGCGGCAGGCCGTCTACGCTGCCGCCGAGTAGGACGAAGACAAACATGCCCGCCGTCACGGAAACCATCGAGACCGTCCAGGCCGCCACCGAGGGCGGCTACAAGTGGGGCTTCGAGACCGACATCGAGATGGAGTTCGCCCCCAAGGGGCTGAACGAGGACATCGTCCGTTTCATCTCGGCCAAGAAGAACGAGCCCGCATGGCTGCTCGAATGGCGCCTGCGCGCCTTCGCTCTGTGGAAGACGATGGCGGAACCGCGCTGGGCCGCGGTGAAGTACCCGCCGATCGACTACCAGGACAGCTACTACTACGCCGCGCCGAAGGAGAAGGTCGGTCCAAAGTCGCTCGACGAGGTCGACCCGGAACTGCTCAAGACCTACGCCAAGCTGGGCATCCCGCTGCGCGAGCAGGAGATCCTGGCCGGTGTCGAGGGCGCGGGCACCACGCCGGCGGCCGGTCGCATGCCGATCGCGGTCGATGCGGTATTCGACAGCGTATCCGTCGCCACCTCCTACAAGGAGCGCCTGGCGAAGGACGGCATCATCTTCTGCTCGATCAGCGAGGCGCTGCAGGAGCACCCGGAGCTGGTGCGCAAGTACCTTGGCACCGTGGTGCCGCAGGGCGACAATTTCTTCGCGGCGCTGAACAGCGCGGTCTTCACCGACGGGTCGTTCGTCTACATCCCGAAGGGCGTGCGCTGCCCGATGGAGCTGTCCACCTATTTCCGCATCAATGCGAAAAGCACGGGGCAGTTCGAGCGCACACTGATCATCGCCGACGAGGGCTCGCACGTCTCCTACCTCGAGGGCTGCACGGCGCCGATGCGCGACGAGAACCAGCTGCATGCGGCGGTGGTTGAACTGGTCGCGATGGACGACGCGACCATCAAGTATTCCACGGTGCAGAACTGGTACCCCGGCGACGCGCAGGGCAAGGGCGGCATCTACAACTTCGTCACCAAGCGCGGCGCCTGCCGTGGCGCGCGCTCCAAGATCAGCTGGACGCAGGTGGAGACCGGTTCGGCCATCACCTGGAAGTACCCGTCCTGCATCCTGCAGGGCGAGGATTCGGTGGGCGAGTTCTACTCCGTCGCCATCACCAACAACTACCAGCAGGCCGATACCGGCACGAAGATGTTCCACATCGGGCCGCGTACCAAGTCGACCATCGTCTCCAAGGGCATCAGCGCCGGGCATGGGCAGAACACCTATCGCGGCCTGGTGCGCATCGGTGCGAAGGCGACCGGCGCGCGCAACTTCACCCAGTGCGACAGCCTGCTGATCGGCGATCTGTGCGGCGCGCATACCGTGCCCTACATCGAGAACCGCTGCGCCACCGCCAAGGTCGAGCACGAAGCCACCACCAGCCGCATCGCCGAGGATCAGTTGTTCTACTGCCGCCAGCGTGGCCTCACGCAGGAAGACGCGGTGGGCCTCATCGTCAACGGCTTCTGCCGCGAGGTGCTGAAGGAACTGCCGATGGAATTCGCGGTGGAAGCGCAGAAGCTGCTGCAGATTTCGCTCGAAGGAAGCGTCGGATGATATCGCCGGAGGGCTGCGGTACCGAAGGCGTGACTCTCATCCGCAAGGAAATGGGCTGACATGTTGAAGATCGAAGGACTGACCGCCGAAGTCGATGGCAAGGAGATCCTGAAGGGGATCGACCTGGAAATTCCGACCGGCCAGGTGCACGCCATCATGGGCCCGAACGGTTCGGGCAAGTCGACACTTTCCTATGTGCTGGCAGGCCGCGACGGCTACGAGGTGACGAGCGGGACTGCCA
>LNEW01000183.1 GCA_001464375.1 Rhodospirillales bacterium Ga0074136 | reverse complement strand
CTCGACGCCATGCAGTTCCTCAAGGTGGCGCGGCAGCGCATGAAGATGCTGTCGATGTCCGACGACATGCTCAAGCGCGGCGTCAATGTCGGCTTCTCCGGCGGCGAAAAGAAGCGCAACGAGATCCTGCAGATGGCGCTGCTGCAGCCATCCATGGCCATCCTGGACGAAACCGATTCCGGCCTCGACATCGATGCCCTCAAGATCGTGGCCGATGGCGTGAACGCCATGCGCGGCCCGGGCTTCTCGGCGCTGGTCATCACCCATTACCAGCGCCTGCTCGACTACATCGTGCCCGACCGCGTGCACGTGCTGATGAACGGCCGCATCGTGAAGTCGGGCGGGCCGGAACTGGCGCAGGAGCTGGAGGCGCAGGGCTACGGCGCCGTCCAGGCCGCTGCATGACCGTGGCCGCGCAGACCGGCGCCGCCGGCTTCCTCGCCCGCTACGAGGGGCTGAAGGATCATCTGCCGGGCGCCCGCAAGCCGTGGCTCAACACGCTGCGCGCGGATGCCGCGGTGCATTTCGCCGCGCGCGGATTCCCCACGCGGCGCGTCGAGCAGTGGAAGTACACCGACCTGGCACCCCTCGCGCAGGCCAGTTTCGCCGAACCGCTGACCATGGTGGACGGCACCATTGCGCTGCCGCCGGCCAATGCGTCGCATCGCGCGGTCTTCGTTGATGGCCGCTTCCGTGCCGATCTCTCGACGCTGGATGGCCTCGCCTTCCGCGCGACCGGCCTGGCGCAGCATCTGGGCGAGGCGGAACGGCATCTCGGCGCCCTGGCGAAGCCGGAGGCCGAGCCGCTCGCCGCGCTGAACACCATGCTGTTCGAAGACGGACTGTTCCTGGATGTACCCGCCGGCGTCGATGGCGGGCTGCTGGAACTGGTATCCGTGGCCGTCGATCCCGGCCGGCCCTTCGCCTTCCACCCGCGGCACCTGCTGCGGCTGGGCGCCGGCGCACGGCTCACCCTGATCGAAACCGCGACCGGCGGCGGCACCTGCCTACACAACCCGGTCTTCGAGATCGAGGTGGCGGAGGGTGCCACGCTCACCCACGGTCGCATGCTGCAGGAAGCGGCGACCGTCTTTCACCTCTCCACCATCTACGCCCGCATCGCTGCCGAGGGGACCTACGACAACTTCACCGTCGCCGCCGGGCCGCGCCTGACCCGCAATGAGATACACGCGGCACTCGTCGGCCCGCGTGCCGCGTGCCACATGAACGGTGCGCAGATGGCCTCCGAAGGCCAGCACGTGGACACCACGACCTCGCTCGACCACGCGGCACCGGACTGCGCGTCGCGCCAGACATACAAGACCGTCCTGACCGGGCGCTCCCGCGGCGTCTTCCAGGGCAAGATCCTGGTGCGGCGTGAGGCGCAGAAGACCGACGGCTACCAGATGAACCAGGCGCTGCTGCTCAGTGAAGAAGCCGAGATCGACAGCAAGCCGCAGCTCGAGATCTACGCCGACGACGTGAAGTGCAGCCATGGCGCGACGGTCGGCGCGCTCGACCCCGACAGCCTGTTCTACCTGCGCGCGCGCGGCATTCCGGAAGCCCAGGCCAAGGCCATGCTGGTGGAAGCCTTCCTGCACGAGGCGGTGGAGACGGTGACCGACGAAACCCTGCGCGGCGCCCTCACCCGCGCGCTCGATGCCTGGTGGTCGCGCCAGGGGATGGCAGCGTGATGGACGGCGTCACCGCCACTCCCTTCGACGTCGCCCGCATCCGGCAGGATTTCCCCATCCTGTCGCAACCGCAGGCACGCGGCCGCCCGCTGGTGTTCCTCGATTCCGGTGCGTCAGCGCAGAAGCCGCGCGTGGTGATCGACGCCATGGTCCGCTGCATGGAGACCGCCTACGCGAACGTCCATCGCGGCGCCTATCGGCTGAGCGAACTCGCCACCGATTCCTACGAGGCCGCGCGTGGTGCCACCGCTCGCTTCCTCAACGCCGCCGACCCGCGCGAGATCGTCTTCACCAGGAACAGCACCGAGGCGATGAACCTGGTCGCCCATTCCTGGGGCCGCGGCGTGATGAAGCCCGGCCAGGCGGTGGTGATCAGCGAGTTGGAGCACCACGCCAACATCGTCCCCTGGCAGATGCTGCGCGACGACCGCGGCAACGAACTGCGCGTCTGCCGCGTGACCGATGCCGGCGAACTCGACATGGACGACCTCGAACGGCACCTCGCCGATGGCAAGGTCGGCCTGGTCGCCATCGCGCACATGTCGAACGTGCTTGGCACCGTGACTCCGGTGGAACGCATCGTGGCGCTGGCGCATGCGCATGGTGCCAAGGTGCTGCTCGACGGCTCCCAGGCCGCGGTGCATCGGCGCGTCGACGTGCAGGCGATCGGCTGCGACTTGGCCACAAGCTGTACGGGCCGACCGGCATTGGCGTTCTCTGGGCGCGGCTGGAACACCTCGACCGCATGCCGCCCTTCCTGGGTGGCGGCGACATGATCTCCGTCGTGACCTTCGAGAAGTCGGAATGGGCGCCGGTGCCCGCGAAGTTCGAGGCCGGCACGCCGGCCATCATCGAGGCCGTCGGCCTGCATGCCGCCATCGACTACGTCACCGCCATCGGCATGGGCGCGATCGAGGCACACGAGCGCGCCCTGGTCGACCACGCCACCGCGCGGCTTGCGCAGGTGCCGGGCCTCACGCTGCTGGGTGCCGCGCAGGATCGCGGCGGCGTGTTCGCCTTCGGCCTCGATGCCGCGCATCCGCACGACTTGGCCACGCTGCTCGACCGCGCCGGTATCGCCGTGCGCGCGGGCCGGCACTGCGCCGAACCGCTGCATGCGCGCTTCGGCCTGGAGAACGGCACCACGCGCGCCTCCTTCGGGCTCTACACCACCAAGGACGAGATCGACCTACTCGCCCAGGCGCTGGCCGAGGCGCGGGAGTTCTTCAAATGAGCGCCGGATCGGATCGTCGCAGGGCGGAGGCGGCGCAGCCGGCGAGCACCGGAGGCGTGAATCCGTCCGGCCAGACAACGGGCCTGTTCGACGACCTGCGCGACCTCTACCAGGAAGTGATCCTCGACCACGGCCGCAAGCCGCGGAACTTCCGCCGGCTGGACGACGCCACCGCCACCGCCCGCGGCGACAACCCGATGTGCGGCGACCGCATCGAGCTGTTCGTGAAGCAGGCACCGGACGGCACCATCGCCGAGGCCGCCTTCCAGGGCCGCGGCTGCGCCATCTCCACGGCATCCGCCTCCCTGATGACCGAGACGGTGACGGGCAAGACCGCCGAACAGGCGCGCGCCCTCGGCGCCGCCTTCCGCGAACTGGCCATGACCGGCACCTGCCCCGATTGCGGCGCTGCGCTGGCCGACGACATGGAACGCCTCGCACCGTTGTCGGGCGTGCATGAATTTCCCTCGCGCGTGAAATGCGCAACGCTCGCCTGGCACACGCTGAACGCCGCGCTCGACGGCGCGCAGGAGGCGAGCAGTGAGTGAGGACGCACCCGTGAACGCGCCGACCGAAACCCGCGCCGCCTGGACCCCCGATGGCGAGGTCGCGCCCCCCGCGCCCAAGGTCAGCGAGGATGCGGTGATCGCCGCCATCGCCACCGTCTACGACCCGGAGATCCCGGTCGACATCTACCAGCTCGGCCTGATCTACGCCGTCGAGATCGCCGACGACGGCCAGGTCAAGGTCGAGATGACGCTGACCACGCCGTCCTGCCCATCGGCCCAGGAACTGCCCTCCCAGGTCGAGGACGCCGTGCGCGCGGTGGACGGCGTTGCCGACGTGCTGGTCGAAGTCGTCTGGGATCCGCCGTGGGATCCCTCCCGCATGAGCGAGGACGCCCGCCTCGCCCTGAACATGTTCTGAGGCTGCACGCCATGAGCATCACCACCGAAGCCCCCCGCGCCAAGCGCGCCCTGCCGCCGCTGATGTCGCTGACCGACGGCGCCGCGGACCGCCTGCGCGCGCTGTATGACAAGGGCGAGCACGGCAAGCTGTTGCGCATCGCTGTCCGCACCAAGGGCTGTTCCGGCCTGTCCTACGACCTGTCCTGGACGGATGCTGCCGCGCCGTCCGACGAAACCGTGACCGATCGCGGCGTGACCGTGCTGATCGACCGCAAGGCGACGCTGTTCCTGATCGGAACGGTGATGGACTACGAGGTGAAGGCGATGACCGCCGGCTTCACCTTCACCAACCCGAACGAAAAGGGCCGCTGCGGCTGCGGCGAATCCTTCCACGTCTGATCAGGAGCGGCGGTCCTCGCGCAGCGGCGTCCAGACGCCGATCTCGCGCGGCGCCTCCAGCAGGCCGGGCAGCGCGGCGTGCCAGGCGTCGCGATAGGCGCGCTTGATCTCCACCGCGGCCACCTCGTCATGGTCGCGCCAGGTCTCGTGCAGCAGGAATCGGTTCGCATCCTGCGGGTCGGCGTGCAGCGTGGCGGAGATGAAACCCTCCTCCACGCGCATCGCATCCAGCACGCCGCCGAGCAGCGCGTGGAAATCGTCGAGCCGCGCGGGGCGCACGCGAAACACGATCGTATAGGCCACGGCCATGCCGGCCTCCCGCTGCGGTCCGGGGCTGTCATGCCCCGGCCGCGTCGCGGCGCCAACGACCTCCGGGGTAATCGTCAGGCGGCGGCGGGCACCAGGCGGTAGCCGGTGCCGGCACGCTCCACGCGCCCGGTCGCCGGCATGTCGAAATGGTAGCCCACCACCGGCATGCGTTCGGTCGCGGCGCGGTCCAGCAGGCGCTTGCGCGTCTCGACCGCCATCGGCGGGTCCATGTCGAAGGACGGGTACCACTCCGGGTTCGCCATGAAGAAGGCCGGCGTGGTGATGGCATCGCCGATCACCAGCGCCTGCGCCGCGCCGTTGGCGATGAGGAAGGAGGTATGGCCCGGGCTGTGCCCGTTGGTCGCCACCGCACGGATGCCGGGCGCCACCTCGGCCTCCGGCGCGAAGCGCGTCACGCGCTCCAGATACGGCGCGAAGCGGCGCCGCACATTGGCGAAGGCGGGGCGGCGCGCCTCGTTCGCGCGCGATTCCTCGCCGGCATCATTCCAGAAGGTCCATTCGCGCTCCGGCACCGCGACCGCCGCCTGCGGGAACAGCGCGGCACCGTCACTGCCGGTCAGCCCGCCGATGTGGTCGCCATGGAAATGCGTGTGCACGATCAGCACCACCCGCGCGGGATCGAGCCCCGCCGCGCGCATGTTGTCGCGCAACGCGCCGGTGCCCGGCCCGCCGATCCCGCCGGTGCCGACATCGATCGCGACCAGCCCGCGCGGCGTCTCGACGAAGGTCACGTTGAACGGGTTGCGCATGGCCGGCCCGGCGATCCCGGCCGCGCGCAGCGCGCCGCTGACCTGGTCGGGTGTCGCGCCCATCACCAGGCCCTGGGTCACGTCCGCCCGGACATTCGACCCGTCGGTCACCACGGTGACCTTCAGGGCGCCGACGTCGAAGCGGTGGAAGGCCGGGCCGACCACGGGCGGCGCGGCACCCTGGGCGGCGGCGTCGCGCAGGCCCAGCAGCGGCGGGGCGGCCAGCAGGCCGGCGGCGGCGCCGATGGCGGCGCGGCGTGTCGTTGTCATGCGGTGCTCTCCCTGGCCCGATCCGGGCGCGCAACACATCGTGCCGGCGCGCCCGGAATCAAGCGACAAGGTCACACGACGGGCGACCAGTCCGCCGGTACGAAGCGGAAGCCGTTGCCCTGCTTCCCGACGTAGCCATTGGCCGGGAAGGGGTAGTGGTAGCCGGTCACGCGGATACGGTCGGTCGCCACCATGTCGAGCACCCGCCGGCGCGTGGTCGCCGCCAGGTCGCCGTCGAAATCGAACACGATCTGCCAGTCTGGATTGGCCATCATGATCTCGGGGCGGTTGGTCACGTCCGCCAGGAACATCATCTGGGCGTCGCCATCGGCCACGCGGAAGATGGTTTGCCCCGGCGTATGGCCATGCGCGGCCACCGAGGTGATGCCCGGGATCACCTCCGCCCCCGGGCGGAACGGCGTGACGACGCCCTGATAGGGGGCGAAGCGGCGCGCGACATTGGCGAAATTGCCGCGTTGGCCCTCGGGGCTGCGGCTCTGGTTCGCCTCGGTCGTCCACCACGCCCATTCGGGTTCGGGCACCAGCACCGCCGCGTTCGGGAAGGCACGGCCGCCCTGGGCATTCAGCAGGCCGTTCACATGGTCGCCATGGAAATGGCTGTGGATCACATGCGTCACGCGCGCCGGGTCGATCCCGGCGGCGGCCATGTTCGCGATCATGCGCCCGGCGGTCGCGCCGGCCGGGGTCACGCCGTTGCCGGCATCGAACACAACGAGCGTCTCGCCCCGCTGCACGAAGGTGATGGTGAACGGGATGACCGTCCGGTCCGTCGGCAGGAAGGACGCCGCGGCGGCGGCCTGCACCTCGGCGATCGGCGCGTTGCGCACGAAGCCTTCCAGCGGGCGGGCGAAGAAGCCGTCATGCACCGTGGTCACGGTGAAGCCACCCACCCGGAAGCGATAGAAGCCGGGCGCCTGGGCCGGCGCGGGCGCGGCGGGCGCCTGGGCGGCGGCGGGGCGCAGGAAGGCAGGCGCGGCGATGGCGCCCCCGGCGGCCAGCAGGGCGATGCGGCGATGGATCATGACGGTGGTCTCCAGAAGCGGTTCGCGCTCAGGCAGGGTGGTGATCGTGGCGGGCGGTTCAAGCCCCGACGGATCAGCGGGTTGCAACATGCGCCCCAGGGTGGGATTTTGCCGCAACTGCGACGCGAACACGCATTGGCCAAGGATTTCGGGTGCCGAAGGACGACACGCATTTGCCGATGACCGAGGGTGCGCGGCCCCGGGCCGGGCTCGTGCCCCGTTTCCTGTCGTGGCTGTTCGCCACCGGTAGCGGCCCTGCCCGCAGCACGATGCACCGCACGCATGAGGAACTGTTCCGCATGCGCGGCGAGCTCGCCACGCTGCGCGCCGAGATGGAAGCCATTCACGCCGTGGTCGGCCGGCGCGACATCGCGACCGTCGATGAACTGCTGCGGGGCGGCAACCGCCGCCAGGTCGAAGCGCTGATCCGCGACCGCACCCAGACCGTGCCGCTGCCCGATGGCAGCGTGCTGTGCCGCGCGCTGGGCCGCTTCAAGATGTTCACCGATGCGGCCGATGGCGGCATCGCGCCGCATCTGCTGCTGGACGGCTACTGGGAATACTGGGTCACCGAATTCGTCTGCCGCAACGTCGCGCGCGGCGAGACGGCGATGGATGTGGGTGCCGTCTATGGCTACTACACCATCCTGCTCGCGGACCTGGTGGGGCCCGAGGGCCGCGTCGAGGCGCTGGAACCCAATCCGTGGCTGCACTGGCTGCTGCTGCGCAACATCGTGGTCAATGGCCTGGAGCCGATCGCAACCGTGCGCCGTCTGGCCGCCACCGAATCGGCGCGCGACGCCGTGAAGGTCCCGGCCTTGCTGACCGGCCCGGCCGAGGGCCCCTTCGCCCATTTCTTCACGACCGAGGAGGCCCTCCGGGTCTGCACCGCCCCCGGTGTCGCGTTGCAGGACCTGGTGCCCGGCAGCGTCGATTTCCTGCGCATCGGTTGCGCCGCCTCGGCCGATGCCATCGTGGCGGGCATCCCGCACCTGATCGACCGCAGCCCGAAGCTGCGCATCCTGCTCGAATACGATGCCAACCGCTGCCGCGACGCCGCGGCGATGCTGGTGGCGCTGGCCGCGCGCTTCCCGCTGCGCTTCGTCGACGGCGATTCGCGCGCCAAGCCCTGCACGATCGACGACCTGCTCGGCCCGCGCCGTGTCACCACGCTCTACCTGTCGAACGTCGAGCCCTGCTGAGCGCAGCGTCGCGGCTGCCGGCACCTGCCGGCTTCGGTCACCCGGCCACCCATCGCCGATCGTGTCACCAGGTTGTCGGGTGGTGGAGCGGGCCGTTCGCCGTTCCCAAACTGGCTTGGGGCATCAACGCCGGGGTCGCGTGAAGGCCACCACCGCCTCGACCTGCGCCGAATGGACGAACTGGTCGATCGGCGTGGCCGCGGCGACCTGCCAGCCCGCCAGGGCGAAGGCCCGCGCATCGCGCGACAGCGCGGCCGGGTTGCACGAGACATAAACCACCACCGGCACCGCGCTGCGTGCGAGCAGCGCCGCCTGGTCGACCGCGCCGGCGAAGGGCGGGTCCAGCACCACGGCGGCGAAGGGCGCGAGTTCCGCCACCGTCAGCGGCTGGCGCACCAAATCGCGCCGTGTCGCGGCCAGCGGCAGCCCGGCGCGCCCCGCCGCGGCGGCGAGCGCGGCCACCGCGCTTGCGTCGCTCTCGAAGGCGGCAACGCGTCCGCGCGCGGCAAGCGGGATCGACAGCGTGCCCAGCCCGGCATGCAGGTCGGCGATCCGTCCCCGGCCGGCCAGGCGGGGTGGCAGGGCCGCCAGCACGGCGGCGATGATCGCCGCCTCGCCCTCCGGGCTGGCCTGCAGGAAGGCGCCAGGTGGCGGCGCGACCGGCACGCCCGACAATGCGATGCTGGCGGGGCCGAGTTGCGCGGCGGGTTCGATCGCCCCGCCCGGCCCCGCCCACGCGATGCGCGGCAGCCCCGCCTGCTCGGCGAAGGCGGCCAGCAGCGCGCGTTCGGCCGCCGCCAGCGGACCATCGGTGCGCAGCAGCAGGTCGGGCCCGGTATCGAGCAGGTTGACTACCGCCGAACCTTCGCGCCGCAGGGCCGGCAGGCGCCGCAGCAGCGCGCGCAGCGGCGCGACCAGCGCCACAAGCCGGGGGTCGAGCACCGGGCATTCCGCCAGGTCGAGCACGGTTCCGCTGCCGGCGGCGTGGAAGCCGATATGGATGCCGCCGGGCTCGCGCCGCAGGCCGAAATCGGCGCGGCGGCGACGGCCCATCGGCGTCGTGATGGTCTCGGCGACAGGAGCCGCCGGATAGCCGGCGCGCGAGAGCGCCTCGACCAGCCTGTCGCGCTTCCAGCGGGCCTGCGCCGCGGGCGCCCAATGCTGCACGGCGCAGCCGCCGCAGCCTTCGCAGAAATGCGGGCAGGGAGGTTCGACGCGCTCTGCGCTGGCCACCTGCACCGCCTGCAGCGCGGCGCGCGTGCCATCCTTGCGGCGCTGGCCGGGGGCGGCGAGCACCTCCTCGCCCGGCAGGGTGCGCGGGATGAAACAGGGGGTGCCGTCGGGCAGGGCGGCGATGCCGTCCCCGCCGCCGCCCATCCGCGTGACGCGCAGCGTGATGACGCCTGCGGTCACTTTTCGTGATGCAGTGGAAGGCTGCGGGCGGACAGCAGCACCTCCCAAAGGAAACAGATCAGCGCCGCGGTCAGGAAGGCCATGGCCGCCACCAGCAGCCCCGCGACATGATGGCCGACGGTCACGCCGACCAGCGGCTCGACGAAGGAGACGATGACCAGCACGCAGAGCAGGCAGGCGGCGACGATCGCGAAGGTGATGCCGCGATAGGTCAGGCGTGCACGCTGCACGAGTAGCCGGCGCTCCTGCGGCGCGACATGACTGCCATTAATGATCTCCTGGTAGCGTTCGGAAAGCCGCTGCAGCCGCCCGGTCAGCAGCGCCAGCAGGGCCATGATGCCGCCCAGGATGAAGGCCGGGGCGATCGCGACCTGCAGCGTGCGCTCGATGGCGTGCAGGTCGGCCCCGCCGATCAGGTGCATCGCCCGCCCTCCAATGCCGCGGGCTATCCGCCGAAGGCGTTGAGGCCCGTCTGCGCCCGCCCCAGGATCAGTGCGTGGACGTCGTGCGTGCCCTCGTAGGTGTTCACCGTCTCGAGGTTCATGACGTGACGGATCACGTGGTACTCGTCGACGATCCCGTTGCCGCCGTGCATGTCGCGGGCGACGCGCGCGATGTCGAGCGACTTGCCGCAATTGTTGCGCTTGACCAGGGAGATCATCTCCGGCGCGGCCTTGTGCTCGTCCATCAGCCGGCCCACGCGCAGCACCGCGTGCAGGCCGAGCGTGATCTCCGTCTGCATGTCCGCGAGCTTCTTCTGGATCAGCTGCGTCGCCGCCAGCGGCTTGCCGAACATGATGCGGTTCATGGTGTAGTCGCGCGCGCGATGCCAGCAATCCTCGGCAGCCCCCAGCGACCCCCACGCGATGCCGTAGCGCGCGCGGTTGAGGCACTGGAACGGCCCGGCCAGCGACTTCACGCCCGGCAGGCGGTTCTCCTCGGGCACGAAGACATCGTCCATCATGATCATGCCGGTGACCGACGCGCGCAGCGAGAACTTGCCCTCGATCTTGGGGAAGCTCAGCCCCTTCATGCCGCGTTCGAGCAGGAAGCCGCGCAGCACGCCGTCGTCGTCCTTGGCCCAGACCACCGCCACATCGGCGATCGGTGCATTGGTGATCCAGGTCTTGGAGCCGCTGACGATGTAGCCGCCATCCACCTTCTTCGCCCGCGTGCGCATGGACGACGGATCGGACCCCGCATCCGGTTCGGTCAGGCCGAAGCAGCCGACCCATTCGCCGGTGCGCAGCCTGGGCAGGAACTTGTCCTTCTGCGCGTCCGACCCGAAGGCGTGGATCGGGAACATCACCAGCGAGGACTGCACGGAAAACGCGCTGCGGTATCCGGAATCGACGCGTTCCACCTCGCGCGCCATCAGCCCGTAGGAGACGTAGCCCACGCCCGCGCAGCCATGGCTGTCGAGCGTGGCGCCGAGGAAGCCCATCTCGCCGAACTCGTTCATGATCTCGCGGTGGAAGTGTTCCTTCCGGAAGGCTTCCTGCACGCGCGGCAGCAGCTTCTCCTGGCAGAAGGCGCGCGCCGCGTCGCGAATCATGCGCTCGTCCTCGGTGAGGACATCATCGAGCAGCAGCGGGTCGTCCCACACGAACTGCGCACGGGTGGCGGCGGGCTTGGTGACGACGTTCATGGCTATGTCCTCCGGCATCCGGCCGGCAGGGTGCGC
>LNEW01000182.1 GCA_001464375.1 Rhodospirillales bacterium Ga0074136 | reverse complement strand
GTGCGGCATCTGAGCACCCCTTTGAATGTCGGCGTCCGACAATAGCTGTCGGATGCCGAAACACTCGTGAACGGCGAGAAGTCGCAGGTAAGTTCTGCCATTACGCGTGCCGCTTGCGAGCGATGCTGGTCAAGTCCCGCAGGGCTTGGAGGCATTCGCAGCGTCACAACGGCGCCATCAGCTCCGCCCAGTTCCTCATGAAGGAGCCTGAAAGCGATCGTACTGTCTGTCTGAGAGATGGCGCACCCATCAGGATTCGAACCTGAGACCTCTACCTTCGGAGGGTAGCGCTCTATCCAGCTGAGCTATGGGTGCCTGTTGCTTACGCAGTGCTTACGCGGAAAACCTGTAGGGTGGAAGCCTCAACGGTAACTCCCGCAAACCTTTGTAAACAATCTCCTTTTCTACGTCTCTCACAAACCAGCAGCCCTTGACTTCAGCCTTCGGAGGGCAGCGCTCTATCCAGCTGAGCTACGGGTCCAACCTCGCCAGCCATAGCCCAGCCGCCCCCGCGAAGGAAGCCCCGCGGCCAGCGCCAGCCGGGCACGCATCGCGCCGGCCACCCCCCGACGATGCCAGCCGCCCCGCAGCCGTCCGGGCCAGGCCCCCTCGGCGATGGCGCCGCGGCGCATCAGACGGCTGACGCGCCCGCGCAACCGTCTATCCTGTCGGCAATGACCCATGCCGGACCGCTGGTCGCGACGCTCGTCGTAGCCCTCGCCCTCGCCTTCGCCCTCGGCTTCGCGGCGCGCCTGCTGCGCCTGCCGCCGTTGCTCGGCTACATCGCCGCCGGCATCGCGGTCGGGCCGCATACGCCGGGCTTCGTCGCAGACCCCGCCATCACCGCGGCACTCGCCGAGATCGGCGTGGCCCTGCTGCTGTTCGCCATCGGGCTGCATTTCCGCGCGCGGGACCTGCTGGCGGTCTGGCGCATCGCCTTGCCGGGGGCGCTTGCGCAGATCTCGATCGGCACGATGGTCGGCGCGGCGGCCGGGGCGCTGGCGCTTGGCCTGGACTTCGGTGCGGCCATGGTCTTCGGCCTGGCGCTGGCGATTTCCTCGACCGCCGTCTCCACGCGCGCGCTGGAGGAGAAGGGCCGGCTGTCCGGGGAGGCGGGGCGCATCGCGCTGGGCTGGCTGGTGGTGCAGGACCTGGTGGTCGTGCTCGCACTCGTGCTGCTCCCGGTGCTCGCGGGCGCCGGCGCGACAGAGGATCTCGGAGCGCAGCTCGGGCGTACGGCGCTGGAACTCGCGGGATTCCTCGTCGCCATGGCGGTCGGCGGGCGCGTGCTGCTGCCGCGGCTGCTCGGCCTGGTGGCAGCGACCGGGTCGCGCGAATTGTTCACGCTCGCTGTGATCGTGATCGCGCTGGGCACCGCCTTCGGGTCCTCGGCGATGTTCGGGGTCTCGCCCGCGCTCGGCGCCTTCTTCGCGGGCGTCCTCCTGGGCGAGAGCCCGCTCGGCCACCAGGCGGCGGCCGAGACGGTGCCGCTGCAGCGCATCTTTGTCGCGCTGTTCTTCGTGTCGGTCGGCGCGCTGGTGGACCCGGTGGCGATGGTGGCGATGCCCGGCGCCTCCCTGGCCACGCTGGCGGCCGTTCTGCTGGCCACCGGGGCCGCCATCCTGGGCTTGCTGCTGGTGCTGCGCGTGCCGGTGCCGGCGGCGACCACGGTGGCCGGCGCGATGACCCAGATCGGCGAGTTCTCCTTCCTGCTCGCCGCCCTGGCCATTGCCTCGGGCGTGCTGCCGGAGACGGTGCGCGGACCGATCCTGGTGGCGGCGACGCTCACCATCCTCGCCACGCCATTGACGCAGCTTCTGGCAGACCGGCTTGCGCTGCGCATCGAAGGCACGCGTCGCATGCGTGCCTGGCTGTTGCGGCGCGGCCGCGCACGGCTGTCACAGCCACCGCCGCAGGGGCTGTCGGGCCATGCGATCCTGGTCGGGCATGGGCGGGTGGGTCGCGTGGTCGCGGCGGCGTTGCGCCATCACGGCCAGCCCTATGTCGTGATCGAGGCCGACCACCAGATGGCCGAGACGCTGCGCGCGGACGGCGTGCCCGTCGTCTGGGGCGACGCCACGCGATCGGAAGTGCTGAAGGCCGCACGGCCAGAAACGGCGCGACTGATCGTGCTTGGCCTGCCGGATGCCGCCGGCTGCCGGCGCGTGCTGGAGCTGGCGCGCGCCGCCAATCCCGCGATCATCGCCGCCGCCCGCGCGCATGACGAGGAGGAGGCGGCGTTCCTCGAACGCGAACGGGGCGTCGGCCTGGTCGTGATGGGTGAACGCGAGATCGCGCTCGGCATGGCCGATTTCGCGATGACGCGCCTGGGCGTCGATGCGGCCGCGTCGTTGCGCACGGTGGAGGCGCTGCGCGCCGGGCGGTAACGCGAAACCGCCACGCCATCGCGCATCGCGGCGCGCAGCGCCGGCGCCTGCTCCGGGCCGCCTTTCGCGAAGCGGAACGCCTGCCTAGTGTTGGCCCTCCGAAGCCCGGTGGTCGTCGCGGGCCGGACGCAACACCGCGTCCCGGAAGAAGGAACGGCACGATGCGAATGCTGGTATTGGGCGCGGGTGCCCTGGGCGGCTACTACGGGGGCCGGCTGGTCGAGGCCGGGACGGCCGAGGTCGTCTTCCTGTTGCGCCCGGCGCGCCGCGCACAGGTGGTTCGCGACGGGCTGCGCATCGACAGCCCCTTCGGTGCCTGGCAGGGCAGCGTCGCCACGCTCGGGACCGGCGAGGCGCGTCCCGGCTGGGATGTGATCCTGCTGTCGTGCAAGGCCTATGACCTGGATGATGCGATCGCCGCGATCCGCCCGGCGGTCGATGCGCGAACGGTCATCCTGCCGGTCCTGAACGGGCTGTCGCATGTCGATCGCCTGGTGGCGGAGTTCGGCGCCGATCGCGTGCTGGGCGGGCTGGCGAAGATCCAGGCGATGCTGGCTGCCGACGGCACGGTGCGGCAGCTGAACGACTGGCGCTGGATCACCTTCGGCGAACCCGATGGCACCCTGAGCGAGCGCGTGCGCGCGATCGAGGCCGCCTTCGCGCCGGCCAAGGGCGTGGTCGCAGCCGCGGTGCCCGACATCATGGCGCGCATGTGGGAGAAGCTCGTGCACCTCGGCACCAGCGCCATCGGCACGGTGCTGATGCGCGCCAATGTCGGCGAGATCGCGCGTAGCCCCGGCGGCGTCGATTTCCTGCACCGGATGCTCGACCGCAACGCCGCGATCGCCGACGCGCGCGGCTTCCCGATGCGCGAGGCATTCATGGCCGAGTTCCGCGCCGTCTTCGCCGACACGCAGGCGGCTTATGCGACATCGATGCTGCGCGACCTCGAGGCCGGCGGGCGGATCGAGGCGGACCACATCCTCGGCTTCCTGCTGGAAGCCGCGCGCGCAGCCGGGGTGCCGCACGAGGTGCACGAGGCCGCCTTCCTGCACGCCAAGGCCTATGAACAGCGCCGCGCGGCGGGGCGCCTGCCGGGGGGCTGAACATCGCTGCAATGCAGCATCATGCAATGCAAGACTCAGGGCCCCTCGCGCGTTTAGGCTATGTTGAAATCGCCGGGTGGCTCGGATGGACCAACAGCACGCCGCACCGCGCTTCGTGGATGACTACCTGCTTTCCCTGCTGGCGCGGGCCTCTTTCGTCGTCTCCTCGGAATTCCACGACCGGCTGCGCGCGCGCGGCGTGTCGGTGCCGGTGTGGCGCGTACTGGCGATGCTCTCGGGCGGGCCGGAGACCGTGACAGCGCTGGCCGAGGCCTGCCTGCTCCAGCAGCCGACCATGACCAAGGTGCTCGACCGGATGGAGCGCGACGGGCTGGTGAAGCGCCAGCAGGATGGGCGCGACCGCCGCCTGGTGCGCGTCAATCTCGCACCCAAGGGCGAGGCCATGGTCGGCGACCTGCTGGCCGCCGCCCGCGCGCATGAGGCCGAGGTGGTCGCGCGGCACCCGGATGCCGCCGCCATCAAGGACCTGCTGCGCGCGCTGATCGCCCGCCAGGGCCATAAGCGCCGCCCGCGCGGGCCCTGAACCGATGCCGCCGATGCATGTGCTGCAGCGCATCCTGCTGGTGCTGCTGGTGGTGGCCGCGGTGGTCCAGGTGACGGTCGCCGTGTTGCGTTGACGCGCCGCGCCGGCCCGGCCAGCGTGCCGCGGGTCACGCGGGGGGGAACGGCATGAAGGTCGGCGTCATCGGATTGGGCAGCATGGGAATGGGCGCCGCCCTCAGCCTGCTGCGCGCGGGGCACGAGGTGACGGGCTGCGACATGCGCGAGACGGCGCGCGCGGAGTTCGCGGCGGCCGGCGGCGCGGTGGCGGCCAGCGCCGATGCCCTACCCCAGGGGATCGAGGCGCTGGTCGTGCTGGTGGTCAACGCAGCGCAGACGGAAGCGGCGCTGTTCGGCGCCTCGGGTGCTCTGCCGCGCCTGGCACCGGGTGCGGTGATCGTCAGTTCCGCGACCATGGGACCGGATGCGGCGCGCGCGCTGGCTGAACGCGCGCGCGAACGGCAGGTGCTGTTTCTCGATGCGCCGGTCTCGGGTGGCGCGGTGAAGGCGCGCGCGGGGGAGATGACGGTGATGGCGTCGGGCTCCGCCGCTGCCTTCGGTGCGGCAGGGCCGGTGCTCGAAGCGATGGCGGCGAAGGTGTGGAACCTTGGCGAGGAGCCGGGCATCGGCGCCACGGTGAAGGTGGTGCACCAGCTGCTGGCCGGCGTGCATATAGCGGTGGCGGCCGAGGCGATGGCGCTGGGCATCCGCGCGGGCGCCGATCCGCAGCAGCTCTATGACGTGGTGACCAGCGCCGCGGGCAATTCCTGGATGTTCGAGAACCGCATGGCGCGCGTGCTGGACGGCGACGACGAACCGCGCAGCGCGGTGGACATTTTCGTGAAGGACCTCGGCCTGGTGGCCGACATGGCGCGCGGCTTGAATTTCCCCGTGCCGATCGCGTCCACGGCGCAGCAGCTGTTCACCGCGGCGCGGGCGATGGGCCAGGGCGGGCGCGACGACGGCTTCGTCATCCGCGTGTGGCAGGCGATGACGGGCATCAAGCTGCCTGGGGAGTGATCACGCCGCCAGCGCGGCCTCGATCGCCGCCGCCACCTGGAACAGCCGCGCATCGCCCATGTGTTCGCCGGTCAGCATCAGCCCGACCGGCGCCTCGCCTTCCGCCTGGCAGGGAATGCTGATCGAGCAGCGGTCGAGGAAATTGCCGACGCTGGTGTTGCGCAGCAGCGCCATGTTGATGCGGTTGTAGGCGGCTTCGTCGGCGACCTCGGCGATGGCGGGCGGCACCACGGGACAGGTCGGACCGATCACGGCATCGAAGGGCGCGGTGCGCGGCGCGACGGCGGCGATGATGCGGGCGCGGGCCTGGACCAGTTCCACGTAGTCGGCCGCCGACATCCGTTCGCCGCGCTGGATGCGCTTGCGGATGCGCGGGTCGTAGCGATCGCCGTGTTCGGTCGCGAGGCGATGGTGCCAGGCCCAGGCCTCGCTGGCCGCGAAGCCGCCGGCGGCATTGGCGGCGGCAATCTGGTCCAGTTCCGGCAGATCGAATTCGATGATCTGCGCGCCGGCGGCGGACAGGCGCGTGAGGGTTCGCCCGAACACCGCGGCGACGGTGCCGTCCATGCCATCGGTCAGGAAGGTACCACGCGGCAGGCCGAGCCGCAGTCCCTTCATCGGCAACGGCTTGGGCGGGGTCGGCGATTCCTCCCCTGCCATGAAGCCGTCGATAATCGCGCAATCCGCAACGGACCGTGCCAGCGGCCCGGCGGAATCGAGCGAGGGTGCCAAGGGCAGGATGCCGGCGATGGTCACGCGCTTCGCGGTCGGCTTCCACCCCACCACGCCGCACAGCGCGCCCGGGATCCGACACGACCCGCCGGTATCGGTGCCGAGCGCGGCGAAGCCCATGCCATCCGCGACGGCCACGCCCGCGCCCGAGGACGACCCGCCCGGCAGCCGCCCCGTCGCACGATCCCACGGGCTCAGCGGCGTGCCGTGATGCGGATTCACGCCGAGGCCGGAGAAGGCGAATTCCACCTGGTTGGTACGGCCGAGCACCACGAAGCCCGCGCGGATCAGCCGCTGCACGGAAGGTGCGGTGGCCTTCGCCGCCGGCGCGCCATCCAGCACGACCGAGCCCGATCGCGTGGTGACGCCGGCTTCGTCGTAGAGGTCCTTGATGCTGATGGGGATGCCGGCGAAGCGCGTCGGCGCGCGCCCCGCGGCGCGAAGCGCGTCCATCGCAGCGGCGGATGCGCGCGCGGACCCCTCATGCACGGTGACGAAGGCGCGCACGCCCTCGCCGGATGGGTCGGCGATGCGTGCGAGCGCGGCATCGGTCAGCGCGGCGGCGGTGGTGGTCCCGGCAGCGAGCGCGGCGGCGGCGTCGGTCAGCGTGCGTGGCATCAGTAGATATCCGGCTCCGGCGTGGGCAGCGTTCCTTCGAGGAAGCGCAGGTCGCAACCCTCATCCGCCTGGGTGACGTTGTCGAGATAGAGCGACGTCCAGCCGCGGCCATAGCGCCGCGTGGGCGGCGTCCAGGCGGCGCGGCGGCGCGCCATCTCGGCATCATCCACCAGCAGGTCGAGCCGCCGGCCGGCCACATCCAGGCGGATCAGGTCGCCGTCGCGCACAAAGGCGAGCGGCCCGCCGACATGCGATTCCGGCGCGACGTGCAGCACGCAGGTGCCATAGGACGTGCCGGACATGCGCGCATCCGACAGCCGCACCATGTCGCGCACGCCCTGCTTCAGCAGCTTCTGCGGCAGCGGCAGCATGCCCCATTCCGGCATGCCTGGCCCGCCCTGCGGCCCGGCCTGCTTGAGCACCAGGACGCTGTCGGGCGTGACATCGAGGTCGGGATCGTCGAGCCGCTTCTTGAGGTCGGCGTAGTTCTCGAACACCACGGCCGGCCCGGTATGCTGCAGCAGGCGCTGTTCCGCGGCGCTGGTCTTGATGACGGCGCCCTGCGGTGCGAGGGAACCGCGCAGCACGGCCAGCCCCCCTTCGGCTTGCAGCGGCTTGTCGAGCGGCAGGATGATGCTGTCGTCGAACACCTCCGCGCCCGCGATGTTCTCGCCCATGCTACGCCCGGTGACGGTGCGCGCGGACAGGTCCAGGTAGTCGCGGATACGTTCGAGGAAGGCGCGCGCGCCGCCGGCGTAGAAGAAATCCTCCATCAGGTATTCGCCGGCATTGGGGCGCAGATTCGCCACCAGCGGTACGCGGCGCGACAGAGCGTCGAAGCGTTCGAGGTCCAGCATGACGCCCGCGCGGCGCGCCATGGCGATCAGATGCGGAATGGCGTTGGTGGACCCGCCGAAGGCCATCGCGGCCGTGACCGCATTGTCCACGCTGCCCTCGGTGATCAGCGACTGCGGCGTCGCGTCCTCCCACACCATGTCGACGATGCGCTTGCCGGATTCGGTCGCCATGCGTGGATGCGCGGAATCGGCGGCAGGGATGGACGAGGCACCGGGCAGGGTGAAGCCCAGCGCCTCCACCGCCAGCATCATCGTCGCCGCCGTGCCCGCGGTCATGCAGGTGCCGAAGGACCGGGCGATGCCGCCCTCCATGTCCTTCCACTGGTCCTGCGTGATGTTCCCCGCGCGCAATTCGGCATGGTACTTCCACACGTCGCTGCCCGACCCCAGCGTCTTGCCGCGCCAATTGCCGCGCAGCATGGGGCCGGCGGGGACGAAGATCGACGGCAGGCCCGAACTGATCGCGCCCATCATCAGCCCCGGTGGGGTCTTGTCGCAGCCGCCCAGGAGCACCAGGCCGTCGCAGGGATGGCTGCGCGCGAGTTCCTCCGTCTCCATCGCCAGCAGGTTGCGGTACAGCATGCTGGTCGGCTTCTGGTACTGCTCGGTCACCGGATGCGCGGGCAGTTCCACGGGGAAGCCGCCGGCCTGCCAGACGCCGCGCTTCACCTCCTCCGCCCGCGTGCGGAAGTGGAAGTGGCACGGGCTGAGTTCCGACCAGGTGTTGATGATGCCGATCACCGGCTTGCCGCGGAAATCGCTCTCGGCAAAGCCGGCCTGAAGCATGCGGGACCGATGGCCGAAGGCACGGATGTCGTCCACACCGAACCAGCGGTGGCTACGCAGTTCTTCCGGGCGCTTGCGGGTCATGGGCGTTTCCTCTGTCCTTCCCCGCAAGGCTGCCAACTGCTATGGCAGTTGTCCATGGCCGCTGCGAAGACAGCCCTCGGGAGGATCACGCCACTCGCGGAGGAGGACACGCTCTCCCTCGGCGAGCGTGCGTATCGGCGCCTGCGCGAGGGCATCGTCCAGGGCCTGCTGCCGGCCGGACGCAAGGTTTCCGAACGCAGCCTGGCGATCCAGCTCGGCATCTCGGCCCAGCCGGTGCGCGAGGCGCTGCGCCGCCTCGAACAGGACGGCATGGTGGTGACGCATCCGCGCCGCGGCACCGTGGTGGCCGAGATGGGGCCGGCGCAGCTCGGCGAGCTCGGACGCATCCGCGCCGCGCTGGAAGGCGTGGCCGCCGCGCTGGCGGCGGAGCGCATGCGGGCGGAGGAACTTGCTGCGCTCGGCGCCATCCTCGCGCGCATGAAGTCCGGCACCGCGACCGCCGACCACGACGCGCTCGATGAGGCGAATGAGGAATTCCACGCGCTGATCCATCGTGCGACCGGCAACCTGTTCCTGATCCGCTCCCTTGGGTCGCTGCGCGCCTACGATAATCTCGGCCGGCACCGCGCCGTCGGCAGCCAGCCGCGCGACCTGCCCAAGGCACTCACCGAGCACAAGAGCATCGTCGCCGCGCTGCGCCGGCGCGACCCCGCGCTGGCGGAGGCGCGCATGCGCGGGCACATCATCCGATCCCTGATCACCAATGGCGTGCTGCCGCCGCCACCCAAAGCAAGGCCCCGCCCATGACGCTCGACGATGCGCTCACCGGCATCTCCGGCATCCTGGTGACGCCCTTCGACGCTGACGACGCCATCCAACCCGCGCGGCTGGCGCCCATCATCGCCCGCTGCGCGGCGGCCGGGGTGGATGCGCTCACGGTCAACGGCAACACGTCGGAGTTCTACGGCCTGACCTTCGCCGAGGCCGAGCGCATGCAGGCCGAGGTGCCGGCGCTCGTCGCCGGACGCGCGAAGGTGGTGGCCGGCATCGGGCGCAGCGTGAACGAGGCGGTGCGCCTGGCGTCCCGCGCCAAGGCCGACGGCGCCGATGCCGTGATGGTGCACCAGCCGCCCGACCCCTTCGCCAGCCCGCGCGGCGTCGCGGACTACGTGCGCCGCGTGGGCGAGGCGGCGGGACTGCCGGTCGTGCTGTACCTGCGCAACGCCGGCATCGGCGATGCGGCGATCGCCGCGCTGGCCGCGCTGCCAGGCGTGGTCGCGATGAAATGGGCGAGCACCGACCTCATGGCCCTGGCGCGCGCCATCCGCGCGGCACCTCGCATCCGCTTCGTCTGCGGCCTCGCCGAACCCTGGGCGCCGCCGATGACAGCGCTGGGCGCGCAGGGCTTTACCTCGGGGCTCATCAACGTCGCACCGGCACGCTCGGTCGGCATCCTGCGGGCGCTACGCGTCGGCGACATGACGCGCGCCAATGCGATGATCGCCGGGATCGAGACCTTCGAGACGCTGCGCGCCCAGGACCAGAACGGCGCCAATGTCTCGATCGTCAAGGCGGCGCTGGCGCTGATGGGCGACGATGTCGGCCATGCCCGCCCGCCGGCGGCCTGGCCCGTCGCGCCCGAATCGCTGGCGCGTCTGAAGGACCTGCTGGCCGCCTGGCGGGAGGGCCGCGCCGCCGCCTGAACCGGGCGTTGACGGCGCGCCCGCCGTCACGCCAGACTGCTATCTGCTATTGCAGTTTCATCCATCCGAGGGGCGGATCCACCGCCTCCGACTCACCAGGAGACGTCCATGACAGAGCCCCGCAAGCGGCCTCGCCGCGCCCTGTTCGCCGCCGTCGCGGCCGCCGCCCTCGGCGTGCTCGGCCTCGGCGTTGCCCCTGCCGCCGCCCAGGAATGGCGCGGCTGGAACATCCACGCCGCCGACTATCCCAACGGCATCGGCATGGACGCCTTCGCCCGAATGGTGGCGGAACGCACCAACAACCGGATTCGCATGCGCACCTTCCATTCGGCGCAGCTCGGCCAGCAGGACGAGGCGATCCAGCAGATGCGGCTGGGGACCATCGACTTCGCGAACTTCAACCTCTCGCCCTTCAACAACCTGGCGCCGTCGACCAACGTGGTCACGCTGCCCTTCCTGTTCCGCAACGTGGCGCACATGCAGGCCGCCATCGACGGGCCGGCCGGCGAGGCGATCGCGCGCGACCTGGAAGGCATCGGCATCATCGCGCTGTCCTGGTACGACGCCGGCGCACGCAGCCTGTACACCACGCGCCCGGTGCGCACGCCGGCCGATCTGCGCGGCATGAAGATCCGCGTGCAGACCTCCGACCTGTGGATCGACCTGATGCGGGCGCTCGGTGCCAACCCGACGCCGCTGCCCTTCGGCGAGGTCTTCACGTCATTGCAGTCGGGCGTGATCGACGGCGCGGAGAACAACTGGCCTTCCTATGAATCGACGCGTCACTTCGAAGTCGCGCGGTATTACTCCACCACCGAGCATTCCAACGTGCCGGAGGTGCTCGCCGTCTCCCGCCAGCGCTGGCAGCGGCTGAGCGAGGCCGACCGCGCCATCCTGCGCGATGCGGCGCGCGAGTCAGCGGTCATCCAGCGCCGGTCCTGGGCCGAGCGCGAGACGGTCAGCCGCCAGCGCGTGGTCGCCGCCGGCGTCACGGTCATCGAGATCACCGACCGCACGCCCTGGTCCTCGCTGATGGAGCCGGTCTACGCGAAGTATGCGGCAGATGCGCGCCTCGCCGCGCTGGTGGCGCAGATCCGGGCGATGCCGTGAACGCATTCTCCCGCGCGCTCGACATCCTGTCGGCGGTGACGGTGGGGCTGGCGGGCATCGCGCTCGTCGGCCTCATCGCCATGATGGGGTGGCTGGTCTTCGGCCGCTACGTGCTGAACGACACGCCGACCTGGATCGAACGGGCGGCGACGCTCTGCATCCTGGCCATCGCCATGCCGGTCGCGGCGGTCGGCGTGCGGGAACGCTTTCACCTGTCCGTGCTCGGCGTTCGGGAGATGCTGCCGCCGGGTGCCCAGCGCTGGATCGCGGTGGGCTGCGACGCGCTGATGGGGCTGTTCGGCGCGGGCATGGCCTGGTGGTCGTGGGAACTCGTGGGCACCGTCGCCAATTTCAGGATCCCGCTGCTGGGCATCAGCCAGGGCTGGACCTACGCGCCGATGGTGGTGGGTGGGGCGCTGATGGTGCTCTACGCCATCGAGCAACTGCTCAAGGATGCGCTCTCGGCCGACGCGCCGGAGAAGCGCGGCGTCGCTGCGGCCTTCCTGGACTGACACGACATGGAATTCGGATTGCTGCTGATCTTCGTGGTCTTCGGCACGCTGGTCGTGGCCGGCGTGCCGGTGGCCTTCTGCCTGGGCATCGCGGCCGCGGCCGGGTTCATCTACGAAGGGCTCAACCCCGCCGTCGTCTTCCAGCAGATGGCGAGCGGCATGAGCATCTTTGCCCTGCTGGCCATTCCGTTCTTCATCTTCGCCGGCGAGATCATGCTGCATGGTGGCATCGCCCGCAGGCTGGTCGCGCTGGCCAGCGCGGCAGTGGGCTGGATGCGTGGCGGGCTCGGCATGGTGGATGTGTCGACCTCCATGCTGTTCGGCGGCATCTCAGGTTCCGCGGTGGCGGATACCTCGGCGACCGGGACCATCCTGATCCCGGCCATGAAGGCCAAGGGCTACGGGGTGGACTACGCGGTGTCGCTGACCGTGACGTCGTCGATCGCCGGCATACTGATCCCGCCGAGCCACAACATGATCCTGTATTCGCTGGCGGCCGGCGGGGGAATTTCGGTCAGCGCATTGTTCATCGCCGGCATCGTGCCGGGGCTGATGATGTGCCTGTTCCTCGCGTTGGCCGCCTATGTCATGGCGGTGCGGCGTGGGTACCCGGCCGATGGCTGGAAGGGCTTCGGGCACCTGGCCTGGGCCTTCATCGATGCGCTGCCGGGGCTGCTCACCGCCGTCATCATCCTGGGCGGGGTGCTGTCGGGCATCTTCACCGTGACCGAGAGCGCGGCCTTCGGCGCCATCTGGGCGCTGGCGGTGACGCTGGTCGTCTATCGCACGCTGTCCTGGGCGGACTTCCTGGTGGCGGTGCGGGCATCCGTGCGCACCACCTCGGTGGTGTTCCTGCTGGTCGGCACCGCCACCGCCTTCGCCTGGTTGCTGGCGATGTACCGCCTGCCGGACATCCTGACCGAGGGGATGCTCGCGATCAGTTCCAACCCCATCGTCATCCTGCTGCTCATCAACATCTGCCTGTTGCTGCTGGGCAGCGTGATGGACATGGCGGCGCTGATCCTGATCACCACGCCGATCTTCCTGCCGGTGGTCACCGCCATCGGCGTCGACCCGGTGCAGTTCGGCATGGTGATGATGATGAACCTGGGCCTGGGGCTGACCACGCCCCCGGTGGGCGCGGTGCTCTTCGTCGGCTGCGCCATCGGGCGCATCCGGATGGAGGAGGTGATGCGTACCATCTGGCCATTCTGGGGCGCGATCCTGGTCGCGCTGTTGTTCACCACCTATTGGCCGGCGGTCTCGCTGACGCTGCCGCGCCTGCTGCTCGGCTACGGAGGCTGACCCCATGACCGCACCATCGAAGCCCATCCTGCTGACGGGTGCTTCGGGCAATCTTGGTCGTCACCTGGCGGCGGCGCTCGCCGTGCAGGGCTGGCGGCTGCGCCTGACCGACATCACGCCGTTTCCGGACCCGCTGCCCGCGGGCGCGTCCTTCGTGAAGGCGGACCTGAATGAAGGGCTGGCGCTGGTGCGCCAGGCGGAGGGCTGCGCCGCGATCCTGCATTTCGGCGGCGTGTCGGTGGAACGGCCCTTCGAGGAGGTGCTCGGCCCCAACCTGCGCGGCCTGTACCACGTGTACGAGGCCGCGCGGCGCGAAGGCGCGCGCGTGGTTTTCGCCAGTTCCAACCACTCGATCGGCTTCCACGAACGTCCGTCCGGCAATGCCGAGCGCCTGGACAACGACTGCGCCTTCCGTCCCGATGGCTATTACGGGTTGTCGAAGGCCTATGGCGAGCTCATGGGCCGCATGTACTGGGACAAGCACGGGGTCGAGAACGTCAACCTGCGCATCGGGTCGTGCTTCGCCAAGCCGATCGACCGGCGGATGCTGTCCACCTGGCTGTCCTATGCGGACCTGACGCGCCTCGTGGAACGCTGCGTGCTGGCCGAACGATCGGGCCACGCGGTGATCTGGGCGTGCTCCGACAACCCGGCTTCCTACTGGGGCCGCGACCACCGCGAGCGTATCGGCTGGGCGCCGCAGGATTCCGCCGAGCCGTGGCGCCCGGAGGTCGGTTCCATCACCGCCGACCCGGTGACCGAGCGCTACCAGGGCGGCGGCTACACGGCGATCGAATACTCGCGTGCCAAGCCCTCGCCGAAGGACGCCTTCTCACCGGACGATTGACGTGCCCTACACCGGCACGACCGATGTCCAGTTGTGCGGATCATTCGTCCGCCCGTACTGGATGCCGACGATCGCGTCATAGAGCTTCTGCGTCAGTTCGCCGGTCTGCCCGCCATTGATCAGGATGTCCTCGCCCTTGTAGCCGAGCGTGCCGACCGGCGAGACCACCGCCGCCGTGCCCGTGCCCCACATTTCGCGCAGCGTGCCGTGGCGCCCGGCCTCCATCACCTCCTCGATGGCGATGGCGCGCTCGGTCACCTTGAGGCCCCAGTCGCGCATCAGTTGCAGAGTCGAGGCGCGGGTCACGCCATCGAGGATGGTGCCGGCCAGCGGCGGCGTGATCACCTCGTCGCCGATGCGCAGCATGATGTTCATGGTGCCGACCTCGTCGAGGAAGCGACGTTCCACGCCATCGAGGTACAGCACCTGCGTGTAGCCCGCCGCCGCCGCGTCCCGCTGGCCGGCCAGGGATTGCGCGTAGTTGGCCGCGGTCTTGGCTTCCCCGGTGCCGCCGCGCACCGCGCGCACATGGCTGTCGGAGGCCAGGATCCGCACCGGCTTCACGCCTTCCTTGTAGTAGGACCCGACGGGCGAGAGGATGAGGAAGTACAGCAGGCTGTGCGCAGGGTGCACGCCCAGCATCACGTCGGTGGCGATGATGGTGGGGCGCAGGTACAGCGACGTGCCGGCCTTGCGCGGCACCCAGTCGGCATCCACGCCGACCAGCGCGTCGAAGGACTGGCGGATGATGTCCACCGGCACTTCCGGCATGCACATGATCTGCGCGGAGCGGTTGAAACGCTCGGCGTGGCGCTCGGGGCGAAACAGCCGGATCTGCCC
>LNEW01000181.1 GCA_001464375.1 Rhodospirillales bacterium Ga0074136 | reverse complement strand
GTCTCGTTCACCGTGACCTGGCCGAACACGCAGGCGGCAACCAGCCCCGCCACCGGCAGCACCAGCCAACCATCGAGGAAGGACAGCGCGAACAGCCCCGGCACCAGGGCGATGCCGAGCGGCAGGAAGACGCGCTTGAGCGTGGTGCGGTCGATGATGTTGCCGACCGTGAACTGCGTGACACCGCCGCAGATGGTGGCGAGGAAGGCCAGCAGCCCGACCACCGGCAGCAGGTCCGGGCTGTTGGCCAGGCGTTCCTGCATCAGCTTCGGGATCAGCAGCGTATAGGCATTGAACACCAGCCCCGATACGGCGGCGATCGACATCAGGATCAGCACGGCCCGGCGCACCACGCTGCGCGGGATCTCGGGAAAGGGGCGCGCGCCGCCGCCGGCCTTCACCGCATCGAAATCCGGTTCGCGCATGTACAGCAACCCGACCGCGAAGCAGGCGACGCCCGGGACAATGAAGGCCCAGCGCCAGCCGAAGGCGGCGGCGACGAAGGCGGTCACCACCGGCGCGGTGGCGACCCCGATATTGCCGAAGACGCCGTTGATGCCCATGGCGCGGCCGACCTTCTCGCCGGCGGCCTCGACCAGCACGGCGGTGCCGATCGGGTGGTAGATGGCGGCGAAGCAGCCCATCAGGCCGAGCGTGATGCCGATCGCCACCGGCCCGTCCATGAAGCCCGCCGCCGCCATGAAGAAGCCGGTGCCGAGGAAGAAGGCGGTCATCAGCACGCGCCGGCCGACCCGGTCCGCCAGCCAGCCCATCGGCAAGGCGCCGAGGCCGTAGGTGACGAACATCGCGGTGCCGAGGGCCAGGATCGGCCCGTAGTCGCCGCCGAAGGTGGCGCGGTCCTGGGTGACCATGGCGAGCACGGCGGTTGCCAGGATCAGCAGGCAGTAATGCGTGAAGGTATGGGCGGCGTTGATGAACACCACCTGGCGCTGGGCCGCGGTCATGGCTCGTCCTCGATGCCGGGGCTTCCGCCCGGGTAGTGCGGAGGCTACGCTCGGCCGCATGGCGACGTCAGGCCAAATCCTGTCGGGGAACGGACAGGCGGCAGCACCGCGGCGCGACCTGGTGCAGGACCGGGTGGACCGCCCGCTGGCCGCCTTCGCGCGCGACTATGCGGAGGGCGAGGCCGTGCCGCGCCACAGCCATGACCGCGCGCAGCTGCTGTATGCCACCGCCGGCATCATGCGCGTCACCACCGATGCCGAGCGCTTCACCGTGCCGCCCGGGCGCGCGCTGTGGGTGCCGGCGGCCGTGCCGCATGCGGTGGCGATGCCGCGCGGCCTGGCGATGCGGGCGCTGTTCCTGCGCGCGGATGCGGCCCGGGCCGGGCCAGCGCGCCCGGCGATCCTGTCGGTGCCGCCGCTGCTGCGCGAACTCATCCTCGCGGCCTGCGCCGAGCCGCTGGAATGGGACGAGAAAGGCCGTGGCGGTCACCTCGCGGCATTGATCCTGGAGGAGATCGCCCGCGCGCCAGCGCTGCCCCTGGCCGTGCCGCAGCCCCGCGACGCGCGGCTGCTGCGCCTGGCGGCTGCACTGGCGGCCCGGCCCGACAGCACCCTGACGCTGGACGGCTGGGCGGCGCAGGCGGGTGCGAGCCCGCGCACCCTGCGGCGGCTGTTCCACGCCGAGACAGGCATGGGCTTCGCGCGCTGGCGCCAGGCGTTGCGGCTGGCGGAGGCGGCCGCGCTGCTGGCGAACGGCATGGCCCCGGCGCAGGCCGCGGCGGCGGTGGGCTATGCCAGCGCGCCGGCCTTCGGGGCGGCCTATCGCGCGGCCTTCGGCATCACGCCCGGCGCCGTTCAGCCCGCCACCGTCGCGGTGGCCCAGAGCGCGTAGCCGTCGTCCCGCGTCACGCGCACGGAATCGAAGCGCGCGGCGACCAGCGCGGCTTCCAGCGACCGGGCAGTGAAGCCGGTGCGGTGCGCCATGAAGTGGTTGCCGGCCGCGATCGCCGCGCCGTGGCCATACAGCATGTCGAGCGGTGCGATCGGCCCGGCCGGGGAGAGGTAGGCCGGTTCGGCCAGCCGATCCTGCGCCACGAGCTCCGCCACGCGCTGCAGGTCGGGCAGGGTGATCAGCGCGAAGCCGCCCGGGCGCAGCACGCGGCGGAATTCGCGCAACGCCGGCGGGACCTCGTGCGCGAACAGGTGTTCGAGGTTGTGGGCCGACCACACGGCATCGAAGGTCGCCGTGCCGACCGCCGTCATGTCGGTGATGGAGGCCAGGATGTCCGGCGCGACGCCGGGGTCGAGGTCGAGCCGCACCTCCCGCCATTCGCCCGGTGCGAAGAAGGCGGGCGGCAGCTTGCGCGGGTCGGCCACGCCGCAGCCGACATGCAGCAGGCTGCGGAGCGTGGGCGGGGCCTCGGTGGTGAGCGTCATGCGGCGTCTCGCTGGGTCAGGCTGCGCGGGGCAACGGCGTTTGCAGGCCAGCCAGGTAGGCTGGCGCACGGGCGCCGCCGTGCCGGCGGTCGTGCTCCGCCACCAGGCGGAAGGCGATGTCGAAGGCAGCGTAGCAATCGTGCAGGATCGCCGCCATCGCCAGCAACTGCCGGTCGTCCAGCGCATCCATCCGCGCGAAGTCGCGGATGAACACCGCATCCGCCCAGACCAGCTGGCCCAGCCCGGCATAGGGATCGGCGTTCACCACCATGGGCTGCACGGCGCGGCTGACGGCGGGGAAGAAGCGGTGCAGGACGAAGCCGCGTGCGCGCAGGAACATGTCGATGTCGCTGAACAGCGGCTGGTCCTTGTAGAGCGGCAGGAACTCGACCTCGGCCTGGATCACCACCGCGTCGCGCAGGCGGGCCTCGGCATGGCGCAGCACCATCAGTTCGGCGCCCTGGATGTCGAGCTTCAGCAGGTCGGCGCCGGCGGTCTCGGGCACATCGTCCAGGCGCATGGTGTCCACCGGTTCGGTCGACAGCACGCGGCCCCAGTCGGGGAAGCCGTGGAACAGCGCCAGCACGGCAGGGTCGGGTTCCAGCAGGGAGGTCATGCCCGGGGCCTGGCAGATGTGCAGGCAGTGGCGCTGCCCATCGCCGACGGCATGCGGGAAGTACCGTTCCAGCGGCCCCTTGCGGGCGTTCAGCAGATCGAGCGCGGCGCGGTTCGGCTCGAACCCGACCACCTCGGCCGCGCCGGCGCGCAGCATGGCGGCATAGGGCGGGTCGGCATCGATCGGGTTGGCGCCGATGTCGATGACCTTGATGCGCGGCGCGTCAGCCACCAGGGCGCGGAAGGTTGGGTCGGGCATGGCGGCTGCCTCCTGCAGCGGCACGCATGGTGCACGGGCAGGATTTCCGAAGCGTTCACGCGGCCCGGCGCCTTGCCGCGGCCGCGAGGGCGCGTATTGGTCGCACCACGCCGCGAACGGACACCGCATGCCCGCCTGGCTCCCCCTGCTGCTCGGCTTCCTCACCGCGATCGGTCCGGTCTCGACCGACATGTACCTGCCGGCCTTCCCGGCGATCGAGGCCGAGCTGGGCACCGCGCGCGGCAGCGTGGAGGTCACCCTCGCCGCCTGGTTCGTGGGGCTCGCGGTGGGGCAGCTGGTGCAGGGCAGCCTGGCGGACCGGGTCGGGCGGCGGCTGCCGCTCATCATCGGCACGGCGGTGTACACGGTGGCCTCGGTCGGCTGCGCGCTGGCACCGGACATGCCGACCCTGTCGGCCTGGCGCTGCATTGCTGCCTTTGGCGGTGCCGCCAGCGCGGTGATCCCGCGCGCCATGGTGCGCGACCTGGCCGAGGGGCTGGCCGCCGCTCGGCTGATGTCGCGGCTGATGCTGGTGATGGGGGTGGCGCCGATCCTGGCGCCGACGCTGGGCGGGCTGCTGCTGGAGGCGGCGGGCTGGCGCGCGATCTTCTGGATCTGCGCCCTGTATGGCGGGCTGTCCTGCGTGCTCGCCTGGCGCTTCCTGCCGGAGACCCTGCCGCCCGAACGGCGCATCCGGCGTTCGGCGCTGCGGCTGCTGACCGACTTCGTGCAGATCGGGCGGGAGCGCGGCTTCATCACCCATGCGCTGATGGGCGCCGCGACGATGTTCGCGGTGTTCGCCTACATCAGCGGCGCGCCCGGGGTCTATATCGAGCAGTTCGGCATGTCGGCGCGCCATTTCGGGCTGGTCTTCGGCATCGGCGCGACCGGCTTCATCGCGGCATCGCAGGTCAACCCGACGCTGTTGCGGCGCTTCGGCGCGCGCCGCGTGCCGGGCCTGGCGCTGGCGGTCAGCGCGCTGGCCATGGCGGCGCTGGCGGTCGCCGCCTGGACCGGCGCGGGCGGGCTGATGGGTGTGATCGCGCCCGCCATGGTTGCGCTGGCCTGCACCGGGCTGGTGTTTCCGAATGCGGCGGTGGGGGCGCTGGCACGCCATGCCGGGCGGGCGGGCAGCGCCTCGGCGCTGCTGGGGACCCTACAATTCACCTGTGCGGCGGCGGGCAGCGCGCTGGTCGGTGCCTTGGCCGACGGCACGCCGCGGCCGATGGCGGGGCTGATGCTGGCCGGCGCGATCGCCGCGCTGGTGGCGGAGCGGCTGCGCCCGCCGTCCTGACGGCGCACCCTGTTGTCCGGTAGCCCTGGTGCGGGAAGGTGGCTTGCGGTTCGAGGCAATGGCCGATGACCGCGATGGGTTCGGCTGCCGTGTCCAGTACCGCGCGGCAGGACAGCGACAGGCCGACCTAGCCGCGCAGCGGAATCGCGCGGTCCAGCCGGCACGAGACAGCGGCACCTTCGTCCCAGGCCGGCGCGGCGGCGGGGGTCACGACGAACAGCGTGCCCGCCGCCGTCTCCACCTCGTATTCGCGCGTCTGGCCCAGGAAGGCGGCGCGCTGCACGCGGCCGGGCAGGCCGGCGGCTTCGTCGGGTGCCAGCAGGCGGATCGATTCCGGTCGCACCGCCAGCGCGGCGGGCCCGGGCGGATGCGCGCGCATCGCCGTCTCCAGCACCGCGCCGCCGACCGCGATGCGGCCTTCGCCCAGCACCTCGCCCTGCAGCACATTCGCCTCGCCCATGAAGTCGGCGATGAAGGCGTCGGCGGGGTCGTCGTACAGCGCGTGCGGCGTGCCCTTCTGCGCGATGCGGCCATCCTTCATCACCACCACCAGGTCGGACACCGCCAGCGCCTCCTGCTGGTCATGCGTGACATACACGACCGACAGGCCGAGCCGCTTCTGCAGGTCGCGGATATCCTCGCGCACGCGCCGCCGCAGGCGGGCATCGAGGTTGGACAGCGGTTCATCGAACAGCAGCACCTTGGGGCGCAGCACCAGCGCGCGCGCCACCGCCACGCGCTGCTGCTGCCCGCCCGACAGCTCCGACGGCAATCGGGCACCGAGGCCGTCCAGGCCCAGCGTCTTGAGCATGGCGTTCGCCTCGCCCTCCGCCGCCTGGCGCCGCGCACCGCCCACCACCAGCCCGTAGGAGACGTTCTCCAGCACGTTCATGTGCGGAAACAGCGCGTAGGACTGGAACACCATGGCGATGCGCCGCTCGGCGGCCGCCAGGCGCGTGACGTCGCGGCCTTCGATCTCGATGCGGCCGGCAGTCGGCAATTCGAGCCCGGCGACCAACCGCAGCGTCGTGGTCTTGCCGCAGCCCGAAGGACCAAGCAGCGTGACCAGCGCGCCCTGCGGCAGGTCGAAGGTGACATCGTCCACGGCCCGCACCAGGCCGAAGGCCTTGGTGACACCGGTGAAACGGATGGCGGCGTCGGTCATCGCGTCACGCTCCGGCCCTGACGGGCGCTATGGGCACCGCGCGCCGGCCGATCTGCGCGCGCCCGACCACCCGTTCGATGCCCAGCACCACCACCAGCATCACCACGATCAGCACGGTGGAATAGGCGATCGCCAGCGCCATCTCGCCGGCTTCCACGCGCCCGACGATGTACACGGTGGCCAGGTTGTGCTGCGCCGAGACCAGGAAGATCACCGCCGAGACCGCCGTCATGGCATGCACGAAACTGAACGCCAGCGCGGCGACGATGGCCGGGCGCAGCAGCGGCAGCACCACGCGGCGCAGAGTCTGGAACGCGCCGCCGCCCATCGTGGCGGATGCCTCGTCCAAGGATTTGTCGATCTGCGCCAGCGCCGCGATGCCGCCGCGCACGCCCACCGGCAGGTTCCGGAACACGAAGCAGATCACCAGGATCAGCGCGGTGCCGGTGAGCTCCACCGGCGGTTCGTTGAACGCCATGATGTAGGAGACACCGACCACCGTGCCGGGAATCGCGAAGGACAGCATGGTCATGAATTCCAGCGACCGGCGACCCGGGAAGGCCTGTCGTGCCAACAGCCAGGCCAGCAGGATGCCCAGCCCCGCGGTGAGCGGCGCCGAGATCGCCGCCACCTGGATGGTGGTGAACAGGCTGTCCCAGGCCGATCCGCGGAAGGCCGGGCCATTCGCCCACTCCACCTCGAATCCCGTGTGGAAGTGGCGCCAGGTGAAGGAGAGGTCGGCGCGCCCGATGTCGTGCACGAAGCCGCCCACCAGGATGATGCCGTAGACCGCGGCGGTGAACACCATCCAGGGCCAGGCCACCGCGCCGCAGGCCAGCTTCAGCCCGGGCGGCAGCGGTGCCGGCACGCCGGAATCGCCCTTGCCCGTCACCGTGGTGTAGCGCCGCTTGCCCAGCCACAGCGCCTGCAGCGCGAAGGCGCCGAAGGTCAGCGCCAGCAGCAGCAGCGCCAGCGCCGCCGCCCGCCCCGGATCATGCCGGGCGCCGGCAATGGCGAAGAAGATGCGCGTCGACAGCACGTCGAAATCGCCGCCGAGGACCAGAGGATTGCCGAAATCCGCCAGGCTCTCGACGAAGGCCAGCAGCAGGCAGGCGGCGATGGCCGGGCGCAGCAGCGGCCAGGTCACGGTGCGGAACACGGTGAAGCGCCGCGCGCCCATGGTCGACGCGGCTTCTTCCAGCGACGGCCCGATCGCGCGCACCGCGCCTTCCAGCAGCACGAAGGCGATCGGCGCCTGCGCCAGCACCTGCGCCAGCAGCACGCCCGGCAGGCCATAGATCCATCGGCTGCGCGGAATGTCGAACCAGTCCCACATCGCCGTGGTGACGATGCCGGTGCGCCCGAACAGCACGATCAACGCCAGCGAGACCACGAAGGGCGGCGTGATCAGCGGCAGGATGGTCATGGCGCGGAAGGCCGGCTGCGCGCGTACATTGCCGCGCGCCGCCAGCAGCGCGAAGGCCAGGCCGATCAGCGTCGAGATCACCGCCGTCAGGGTCGCGAGCAGCAGCGTGTTCCACACCACGCCGCAGCCCCGGTGCGTACTGAGGCAGGCCAGGCTCCAGGCCTCGGGTGCGGCCAGCCGCGTGGCGAGCGCGCCCGGCGCGATGCGGCCATCCTCCATCACCGCCGCGGCCAGGATGGTCGCCAGCGGCAGGAACACGAACAGCAGCAGCAGCCCCGCACTGCCCGCCACCAGGAAGGCGATGAAGGCATCGCCGCCGAAGCGCCCCTGCGCGGCCAGGCCCGCGGACAGCATGGCGAAGGCGCCGGCCAGCAGGATGGCCCCGCCCCATCCGAGCGCGGTCTGCGGCCCGGCCTCGCCCAGCAGCGGCGCCAGGATCGGCCAGGCGAGTCCGCGCAGCCCGACGGCGTAGCCCTGCACGAACACCAGCGCGATGGCGCCCGCGCTGCACCACGCCAGCAGCCGGCCTGGCACGCGCCCGGCCAGCAGCGCCGGGGCCGGCGCCAGCAGCAGGATCACCGCCGACCACAGCCACCAGCGCGTGCCATCGGCCAGCAGCGCGGCCAGTGGCGCGGCATCGCCGGATGGCCAGGCCGTGAGGCCGGCGAAGCCGGATTCCATGCCGTGCCACGGGGCCAGCAGGACCCCGGCCAGGATCGCGACGAGCGCGGCGCGCCCGAGGAACAGCGCGCCCACGCAGCCTCAGCGGGCGCCGGCGCGCACCTCGCGTTCCCAGCGCGCCAGCAGGCGGGTGCGTTCCGCGCTGCTGCCCCAGCGGGCGAAGTCGTAGTCGATCAGGCGCACATCCTCGAAGCGCGGCGCCTGCGGCGGAATTGGCGAGGCCCGGTTCGACGGCAGCTGGAAGGAATTGGCGCTGGCGGCGATCGCCTGCGCCTCGGGGCTCAGCGCCCAGTCGTAGAAGCGGCGCGCGTTTTCCATGTTGCGGGCGCCGCGGATGATCGACATCGACCCGATCTCGTAGCCGGTGCCCTCGCAGGGGGCCACGATGTTCACCGGCGCGCCGGCGATCTTCTGCGTCACCGCATCATGCAGGAAGGTGATGCCGACCAGGGATTCACCGGTGGCCGCCGCGCGCGCGGGCGCCGCACCGGATCGCGTGTACTGGTTCACGTTGCGATGCAGGGCGCGCAGGTAGGTGAACGCCGGCTCCTCCCCCATCACCTGCACCAGCGTCGCCAGCATGGTGTAGGCGGTGCCGGAGGTGTTGGGGTCGGCGACCTGCACCTCGCCGCGGAACTCCGGCTTCGCCAGGTCCGCCCAGCAGGTGGGCGCGGCGATGCGGCGGCGTTCCAGCTCCCGCGTGTTGTAGGAATAGCCCAGCGCGCCGGCATAGATGCCGACCGTGCGGAACTGCGCCTGTTCGGCCTGGCGCGTCGCCCAGGGGTGCAGTTCCGCCAGCCGCGGGGACCGGTATTCGACCGTCAGGTTCTCCTGGCCCGCCTGCATGTGCGGGTCGCCGGTGCCGCCCCACCACACGTCGCCGCGCGGATTCGACGCCTCGGCGCGGATCTGCGTCATGGTCTCGCCGGAGGATTTGCGCGTCATGGCCACGCGGATGCCGGTGGCGCGTTCGAAGGCCGCCATCATCGGGCGGCACCATTCCTCCTGCACCGAGCAATAGACGGTCAGGTTGCCCTGCGCCTGCGCGGCGGCGGGCAGGGTGGCCGTGGCGCCGGCCACGAGCGCGGCGGCGAGGATGCGGCGGGTGGTCATCGGTAGAATGGTCTCCCTGTCGGTGAGGCCGCGCTTGGGTGCACGGTTCGCTCGGTGGCAGAAAGTTAAGTCACGATGACATGCGGCCATCAAGCGTCCAGCAGCGGCGCGAGCACCGCGCCCAGCGCCGGCGCGCCGACGCCGATCGGGTTGCCGCTGGCCAGCCAGTCGCCGCTGTCGAAGCCGTTGGTCCAGCAGCCGGCCTCGCGCGCGATGACGATGGCGGCCGCGGCGTCCCACGCATTGATGTGCAACTCCAGGTAGGCATCAAGCCGCCCGGCCGCCGCTTCCACCAGGCCGAGCGCGCCCGACCCGCCGCTGCGCAGCCCGGCGCCCAGCGCGGACACGCGTTCCGCCATGCGGTGGAAGCGCGCGATGGGTTCGCGCAGCGACCAGCCGCATTCGATGATGGCGCGGCCGATGTCGGTGGTCGGCGCGGCGCGGATCGGCGCGCCGTTCAAGGTCGCGCCATGGCCTTCGGCGGCGGCGAAGATTTCGGCGGGCGCGTGGCGCGCGATGGCGCCGGCCACCGCGCGGCCCGCCATCACCAGGCCGATCGACACGCACCAGCGGTCCCCGCCGCGGGAAAAATTCGACGTGCCGTCGATCGGGTCGAGCACCCAGAGCGGCCCGGTGCCGTCCGCCGCGCCGCCCATCTCCTCGCCGAGGATCGCCTCGCCCGGAAACGCCTGTTCCAGCCGGGCGCGGATGAAGCGTTCGGTCGCGCCATCCGCTTCGGTGATGAAGTCCTGCGCGCCCTTCAGGCTGGCCACGCCGCCGCCCTCGGCACGCAGGCGCTGCGCCAGCGCCGCGGCCTCGATGGCGATGGCGGCGGCAGAGTCGCGGCGTCGCGCAAGGTCGGTCATCCGTAGGTTCCCATCACGTTCTGGTCGAAGTCGATCAGCGCGCCGGTCATCATGGCCGCGGCGTCCGACAGCAGGTGGATGGCCAGCCCCGCCACGTCGCGCGGTTCGATCAGCCGCCCGAAGGGTTGCGCCGGAGCCGCGCGGTCCAGCCAGTCCGGCGGATTGCCGTCGCGCGCCTGGATGGCGTGCTCGCCCGGCGTATCCGCCCAGCCGAGGTTGATCCCGTTCACCCGGATGCGCTGCGCGCGCAGGCCATGCGCGGTGTTCTTCGTGAGCGTCGCGAGCGCACCCTTCGACGCCGCATAGGCGGTCAGGAACGGCTGCCCGCCATGCGACGACATGGTGATGATGTTCACGATCGCGCCGGGCCGCTTCAGCGCCACGAGCCGCTGCGCCATCGCCTGGGTCAGGATGAAGGGCGCGCGGGCATTCACCGCGAACAGCCGGTCCCACAGCGCGACCGGCGTGTCGAGGATGCCGCCGCGGTCGGTCAGCCCCGCGGCATTGACCAGCGCATCGACCGGGCCGAGCGCGGCCTCGGCCTGCGCGACGATGCGCGCGGTGGCCTCGGCATCCGCCAGGTCCGCCGGGATGAAGACCGCCGGCACGCCGAGCGAATCCGTCACCGCCCGCCCGCGCGCGGCATCGCGCCCGGTGATGGCGATGCGGTCGGCGCCGGCCTCGGCGGCGGCGCGCGCGATGCCCTCGCCGATGCCTTGCGTGCCGCCGGTGACCAGCACGACGCGGCCCTTGAGCGAGACCTTGGGCAGCGCGGTCATGCGATGCGCACCGGGCGGTTCTCGTGCAGGGATCGCAGTGCCGCTTCGGCCAGCACCAACGCCTGGCGGCCATCCCGTGCGCCGACCGGCATCGGCGTGCGGTTCGCGACGGCGTCGATGAAGGCGGCAAGTTCGATGCGATACGCATCGGCATAGCGTTCGAGGAAGAAGGGCATCGGCTTGTCGGTGCCGACGGTGGTCGCATCCGCCTGTTCCACCGTGGTCGCCACGCGGTTGCCGGCGATCAGCCGGCCGAGGCTGCCATGCACCTCGACCCGCTGGTCGTAGCCATAGGCGGCGCGGCGGGAATTGTTGATATGCGCCATGCGGCCGGAGGCGCAGCGCAGCAGCACCATGGCGCTGTCGATGTCACCGGCGGCGGCAATGGCGGGGTCGACCAGCGCGGCGCCGGTGGCGAAGACCTCGATGGGTTCTTCGCCCAACATCCAGCGCGCCATGTCGAAATCGTGGATGGTCATGTCGCGGAACATGCCGCCGGACACCTTGATGTAGTCCAGTGGTGGCGGGCCAGGATCGCGGCTGGTGATGACCACCTGTTCGACGACACCGATCGCGCCGGCGCCGATGCGCCGGTGCAGCTCGGCGAAATTCGGATCGAAGCGGCGGTTGAAGCCGACCAGCATCGGCACGCCGGCGGCGCGCACGGCATCGAGCGCCTGGTCCACCCGGGCTAGCGACAGGTCGATCGGCTTTTCGCAGAAGATCGCCTTGCCGGCGCGCGCGGCGGCGATGATCAGGTCCGCATGGGTATCGGTGGACGACGCGATGATCACCGCGCCCACCGCCGGGTCGGCCAGCGCCGCCGCGGTGTCCGACACGCGCGCGCCGTGCCGCCCCGCCAGGGCCGTGGCGGCGGCGGCGTTGACATCCACCACATGCGCGAGCCGCGCCGTGCCGCTCGCGGCCAGGTTGGCGGCATGGATGGCGCCGATGCGCCCGGCCCCGAATTGCGCGAAGACGAGCATGGCGCTTCCCCCGGGCCCTCGCTTGTGGCCCGCGCCATCCATCCGTAACACTGCGCCGCCGTCAATGCGCGGTGGCGGGCGGGTCGAGCCGCGCCTTGGCCAGACCGGCAGAGTTGGGGAGAAAAATGCCATGGCCACCATCCGCCTGACCGTGGCCGAGGCGACCATCCGCTTCCTCGCCGCGCAGGAGACCGAGATCGACGGGCGGCGCGTGCCGATCTTCGGTGGCGTCTTCGCCATCTTCGGGCATGGCAACGTGGCCGGGCTCGGCCCGGCCTTGCAGGCCGCCGGCAAGCGCCTGCCCACCTTCCGCGCGCATAACGAGCAGGCCATGGCCCTTGCCGCCATCGCCTATGCCAAGACCCATGCGCGGCGGCGGATGATGGCCTGCACCAGTTCGATCGGGCCGGGGGCGACCAACATGGTGACGGCGGCAGCCGTGGCGCATGTCAACCGGCTGCCGGTGCTGCTGCTGCCCGGCGACGTGTTTGCCGACCGCCGGCCCGACCCCGTGCTGCAGCAGGTCGAGCATTTCGGCGACCCGACCATCAGCGCCAATGATTGCTTCCGTCCGGTCTCGCGCTTCTTCGACCGCATCACGCGGCCCGAGCAGCTGCTGCACAGCCTGCCCGCCGCGCTGCGCGTACTGACGGACCCCGCGGAATGCGGCCCCGCCACGATCGCCCTGCCGCAGGATGTGCAGACGGAGGCGTATGATTTCCCTGCCGGCTTCTTCCTGCGCCGCCTGCACCGCACCCGCGCGCCCGAAGCGGATGCGCGCGCCATCGCCGATGCGGCCGAGGCGCTGCGCCGTGCGAAGCGACCGCTGGTGATCGCCGGCGGCGGCGTGAAGTATGCCGGTGCCGAAGCCGCGCGGTCGCGGAGACCCAGGCCGGCAAGGGCAGCCTGGCCTGGGACCACGCCAGCAACGTCGGCGCCATCGGCGTGACCGGAACCGCGGCGGCGAATGCGCTGGCTGAGAAGGCCGACCTGGTGCTGGCCATCGGCACGCGCCTGGCGGATTTCACCACCGGGTCGCGCTGCCTGTTCGCGCAGGCGCGGCTGGTCGCGCTGAACGTCGCGCCCTTCGATGCCGCCAAGCACGGCGCGCTGGCGGTGGTGGCCGATGCGGCGCGCGGGCTGGTCGCGCTGGACGCGGCGCTGGACGGGTGGTCGGCGCCGGCGGCCTGGACGCAGCGCATCGCGCCCGCCGTCGCGCGCTGGAACGCCACTGTCGCACGCGTGACCGCCGCACCGAAGCCCGGCACGCTGCCGACCGACGCGCAGGTGCTGGGTGCGGTGAACCGCGCCATGCCGCGCGACGGCATCGTGGTCTGCGCCGCCGGCGGGCTGCCCGGCGAATTGCACAAGCTGTGGCGCGCCACGGATGCGGCGTCCTATCACCTGGAATACGGCTTCTCCTGCATGGGCTACGAGATCGCAGGCGGGCTCGGCGCCAAGCTGGCCATGCCGCGGCGCGAGGTGGTCGTGCTGGTCGGCGACGGGTCCTACCTGATGATGAACAGCGAGATCGCGACGTCTGTCGCCATGGGGGCGAAGCTGACCATCGTGCTGCTCGACAACCGTGGCTTCGGCTGCATCAACCGGTTGCAACGCGGCACCGGCGGCGCGCCCTTCAACAACCTGCTGGATGATGCCGCGCCGCCGGTCGACTTCGCCGCCCATGCGCGCAGCCTGGGGGCGGAGGCGCTCGCGCTGGACGGCGTCGCGGCGCTGGAAGCCGCCCTGCCACGTGCCTTGCGCGCGAAGCGCACCACCGTGCTGGTGGTGGCGACCGACCCGCAGGCCTCCACGCAGGACGGCGGCGCCTGGTGGGACGTGCCGGTCAGCGCCGCGCCGCGCGACGCCGCGCAGAAGCGCGCCCGCGCCGACTACGCAGCCCGCCGCGCCGGAGCCCCGCAGTGATCCGCCTCGCCATCAATCCGCTGACCTGGACCAACGACGACATGCCCGAGCTCGGCGCCGGGACGCCGCTCGAGACCTGCCTGTCGGAAGCGCGGCAGGCCGGCTTCGCGGGCGTGGAGCTGGGCAACAAGTTCCCGCGCGATGCCGCGACGCTGGCGCCGATCCTGGCGCGGCACGACCTGGCGTTGGCCTCCGGCTGGTACGGATCGCGCCTGCTGGAACGCGACGTGGATGCCGAGATGGCGGCCGCGGAGCCGCACATCGCCCTGCTGCGCGCCATGGGCTGCACGGCCTGCGTCTTCGCCGAGGTCTCGCGCGCCGTGCATGGTGACCGCGCCGCGCCGCTGTCGCGCCGACCGGTACTCGATGACGCCGACTGGTCCGTGCTGGCGCCGCGCCTTGCCGACATGGCGCGGCGGCTGGCGGCGCGCGGCCTGCGCCTGGCCTACCACCACCACATGGGCACGGTCATCGAGACCGCGGCCGAGATCGACCGGCTGATGGAATCGACCGGGCCGGAATTCGGCCTGCTGCTCGACACTGGCCATCTGACCTTCGCCGGCGGCGACCCGGTGGCCGTGGCGCGCCGCCACGCCGGGCGGATCGCGCATGTGCACTGCAAGGATGTTCGCGCGCCCGTCATGGCCGACGCGAAGGCGCGCGACCTGCCGTTCCTCATGGCCGTGCTCGACGGCGTGTTCACCGTGCCGGGCGATGGCGCGGTGGATTTCGCAGCGGTCTTCGCGGCGCTGGCGGAGGGCGGCTACGATGGCTGGCTGGTGGTCGAGGCAGAGCAGGACCCCGCCCGCGCGCACCCACTCACCTATGCGCGGATGGGGCATGACCATGTCGCGGCGCTGGCGGGGCGCGCCTTCGCTCCCTGACCGCCGCGCGACTTGACGCGGATCAATTGTCCGACCCTGCGCCCCGCTACACTGCCTTCGTCGTCGGCACGGTCGGCGCGGGAGGGATCGATGGGCTTGAAGGACATCCTCGTGCATCTCGATCGCGCGCCGCAGGCGGGCATGCGGCTCGCGGTCGCGGCCGACCTGGCGCGCCGGCACCAGGCGCACCTGACTGGCCTGTTCGTGGTGGACATCATCACGCCGGCCCTGGGCGCGGCGGATCCCGCCAGTGGCGCCGGCCTCGCCGAATTGCTCGAGAGCATCCGCGCCGACGCGCTGGCTGCCGCCGCGCGCGTGGAGGCTTCCTTCGGCGAGACGCTGCGCCGCGAGGGCATAGCCGGCGAATGGCGCCTGACCGAGGGTTCGCCGACGGAGCTCGTGCCGCTGCATGCGCGCTACAGCGACCTCACGGTGCTCGGCCAGCCCGATCCGGAGAATGACGAGCCCTCGACCGGCGCGGTGCTGTCGGCGACGTTATTCGAATCCGGCCGCCCGGTGCTGGTCATCCCTTATGCCGGGCGCTTTACCGCGGTCGGCAGGCGCGTCCTGGTCGGCTGGAATGCCGGGCGCGAGGCGACGCGCGCAGTGCATGACGCGATGCCGCTGCTGGCGAAGGCCGCTGCGGTCACCATCACCTCGGTGAATCCGCGTCGCGGCCTCGGCGCGCATGGCGAGGAGCCCGGCGCCGACATCGCGCGCCACCTGGCGCGGCACGGCGTGACGGTGAACGTCGAGCACACCGTCGCGCCCGAGATCGGCGCCGGGGACATCCTGCTCAACCGCGCTGCGGACCTCTCGGCGGACCTTCTGGTGATCGGAGCCTACGGGCATTCCCGGCTGCGCGAGATGCTGCTGGGTGGCGTCACGCGCTCGCTGCTGCGGCAGATGACGGTGCCGGTCCTGATGTCGCACTGAGGCGCTGCGGCGCCAGCATCGCCAGCCCGCCATCGGCGGCTGGCGCCAGGGCGTGGATCCAGAAATGCGCCTCCGCCCGGTCCGGCGCGCCCATCACCACCGACGGCGCCGAGACGATGCGCAGCGCGCCGCTGCGCCCCATCCAGTCGAAATGCCGGTGGCCATGCAGCACGAGCACGCGCGACGCCACGCGCCGCAGGCGCCCCAGCACCCAATGCCCGTTCACCAGCGCGGTGCCGATGCGGTCGGCCAGCGGCGCGCCGGGGCGCGGGTATTCCATCAGGTGGTGGTGCAGCGCGACCAGCCAGCGCGCGGCCGGATACTGCGCCATCGCCGCCTCGGCCGCGCGCATCTGGTCCATGCCCACCAGGCCGAGCGCATTGGTGAAGGAGAAATGCGTCTCCGCGTTGGAATCCAGCAGGATCACGCCGAGCCCGTCCGGCAGCGGCGGCGGCACCACCATCGGATAGGCCTGGTTCCACACCTCGCGCGCGGTGATCCCGGCGCGGATGCCGCCATCATCCATGAAGCGCGCCAGCGCCGCACCGCGCCCATCCGCCGCCAGCCAGTCGTTGAGCGTGGGCCCCACCCTGCGCGCCGCGCGGTTCATGACATGCACGCGATGCCCCTGCAGCCGCGCGGTCGCCGCCAGCAGGCGCAGCCGCCGCAGCGACCCGCCCGGCGCGATCGGCAGTTCCACGATGTTCACGTCGTGGTTGCCCGGGATGATCAGCATGCGGTCACGCAGCGCCGGGTGGCGCGCGGCGATCTCCTCGAAGGCGATGTATTCGGCGTTGCGCCCGGCATCGGTCACGTCGCCTGTCACCAGGACCCAGTCGATGCGCGCCGCGGCATCCTCGGCTTCCAGCACGGCCAGCGCGGCATCGATGCGCGCATTGCCGCGTGGCCCGTCGCGCCCGCATTCCAGGCGGAAGCCGTAGGGGTCGCCGACCACGTGGATGTCGGAAAGATGCGCCACGCGCCAGGACGCCGTGCCGGGCTGGATGACGTCGTCGATCTCCTGCGGTGATCCGGCCAGCGCCTCGGCCACCGACCAGGCCGGCGCGCCGATCATCAGGTAGACCGCGACCGCCCAGATGCCGTTGTTCAGCGAATCCCCCGCCGCGCGCAGCAGGCCGGCGGGCGAGAGATCCTCGACGATGACGCTCGGCAGCGGCCCCACCGCCAGCGCGACCATCGCCGCGCCCAGCGCCAGCACGCCGCCCGCGACAGGCCCCGCCAGGCGGCGCGCCGCGGCGAAGTCGCGCGTCGGTGCGACGCGTTCCAGCAGCAAGCCGACCAGCTCGCGCACCGCCATGTACAGCGGCTGCACCAGCGCGGCGTTCAGCGCCCAGAAATTGCGCTCGACCGCGCGCAGCATCCGCCCGCCCCAGCGCCACAGGATGCCCGCCGCGACCAGCAGCACCATCAGCACCGTCGCCCAGCGCCCGGCTTCTGAGACACGCGCCCAGACCTGGTCGGCGAACCACACCGCCACCTTCGGCGCAGCGCCGATCAGCACGGCCGGCACGACCAGCAGCAGCAGCGCCGCCACCGCCAGTTTCGGCAGGCTGATCTCGAGCAGGATGTGCGAGGCATGGCCCAGCAGCGAATGCCGCGAGGTGCTCGAGGCATCATCCTCGAGGTCCCCGTCGCGCGGGTCGGCGAAGGCCATCGGCATCGATCCATTAAGGGCGGTCGGGCAGTCTAGGCCGTGATGACGGTGCGGCACCACGCCCGCCGCGACGGACCCGGGATGTGACGACGGAAGCCCTCATCCATCTTGCACTGCGCAGCACGACCGCGTTGCTCGCGCTGGCGGCCGTCGCGTTCGGCGTGCTGCGGGCGGTGACCACGCGGGGCGATATGCTGCGGCGCCTGCTGCGGCTGGTCGGTGCGCTGGTGCTGCTGGGCATCGCCTGGCTGGCGCTGCGCGATACGCTGGCCACCATCGACCGCGGCACCGCGCCGGAGGCAACGATCGAGGCCTGGGCGTGGCTCGTGCTCGATGCGCTGCTGCCGGTGTTCTTCCTGCTGCTGATCGAAGGGTGGCGCCGGCGCGATGCGTTGGAGGCGCGGCTGGCGGAACAATCCGAGACCGACGCGCTGACCGGGCTGCCCAACCGCCGGGGCTTCGCGGCGCTGGCGGGGCTGGCGCTGGCGGCGGCGCGCCGGCAGGGCACGCCCTGCGCGGTGGTCGCGCTCGACCTCGACCGCTTCAAGGCCATCAATGACGGGCACGGCCATGCCGCAGGGGATGTGGTGCTGCGCGGCGTGGGCGCGGCGATCCGCGCCTCGGTGCGCGGCAGCGACGTGGCCGGCCGCCTGGGCGGCGAGGAATTCGCGCTGCTGCTGCCCGGCGACGATATCGCGGATGCCGTCTCGCTCGCGGACCGGCTGCGCGCGCTGGTGCGCGCCACGGTGCCGCACCCGGCCGGCGGGGATGCCGCGGTGACGCTCAGCGTGGGGGTGGCGCCAGTCGGCGCGGGCGCTGCGCCGGCCGACCTGGCCGCGGCGCTGGCCGCCGCGGACCGGGCGCTCTATGACGCGAAGCGGCGGGGGCGCGACCAAGTGCTGGTGGCGGCCTGACCGGACCCCGTCTGGGGGCTGGAACGAAACCTGCTAGGAATTCTCAGCGACCCACCGTGTCGTGGCCATCCCCGGCGCGGCGGGGTCGATAGCCGCGCCGCCCCGCCGGCCGGGGTGGCGTGAATGGAGCAGGGTCGCATTTCTTCCTTCGGACAGCGCGGCGGCAGGGGTCGATGACCGTGGCGCGCATCCTGCGCCTGCTGCTCGGCGGCGCGATCGGTGGGCTGGGCGGGGCGGGTTTCGCCGCGCTGCACCTGCCGCTGCCGTGGCTGATCGGATCCCTGGTGGCGGTGGCCGCCGCACGGCTGCTGGGCGCGCCGGCCGAGGCCGACCCGCGGCTGCGCAACGGCTTCCTCGGCATCATCGGCATCGCGCTCGGCGCCTATTTCACGCCCACCACGGCGGCCTTGCTGGTCTCCCAGGCCGGGCTGCTGCTGCTGGCGGCCGTCATCACGCTGGCGATCGGCGCGGCGCTGGCGCCGGTGCTGGCGCGGCGGGGCAAGGTGGACATGGCGACGGCCTGGTTCTCCTCCATTCCCGGGGGCGTCGCGGACATGGCGATGCTGGCGGAATCCTATGGCGGGCGGCCGGCGCCGGTGGCGCTGGCGCAGCTGCTGCGGGTCTGCTCGGTCGTTGTGCTGGTGCCCAACCTGTTCGCATTGGCGGGGCTGCGCGGGGATGTGCCGCAGGCCTCGACGGTGCTGGCCTTCCTGCCGGGCATCCTGGCGTTGCAGGTGGCGGGCGGGCTCGCGGCCGGATGGGCGCTGGTGCGGGTTGGCGTGCGGGCGGGGTGGATGCTGGGGCCGCTGGCGGTGACGGCGGCGCTGACGGCGTCGGGCCTCGTGCTGTCGGGCGTGCCGGCCTGGCTGTCGGCGCTGGCCCAGGTGATCCTGGGAGCGAGCCTGGGCGCGGCGTTCGGCCGGGAGACGATCCGCCCGCTGCGCCGCTTCCTGCCGCATGCGGTGATGCAGGTGGTGCTGTTGATGGCGGCCTGCGCGGTGGCCGGGGCGCTGCTGGCCTGGGCCTTCGGCGCACCCATGGGGGCGATGCTGCTGGGCACCGCGCCGGGCGGCGTGGCGGAAATGAGCCTGACCGGCAAGGTGCTCGGCATGGATGTGGCGCTGATCGTGACGCTGCACGTCACGCGCATCTTCCTGGTGACGGTGCTGACGCCGCCGGTGTTCCGGTGGCTGCATGGGCGGCGGGCGGGGGAGTAGCGGGCGTCAGTCGAGCCTGATTCCGCGTGCGCGCACGATGCCGCCCCAGGCCTCGGTCTCGGCGGCCAGGCGCGTGCGGAAGGCGTCCGGCCCATCGGTGACGATCTCGGCGCCCAGCCCCGCCATCCGTGTGCGCAGCACCGGTTCGGCCAGCGTGTCGCGGAAGGCGGTGAACAGGCGCTCGATCGTTGCCGCCGGCGTGCGGGCGGGGGCCAGCACGCCCTGGCCGATCCCGGCGTCGGCCGCCGGCCAGCCCAGTTCGGCGAAGGTCGGCACGTCCGGCAGGTCAGCCAGCCGGCGCGGCCCGGTCACCGCGATGGCGCGCAGCCGTCCGTCCTTCACGAAGGGCAGCACCGCGGTGGCGCCATTGACGATCAACTGGCTCTCATTCGTTACCGCCGCCTGGATGCCGATCATGCCGCCGCGGTAGAACACCTCGGTGACGCTGCCGCCCCAATGCTGAGCGACCAGCAGCGCGGTCAGGTGGTTCAGCGCGCCCACCCCCGAATGGGCGAAGTTGATGCGCCCGGGCTCGGCGCGCACCAGCGCCGCGAGCTCCCGCCCGTCGCGCGCCGCGAGGGAAGGGTGCACCGCCATGATGTAGGGCGCGAAGGTCAGCATGGTGACCGGTGCCAGGTCCGTTGCGGGGTTGTAGGGCAGCCGCGCGAACAGGCTGGGTCCGGTGGTCAGGATGCCGGTGTCGGTGAGCAGCACCGTGGTGCCGTCGGGCGCCGCCTTCGCGACATGGTCGGCGCCGAGGTTGCCCGCCGCGCCGCCGCGATTATCCACGACCACAACTTGGTTCAGCCCCCGCTGCAATTCGGGCTGGAGGATGCGCGCGAGGATGTCGGAAGACCCGCCAGGAGGGAACGGGATGACGATGCGCAGCGGCCGGTCCGTGCCCTGTGCGGCGGCGTTGCCCGCCACGACCAGGGACGGCAAGGCCAGGGCTGCGCGGCGGCCGATCGGATGCGTCATGGGGTTGTCCTCCGGTTCTCCGCGCGCAGCGCGCGCAGGATTCCTGCAATGGTGCCGGTGGCGTGCGCCCGGCTGCGATGGCCCCAGACGGTGTCATCCACCACATGGGGCACGTGGTCATCCATGACGAAGCCGTCGAAGCCGGCGTCCAGCAATTCGCGCAGCACCGCGACGGGGTCGACCGCGCCTTCGTCGATGAAGGCTTCCGCGAACCGGGGCAGTTCGCCGGTGATGCTGCGCAGATGCACGTAGTGGATGCGACCCGCGCGGGCGAAGCGGCGCAGCGCGGTCATCATGGCCTCCGCGCCCACTTCGGCGAAGGTGCCGGTGCAGAAGCAGATGCCGTGGTTGGGGCTGTCGGCGAAGGCCATGGCGCGCCCGAATGCAGCCTCGTTGCGGAAGATTCGCGCCACGCCGTCCAGCACCGGCACGGGCGGGTCGTCCGGGTGCAGGGAGAGCCGCACGCCTACGGCCTCGGCCACCGGCAGCACGGCTGTGATGAAGGCCTCCCAGTTCGCCCACATCTGCGCCTCGTCGCGGGGCGGCAGGGTGCCGGTCGCGACCCGCTGGCCGATGCCGTCGTCATAGGCGGTGATCAGCGCGCCGCCGCGGCCATGCGCGGCCTTGGCGGTGCGCCAGACCCCGTCGGGGATCCAGTTGTAGCCGAGCACGCCGATGCCGGCCTGGCCCATGGCGCGCAGCGTTGCCTTGAAATCCTCGATCTGCTCCTCGGCGCCGGGCAGGCCGAGCATGGCCTTGTCCAACAGGTTGCGCGGCACGCCCTCGATGCAGTCCAGCTTGAGGCCGTGCGCTTCCACGGCGGCGCGCATCTGCGCGAGGTCGAGCGCCGACCAGCGGCGCGTCGGCGCGCGCGGCCCCGCGGCCGCGGTGAACTGCTTGTTTAGGAATGCGACCCAGGCTGGGCTGTCGAGGTCCGGCTTGTTCACGCCCACGCCCGCGCAACCGATCTGGCGCGCGAAGGCCAGGTCGGGCTGGGTGAGCTCGCGTAACTGCCCGGCGACGACGCGCATTCTTTTGGTCCTGGACGCTGATTCTATCTAATATGCCAAATCCGACAGGATCAAGCCTGATGACGACCGAGGACGCCGTGACCGCCCAGCTCTGGCGGCTGATCGTGGACGGGGCGCTGCCGCCGGGGGCGAAGCTGACGGTCGCCGCATTGGCGGCGCGGCTGGGGGCCGGGGCCACGCCGGTGCGCGCGGCGCTGAAGCTGCTGGAGGGAGAGGGCCTGGTCGAGGCGCATCCGTATCGCGGCGCCTGGGTGCGGGTGCTGGCGGCCGAGGACATCCGCAATCTCTACAGGCTGCGGGCCGCGGTGCTGGGGCTGCTGATCCCGGACGTGGTGCGCCACGTCTCGAATGCCGAGCTCGATGCGCTGGACGCGCTGGAAGCGCGGTTCGAGGCGGCCGCGCGGGCCGGCGACGGACCGGGTGCCATGGCGGTGAACCAGGATTTCCATCGCACGTTGTTCGCCGCGGCGCGCAACCCGGATGCGGCGGCGGTGATGGAGCGCAGCTGGGCATTGGTCGAGGCGCTGCGGCTGCGCCTGGGCTTCGGCCCCGGTCGCCTGGCTCGGTCGGTCGAGAGCCATCGCGCCCTGCTGGCCGCGCTGCGGGGGCGTGACGCCGATGCCGGCACGGCGCTCGCGGTGGCCTCCTCCAACGCTGCGATGGCCGACCTGCTGGAGCGTGCCGCCGCCGATGCGCCCCCGGCCCGGCGCCCCCGGGAGTTTCCAGTGGCGTTTTCCCGCGATCCGCGCCATAGCACCCCCCGGAAGCGACCGGCCTGACGCCGGGGCGCGCCAACCGCCGCGACCGCGGCGGGCTGACAGTGCTGCCGCGGGACCCCTGACCGGACCGGCGCGGCGCCTCCGGCCACATGGGCGGCCTTCCCGTCGCGCACCCCGCGATGGGCCCACCCCATGCCGCCCGAGACGCCGACCTCATCCGGTCCTGGACCCGCGGTTTGCCCCTGCCCGGCCCTCCGTGTCGCTCCCGGGGCCATCCCTGGCCCCTTCCGCCGTGCCGCCGCCCGCACAAGGACGGGCGGGCATGGACCGCGCAGCGCCCGACGCGCCGCGCCCGAGAGGACGACCGATGTTCGACAAGTACTTCCGCAAGGAAATCGCCTGGGGCGACAAGACCCTGGTGCTGGAAACCGGCAAAATCGCCCGCCAGGCCGATGGCGCCGTGCTGGCCCGCCTGGGCGACACCATCGTGCTGTGCACCGCCGTGGGCGCCCGCGGCGTGAAGCCGGGGCAGGATTTCTTCCCGCTGACGGTGAACTACCAGGAGAAGGCGTTTGCCGCCGGCAAGATCCCCGGCGGCTTCTTCAAGCGCGAAGGCCGTCCGTCGGAATTCGAGACGCTGACCTCACGCCTGATCGACCGCCCGATCCGCCCGCTGTTCCCGGACGGGTTCCGCAACGAGGTCCAGGTGGTCGCGACCGTGCTGTCGCATGACCTCGAGAACGAGGCCGACATCGTCGCCATGGTCGGCTGCTCGGCCGCGCTGACGCTGTCGGGCATTCCCTTCTTCGGCCCGATCGCCGGGGCGCGCGTGGGCTACATCAACGGCCAGTACGTGCTGAACCCGACCGCCGACCAGCGCAAGGAAAGCGTGCTCGACCTGGTGCTCGCCGGCACCGCCGAGGGCGTGCTGATGGTGGAATCCGAAGCGAGCGAGCTGACCGAGGACGTGATGCTCGGCGCCGTCGAATTCGGCCACAAGTCGTTCCAGCCGGTGATCCAGGCGATCATCGACCTGGCCGAGGTCGCGGCGAAGGAGCCCTGGGCGGTGCCGGAGGAATCCGACGCGACCAAGGCGCTGAAGAAGCGCATCTCCGAACTCGGCCGCGCCGACATGGCGGTGGCCTACACCGAGACGCAGAAGCTGGTCCGCCAGGACAAGGTCGGCGCGGTGAAGAAGGCCGTGGCCGCAGCGCTTGAGGCCGAGGGCGCCGACGTCGCCGCCGCCAAGGGGCTGCTGAAGGCGCTCGAGGCCGACGTGGTGCGCAACAACATCCTCGACACCGGCAAGCGCATCGACGGGCGCGATACCCGCACCGTGCGCCCCATCGTGGCGGAAGTGGGCGTGCTGCCGCGCGCGCATGGTTCGTCGCTGTTCACCCGTGGCGAGACGCAGGCGCTGTGCGTCGCCACGCTGGGCACCGGGCAGGACGAGCAGATCATCGACGCGCTGCCGGGCGAGTACCGCGAAGACTTCATGCTGCACTACAACTTCCCCCCCTATTCGGTGGGCGAGACGGGCCGCATGGGGTCCCCGGGACGGCGTGAAGTGGGCCATGGCAAGCTCGCCTGGCGCGCGATCCATCCGCTGCTGCCGGAGAAGGCGAAGTTCCCCTACACCATCCGCGTGGTGTCGGAGATCACGGAGTC
>LNEW01000180.1 GCA_001464375.1 Rhodospirillales bacterium Ga0074136 | reverse complement strand
GACATCCTGGGCGACGAGGACCACCTCGGCGACATGGACTTCAAGGTGGCCGGCACGGATGTGGGCATCACCAGCCTGCAGATGGACATCAAGATCACGTCCATCACCTTCGAGATCATGAAGATCGCGCTCGACCAGGCGCGCGACGGCCGCCTGCATATCCTGGGCGAGATGTCGAAGGGCCTGTCGGGCAACCGCAGCGACGTGGCGGCGACCGCCCCGCGCATCACCGTCATCATCCGCGACGTGATCGGCTCCGGCGGCAAGGTGATCCGCGAGATCACCGAGCAGACCGGCACCAAGGTCGACATCGAGGATGACGGCACGATCAAGGTTGCGGCCACCAGCGTCGAGGCCGCGCAGCGCGCCATCGACTGGATCCGCGGCATCGTGGCCGAACCGGAAGTGGGCGTGATCTACAACGGCAAGGTCGTGAAGACTGCCGAGTTCGGCGCCTTCGTGAACTTCCTCGGCGCCAAGGACGGGCTGGTCCATATCAGCGAACTCGCGCAGGACCGCGTCAACAAGACCACCGACATCGTCAAGGAAGGCGACCAGGTGAAGGTCAAGGTCATGGGCTTCGACGACCGCGGCAAGGTGAAGCTGTCGATGCGCGTGGTCGACCAGGCCACCGGCGCCGACATCTCCGAGCAGGTCGGCGCCCGCCGCCCGCGCGAGGATGGCGACCGCCCGGATCGTGGCGGCGAGCGCCGCGACCGTGCCCCGCGGCGCGACCGCGGCGGCGAAGCGGCGGACTGATCCAGGCCGCAGTCGCAACCGGGGCCCCTGTCAGGGACCCCGGTGCATGCCATATTGCTGTCACGAAAATACCTGGGAGCGCCGGTTGTTGAAGGCCATCAATGCTATCCGCATGGGCGGGGTGGACGTTCTGCCACTGGTGGAAGGCGGCAAGGGCGTTGCCGTCTCCGACGGCGCATCCTGCGGCGCCTGGGCGGCCTCGGGCGGGGTCGGCACCTTCTCCGCCGTCAATGCCGATTCCTACGACGCCGACGGCCAGCCCATCCCGCAGGTCTATCACGGCAAGACGCGCCGTGACCGGCACGAGGAACTGGTCCGCTACGCGATCGACGGCGCCATCGCCCAGGCGAAGCGCGCGCACGACATCTCCGGCGGCAAGGGTCGCATCCACGCCAATATCCTGTGGGAAATGGGCGGGGCGGAACGTGTCGCACGCGGCATGCTCGAAGGCGCCAAGGGCTTGGTGAACGGCATCACCTGCGGCGCCGGCATGCCCTATCGCCTGGCCGACATCGCGCGGGACTACGGCGTTCACTACTACCCGATCGTCTCCTCGGCGCGCGCCTTCAACGCGCTGTGGAAGCGCGCCTATTCCAAGACGCGCGAATGGCTCGGCGGCGTGGTCTACGAGGACCCCTGGCTGGCCGGCGGCCATAACGGCCTGTCGAACAGCGAGGACCCCAAGGTCCCGGAAGCGCCCTATGCCCGGGTGCTGAAGCTGCGCCAGCAGATGCGCGAATTCGGCCTGGACGACACCCCCATCATCATGGCCGGCGGCGTCTGGTGGCTGGAGGAATGGGAGGACTGGATCGACAATCCGGAACTGGGACCGATCGCCTTCCAGTTCGGCACGCGTCCCCTGCTGACGCAGGAAAGCCCGATCCCGGAAGCCTGGAAGCAGCGCCTGCTGACGCTCAAGGCCGGCGACGTGCTGCTGCAGCCCTATTCGCCGACCGGCTTCTACTCCTCGGCCGTGCGCAACGGTTTCCTCCAGGAACTCGAGGACCGCAACGAACGCCAGGTGGCCTTCACCACGGAAGCGGTCGGCGACCACATCGCCGAATACGGCGTGGGGCCGCGCAAGCGGACGGTGTATCTGGCGCCGCACGACCTGGCGCGCGTGTCGCACTGGGAAGCCGAGGGCTTCACCGACGCCATGCGCACGCCGGACAACACGCTGATCTTCGTGACGCCCGCCAAGGCGCAGGAGATCCTGAAGGACCAGGTGGACTGCATGGGCTGCCTGTCCCATTGCCGGTTCAGCAACTGGGCGCAGACCGAACCCGACTATTCCACCGGGAAGAAGGCCGACCCGCGCAGCTTCTGCATCCAGAAGACCCTGCAGGACGTCGCGCATGACCGGGGCATGGAGAACAACCTGATGTTCGCCGGCCACAATGCGTATCGTTTCGGCCAGGACCCGTTCTATTCGAACGGCTTCGTGCCCAGCGTGAAGCAGCTGGTGGAACGCCTCCAGACCGGGCGGTAGCGCCAGCTCCGCGAAGCGGTGAAGCAGCCGCTCAAGCCATGCCTACGGCGTGATCCGCCGGTGCGGAACACGCCGTAGCGCCCGGCGCCTCAGCGCGCCGGCAGGAAGCCCACGATCTCACGCGCCTTCGCGCAGATCGGCTCGGCGATCGCCCGGGCGCGTTCGGCCCCCACATGCAACGCCGCATCCAGCGCGCCGGGGTCGTCCAGCAGCCGCTTCATCTCGGCGGCGATCGGCTGCAGGTGCGCCACCAACGCATCCGCCAGCGTGTTCTTGAACGCGCCGAAGCCCTGCCCGCCGTGTTCGCGCAGCACGTTCTCCGGCAGCGTACCGCTGATGGCGGCCAGGATGCCGACCAGGTTGCGCGCCTCCGGCCGGCCTTCGAGGCCCGCCATGTGGTCGGGCAGCGGCTCGGCATCGGTCTTGGCGCGACGGATCTTCATGGCGATGGTGTCGGCATCGTCGGTCAGGTTGATGCGCGACTGGTCCGACGGGTCGGATTTCGACATCTTCCTGCTGCCGTCGCGCAGCGACATCACCCGCGCCGCGACGCCCTGGATCAGCGGCTCGATGGTGGGGAAGAACTCCACGCCGTAGTCGTGGTTGAACTTCTGCGCGATGTCGTTGGCCAGTTCCAGGTGCTGCTTCTGGTCGTCGCCGACCGGCACCTTGGTCGCGTGATACGTCAGGATGTCGGCCGCCATCAGGTTCGGATAGACGTACAGCCCGGCGGACGACGCTTCCTGGTTCTTGCCGGCCTTGTCCTTGAACTGCGTCATGCGGTTCAGCCAGCCCAGCCGCGCCACGCAGTTGAAGATCCACGCCAATTCGGCATGCGCGCGCACATGGGACTGCACGAACAGGATGCAGCGCAGCGGATCCAGCCCGCAGGCGATCAGCGCCGCCGCCATCTCCCGTGTCTGGCGCGTCAGTTCCGCCGGGTCCTGCCAGACCGTGATGGCGTGCAGGTCCACCACGCAATAGATCGCCTCGTGCTTGTCCTGCAGCGGCACCCAGTTGCGGATGGCGCCGAGGTAGTTGCCGAGGGTGGGCACGCCCGAAGGCTGGATGCCGGAGAAGACGCGGGTCATGGAAAAAGGCACCGTTTGACTGCTGATGCGGGGTGATCCCGCCTGCGCGCGGGCGCGTCAAGGCGGCGCGTGCGCTAAAGCAGCATTCTAAATCTTGCTTTAACACCATGCCGGGCGTAGTCTGCCGCCACAGCAGGATCGGACACGCCGCCATGACAGCCCTGACCAAGGCTTTTCTCTTTCCAGGCCAGATGGTGAGCGACCTGCTCGGCGCAGGGGCGGAGGACGACCGGATGATGATCCGTACCCTCGTGAACATGCTCGTGTGGAACCTGGTGATGGTTCTCGTGGTGCTGATGGTCTACTGACCGCGGCCGCCACGGCGCCATGCGGCCACGATGCAGCTCACCACCTTCACCGACTTCACGTTGCGCACGCTGATCTACCTCGCGGTCGAGGAAGGCCGGCGCGCGACCATTCCCGAAATCGCCGCTGCCTATGGCATCGCGGAGAACCACCTGACCAAGGTGGTCCTCCTGCTCGGCCAGGCGGGCGATGTCGTGACGGTTCGCGGGCGCGGCGGCGGGTTGCGGCTGGCGCGCCCGGCGCGCGAGATCAACATCGGCGCGGTGGTGCGGCGGACCGAGCCGGGCCTTGCGCTCGCGCCCTGCCTCGGTACCGGGTCCTGCGTCATCATGCCTGCCTGCGGCCTCAAGCCGGTCCTGGCCGAGGCGCTGGACGCCTTCCTCGGCGTGCTGGACCGGTACACGCTGGCCGACCTCGCGGGCAGGTCGCGCGGCGGGCTCGCGCGGCTGCTGGGCTTGCCGGAACCGGCGGGCGGCGAGGGCAATCTCCGACCGGACCGTATTGCCTGACCGGACGTCCTGCGCCGGAAAGCCTTGATTCCAGCGCAGCTAGTGTCCGGTCGGCGAAACCGCGCAGCGGTTCCACACGATCGGAGGCCGGTCCGGGACGCGCCCGATGCCCGAAGATGGCGGAACCGACCCGCACCAGCGTCGCACCCTCGGCGATCGCCGCCTCGAAATCCGCGCTCATGCCCATCGAGACCTCGCGCAGCCCGTGCCGGGCGGCCAGGTTCGCCAGGAAGGCGAAATGCGGCCGCGGGTCGTCCTCGACCGGCGGGATGCACATCAGGCCGGTCACCGGCAGGCCGTGCTCCTCGCGCGCGGCGCGGATGAAGGCGTCGGCCTCGGCGCGCGCCACGCCGGATTTCTGCGGTTCCTCGCCGGTGTTCACCTGCACCAGGCAATCCGGGCGGCGGCCTTCCTTCGTCATGGCCTCGGCGATGGCGGCCGCCAGCTTCGGGCGGTCGATGGTTTCGATCACGTCGGCGATCCGCACGGCGTCGCGCGCCTTGTTGGTCTGCAGCCCGCCGATGATGTGCAGGCGCAGCCCCGGATGCGCGGCGCGCAGCGCGGGGAATTTCTCCGCCGCCTCCTGCACGCGGTTCTCGCCGAACACGGCCTGGCCGGCGGCCAGGGCGTCCAGCACGGCCTGCTGCGGATGGGTCTTCGAGACCGCCACCAGCGTCACGCTGCCGGCGGGGCGGTTGGCGCGGGCGCAGGCCTCGGCGATCCTGGCGCGGATGGTATCGAGGCTGGCGGCGATGGCGGTGATGTCGGGCATGGCGGGGCGAACCTAGTGCATCTGGCGCGGCTGCACAGGGCGCGACGGCGGGGCGGGCTGCCCCGGCTGTGGCTGTTCAGCGACGCCGCGCGCCTGCCGGACCCCCTGGCCGCCGCCGCCCGGCTGCCGCGCGGGGCGGGGGTGGTGGCGCGCGGCCTGGACCCGGCGGTGCTGGCGGCGCTGGCGCGGCTGGCGCGGCGGCGCGGGCTGGCGCTGGTGGTCGCCGCCGAGGGCCGGGCCGGCCTGGCGCTGCGCGGCGGGCTGCACCTGCCGGACCGGCGGGCCTCGCGCCACCTGCTGCCGCTGCTGCTGGCGCGCCGGGCCGGCGCGCCTGGCGCCTGGCTGACCCTGGCGGCGCATGGCGGGGCGGGCGCGGTGGCGCGGGCGCGGCGGCTGCGGGCGGACCTGGTGTTCCTGTCGCCGGTCTTCCCCACTGCCAGCCACCCGGGGGCGCCGGTGCTGGGGCCGCTGCGCTGGGCGCTGGCGGCGCGGCGGTTCGGGCGCCGGGCGGTGGCGGCGCTGGGCGGCGTCGCGCCGGCCACGATGCGCCGGCTGCCGCGCGGCGTGGCGGCGGTGGGAGCCATCGGGGGGTTGCTGCAACAGCCTGTGTCTCGTCCGCCACAGTGTCTCAGGTAAGTCGCGCCGGCCCTGACTGCGCGGTTGCCCCCCTTGGCCGGACCGGGACATATTCCACCCAGGCCGCGACGCCGCCATTCCGCCTGTTCGCGGGAAGCGGCGGCGTACCTTGTCCGGGGGGGCAGGGAGGCCGAGGGAACTGCCGGTTCGCCGGCCATGAGGAGGACTAGAATGCGCAAGATTCTGCTGGGGACGACCGCCGTTGTCGGCGCCGCCCTTCTGGCGCCGGGGGCTTTCGCTCAGCCCGCGGCAACGCAGGTTCCGGGTGGTGGTGGTGCGCCCACCGCCGGCCAGGCGCCGCTGGTGCCGCAGTCCGGCACGGGTGGCGTTGCGGTGCAGCCGACCCCGGCGATCGCCGGCGCCGGTGGCCTGACGGTGCGCCTGGGTGGCTACTTCGCCTTCACCGGCGGCTACATCCAGGACGACTGGGATCGCGGCCGCAGCCGTAACACCGTGAACGGTGCCAACGTCGCCAATGCGCGTGCGCGGACCGACTTCCGCAACGACATGGAACTGAACGTCTTCATCGACGGCCGTTCGTCCAACGGCATGACCTACGGTGCGGTGTTCGAGTTCCAGATGGACAACGCCGCGGTCGGCGCCGCCGATGGCACGACCGTCTCGCTCGACGAGATGTATGGCTTCATCACGATGCCGAACCTCGGCACCATCCGTTTCGGCCAGGAAGACAGCGCGGCTTCGCTGCTCCAGGTCCGTGCGCCGGGCGCCTCGGGCCTCGGTGGCGACGGTGAGTGGGACGAGTTCATCGTCCAGACCGGCCTTGCCGATGGTTCGCCCTACGTGATCTCGGGGGCAGCGACGCGACCAAGATCATCTACCTGTCGCCGCAGTTCGCCGGCTTCGACTTCGGCGTCTCCTACGCGCCGAATGCCTTCGAGGGCGAGCGCACGGACATCTCGAACAGCACCTCGGCCCAGCGCGACCAGACGAACATCCAGAACGAGGTCTCTCTCGCGGTGCGTTACCGCGGCACCTTCGGCGCCATCGGCGTGCAGGCGGGTGTCGGTGCGATGTTCGCTGAAGCACCGAGGCTGACGGCCAACGGCGCTGCCTTCGGCGGCACCAACCCGCGCGCGCAGTCGGTCAACGCCTACACCGTCGGCGCCGCCATCACCGCCTACGGCTTCGGCTTCGGCGCCGAATACACCTGGGGCCAGTATCGTGGCGCCTCGGTCGGCCGCACCGCGGTCAATGCGGGCGTGGACGAAGCGAGCCACTACCTGATCGGTGCGACCTACACGATGGGTCCGCTGGTGTTCGGCGGCGTGTTCGGCCAGGGCTTCCAGGGCAACGGCACGGCCGCGACCGGCACGGGCGCTGCCCGGGTCATTCGCGACCTCGACGACCGCACCCACACGATCTGGGGCGTGGGCATGGCGTACAACCTGGCGCCGGGCCTCGTGCTCTTCGCCCTGTACAACAACGTCAACGACGAGAACGTGCCGACCTCGGCCCCGACCAACGCCCGCTACACGGGCGGCGCCGGCACCACGCTGGCCTCGTTCAACGGCAGCAACACCCGCACGATCAACATCGGCGTCGCGGGCATCCGCCTGGCCTTCTGATCCTTCGGGAACGGAAGCAACGGGGGCGGCAGGGGAAACCCTGCCGCCCTTCGTCGTTCCAGGGCATCGATTCCACACCCACCGCGATGCCCCACCACCGCAGGCGATGACCATGGCCGCCGGTTCCGAATTCGATCCCTGTATCGCGCTCCATCAGGCCGGCCGCCTGGAGGACGCCATCCGCTGCTACCGCCGCGCCCTGCCGCGCGACCGCTCCGGCGTGCAGGTCAACCGCCTGCTCGGGCTGGCGCTGTTCGCCACCGGCGATGCGCGGGATGCGCTGAAGCACCTGCAGGCCGCCCTTGCCCGCGCGCCCGGCGATGCCGCGCTGCTCAACGACACCGGCAACGCGCTGCGCGCGCTGGGCCGCCGTGCCGAGGCCGCGCAGGCTTTCCGCCGCGCCATCGCCGCCGGCCCGCGCCAGCCCGACGCGCTGTTCAACCTGGCCGACACGCTGCTGGAGCTCGACCGCACGGCCGAGGCGCTGGACGCCTATCGCGCCATCCTCGACCGCCGCCTGGATGGCATCGACGCCGACTTCCACAACAACCTGGGCGCCTGCCTGATGGCGCTGGACCGTGGCGAGGAGGCGCTTGCCGCCTTCCGCCAGGCGTTGGCGCTGGATGCGGCGCATCCTGGGGCACTGGTCCACCTTGGCGCGGCGCTGCAGCGGTTGGGGCGGCATCGGGAGTCGGTGGACCACCTGCGCGACGGCGCACGGCGCCACGGCGCGACGCTGCCGCTGCTGCTGACGCTGGGTCAGGGGCTGCTCGACCTGCGCGACCTGCCGCCGGCGCTCGAGGTCTTCGCCGAGGTGCTGCGCCAGCAGCCCGCCAACCACCGCGCCCTGGTCGGCCGCGCCATCGCGCTGTCCGGCCTCAAGCGCGATGCCGAGGCGATCACGGCAATCGACCGCGCCGTGGCGGCCGACCCGGCGCAGCGCCCGGCCCACATCGTCGCCGGCAACATCCACCTGGCGGCGAAGGACCTGCCGGCCGCGATCGCCGCCTATGCGCGCGCCGCCGCGTTGCCCGCCGGGCGGCTGCCCGATGCCGCCGATGCGCTGCTGCTGTTCACCCGCCTGCGTGCCTGCGACTGGACCGATTGCGACGCGACGCGCGCGCGCTTGGTCCGTGGCTTCGAGGCCGGCACCGCGCGCCTGCCGCCCTTCGAATCACTCGCCATCGCCGATGATCCCGGCCTGCACCTGCGCGCGGCGGCCCATCATGCGCGCGCCAACCTGCCGACGCGGCGGGATGCGCTGCCGCTGCGCGGCGACACTGGCTTGGCGCGGCGCGATGCGCGGACCGACACCGCGCGCATCCGCATCGGCTATGTCAGCGGCGAATTGCGCATGCACGCGGTCGGCCACCTGATGGCGCGGCTGCTGGAGTGCCACGACCGCGAGGCGTTCGAGGTTCATGCGCTCTCGCTCGGCAGCATCACGAACGACCCGGTGCAGGCGCGCATCCGCGCCGCGGTCGATGCCTTCCACGATGCCAGCACCCTGACCGATGACGCGCTGGTCGCGATGGCGCGCGGCCTCGGCCTCGATATCGCGATCGACCTCAATGGCTATTCGGGGGATTCGCGCGGCGCCGTGCTGGCGCGCGGCATCGCGCCGGTGCAGGTGGGCTTCCTCGGCTACCCCGGCACCAGCGGCGGCGGCTTCCTCGACTACGTGATCGCCGATGACGTGGTGATCCCGCCGGGCGCCGAGGCGGATTGGTCGGAACAGGTGGTGCGCCTGCCGCACGCCTTCCTGCCGACCGACGACCGCCGGCGCATCGCCACGGACGGAATCACCCGCGCGCGCTTCGGCCTGCCCGAACAGGGCTTCGTCTTCTGCTGCTTCAACAACACCCACAAGATCCTGCCCGGCGTGTTCGACGCCTGGATGCGCATCCTGGCCGCTGTGCCGGGATCGGTGCTGTGGCTGCGGGAGGAGAACGCGCCGGCCACGCGCAGCCTGCTGGCCGCCGCCGCCGCGCGCGGGATCGACCCGGCGCGGCTGGTCATGGCGCCGCGCGTGGACGACATGGCGGACCATCTCGGCCGCCACGCCCTGGCCGACCTGTTCCTCGACACCCTGCCCTACAACGCCCACACCACCGCGGCCGATGCGCTGCAGGCGGGGTTGCCGGTGCTGACCCAGGCCGGGCGCGCCTTCGCGGGGCGCGTGGCGGCCAGCCTGCTGACCACGCTGGGCCTGCCGGGCCTCATCACCGACAGCGCCGCCACGCAGGAGGCGACCGCCATCGCCCTGGCGCGCGACCCGGACCGCCTGGCCGCGATCCGCGCCCACCTGGCCGCCGCGCTGGCGTCCATGCCGCTGTTCGACACCCCGCGCCATGCGCGCAACCTGGAACGCGCCTTGCGCGCCATGCACGAACGCGCCGCAGCCGGCGACCCGCCGGCGGCCTTCCGGGTTGCCGATTCGGCACCGATTTGACCGCCCCGCCCAGGCTTCGTCTTTTCAGCGCCCCAATCGAGGCGCTACAAGGCATCGCCATGACCCGCGAATCCCCTCGCCGTCCCGCTGCCTTCCTGTGCGCCCTCGGTGCCGCCGCGCTGCTCGGCGCCTGCGGGTCGAGCAATGTCCGGGATGTCGCACGCGACGAATACACCTCCCAATCCGGGCGTGACCGCGTGCGCGGGCGCCTCACCGGGCAGGATGACGGCATCGTGCTGCGCCCGGAGGATGCCGCCACGGGTGGCGCCGGGCTTGGCGTGAATGCGTATCTGTGGCGCGCCACGCTCGACACGCTGGCCTTCATGCCGCTGGCCTCAGCCGATCCCTTCGGCGGCGTCATCATCACCGACTGGTATTCGCCGCCCGGTGCGGGGGCCGAGCGCTTCAAGGCGACCGCCTATGTGATGGGCCGGCAGTTGCGGTCGGACGGCGTGCGCATCTCGATCTTCCGGCAGATCCGCCAGGGGCAGAACTGGGTGGATGCGGTGGTGGCCCCCGCGACGGGCGCCGAGCTCGAGGACCGCGTACTGGCGCGGGCGCGCGAACTGCGCAGCCAGTCGGGCGTGGCGGGGCGATAGCGCCGGCCGGCCTCGGCGGGTATCGCCGAGGCGCTTGTGCGGCCCCTGTAGCGTGTCATTCCGCCACGGTGGTTTCCGCCATCGTGGATACCCGCCAGGACAGTTTTCACGACCCCGAGGGTGGCAGGCGCGCGCCTGGTGGCCATGCCACGGGCGGCGTCGGTCCTGTTCTGGGTCGCCCATGCGGCGCGCAGATGCGCGGCCCCGCGCGACGCAGCGCAGGCATGATGGCAGCCCGCATCCCGCGGCAGCCGGCCGTGCGGTGCCACCGCTGGAAGCGGCGGCGGGAGCTGGCCAGCGTCAGCCGCCCCCGCAGGGCGCGCGGCGCAGGCCCCGCGCCACGCCGGCCTCCGGCGCGGTCACCAGGGTCAGCAGGCAGGGCGCATGGCCGCGTGTGAAGCGCCAGTCATTGCCGCCGCCATGGCCTTCCAGTGGCGGTTCCGGATGCAGCGCCAGCGTCGGCGCGCGGCGTGACGTCGCGGCCTCGGCCAC
>LNEW01000179.1 GCA_001464375.1 Rhodospirillales bacterium Ga0074136 | reverse complement strand
AACGTACGCGGCGGGGCTGAAAGCCCAGTCGCCGCACGCCAGCACAACGTACGCGGCGGGGCTGAAAGCCCAGTCGCCGCACGCCAGCACAACGCACGCGGCGGGGCTGAAAGCCCAGTCGCCGCACGCCAGCACAACGCACGCGGCGGGGCTGAAAGCCCAGTCGCCGCACGGAAGCACAACGCACGCGGCGGGGCTGAGAGCCCAGTCGCCGCACGCAAGCACCACGCACGACGCGCGATCGCACGCCGCTTCACCCCCGCTTAAGCCGGCACCGTCATCCTCGCCGCCGCTACGACACGGGCGGGGATGGCGGCGATGACAACGGAACTCGCGAACGGCTTGGGCGGCGAGGCAGGGTTCGGCGAGAACGCCCTGGCGCGCACCGATGACGGGTCCCCGTGCTGCCGGCGGGGCTCAACTTCTACGGCTTCGTCTTCACCGGCCTGTGGGTGAACAACAACGGCAGCGTCTCTTTCGCCGCGCCAGCGTCGTCGTTTACCCCCACCGCCATCACCGGTTCCACCGCGAACCCGCTGATCACGCCGTTCTGGGCGGATGTCGACACGCGCGCGGGCGCGACCGCGCCGACGCAAGGCGGTACCTCCACCGGCAGCAACCGCGTGTGGTACGACCTCGATGCCGCCGATGGTGTCTTCACCGTCACCTGGGACGATGTCGGCTATTTCAACCGCAAGACCGACAAGACCAACGCCTTCCAGCTACGCCTGCACCAGGTCGGCAGTGCCGGCGATTTCGACATCGAATTCCGCTACGAGGCCATGAACTGGACCACTGGGGATTTCTCCGGCGGGGCGGGCGGCCTCGGCGGCACGGTGGCGCGTGCCGGCTATTCCTCGGGCAATGGCGTGGATTTCCTGGAACTGCCGCAATCGGGCAACCAGGACGCGGTGCTCGACCTCGACTCGGCCAGCAATGCCGGCGAACCGGGCACCTATGTCTTCGCCATCCGCAACGGCGCGGTGCAGGCGCAGGTGTCGGTCGGCGATGCCCGGATCGAGGAAGGCAGCGGCGGCAGCCCCGGCTTCGTGGTGGTGCCGGTCACGCTCTCCGCCCCGGCGGACGGGCCGGTCGTGGTGCGCTACCTCACGCAGAACGGCAGCGCCATCGCCGGGCAGGATTTCGTCGCGCAGCGCGGCAGCGTGGTCTTCGCACCCGGCACCTCGACTCAGGAAATCCGCATCGAGATCGTCGGCGACCGCCGGGTGGAGGCGGACGAGACCTTCACGCTGCGCCTGTTCGACGCGACCGGCGCCACCATCCAGGACGCGCGCGGCACCGTCACCATCGCCAACGACGACGGCCTGTCGGTCACCGACGTCATGGCCATCGAGGGCACCGCCGGTGCGCCGGGCAGCCTGGTCTTCACCGTGCGCCTGCTGTCGGCCGCGACCGACGCGGTCACCGTCGACTGGGCGACCGCTGACGGCACCGCGACCGCCGGCGCCGACTACATGGCCGGCTCCGGCAGCCTGACCTTCGCCCCCGGCGAGACCGAAAAGCACGTCACGGTCAGCCTGGTCGGCGACGCCGTCAGCGAATCGACCGAGGCCTTCACGCTGGCGCTGTCCAACGCCGTGGGCGCGCCGCTGGTCCGCGCCGCCGCCACCGGCACCATCACCGACGACGACGTCATCCTGATCGACGACATCGTCATCGTCGAAGGCACCGCCGCCTCGCCGGGCAGCGCGACGGTCACCATCCGCCTCGCCGGCCCGACCGACCAGACCATCACGGTGGACTACGCGACCGAGGACGGCAGCGCCGTCGCGGGCCTGGACTACACCGCGACCAGTGGCACCGCGACCATCTCGTCCGGGCAGTCCAGCACCACCTTCACCATCCCGATCCTGCGCGATGCCGATGTCGAGGGCGGCGAGGGCTTCACCATCCGCCTGGCCAACGCCTCCGGCGCCGTGATCGGCGACGATGCCGCACAGGTCAGTGTGATCGACGATGACGGGTTCACCATCACCGACATCTCCGTGGTGGAAGGCACCGGCGGTTCGGTGAACATGACCTTCACCGTCCTGCTTTCCTCCGCCCTTTCGACCACCGCCACGGTGGACTACGCCACCTCGGACGGCACCGCGCTGGCCGGCATCGACTACACCGCGACCTCCGGTACCCTGACCTTCAACGCTGGGCAGACGTCGCGCACCTTCATCGTGCCGATCACCACCGACTCCGATTTCGAGGGAGCGGAGGCCTTCACCGTCACCCTGTCGAACGCCACCGGCGGCGCCGGCATCCGCGATGCGACAGCCGAGGGGCGCATCCGCGACGATGACGGCATCGCCATCGCCGATGTCTCCATCACCGAGGGCACCGGCGGCACCACCACCGCGACCGTCACCGTCACCCTGACCAGCACGGCCTCCCCGGTCACGGTCGACTGGTCCACCGCCGACGGCACGGCGGTGGCAGGGCAGGACTACACCGCCGCATCCGGCACGCTGACCTTCGACCCGGGCGAGACCAGCAAGACCATCGAGATCGCCATCGCCCCCGACGCGCTGTGGGAGGCGAACGAATCCTTCCGCATCGTCCTGTCCGACGCGCTCGGCGCGCCGCTGGTCGATGCCAACGGGTCGGTCACCATCACCAACGACGATGCGCGCGACGCGCCGGTGGTCAGCGTGCTCGCCGCCCGCCAGACCGAGGGCAATGGCGGCGAGGCCATGATGCGCTTCACCCTCGGGCTGTCCTACGCGGTCGGCAACGCCATCACGGTGGACTACGCGACCGCCGACATCAGCGCGACCGCGGGGCTCGACTACACGGCCACCACCGGCACGCTCACCATCGCGGCCGGCCAGCTCTCCACGGTGGTCGAGGTGCCGATCCTCGACGACACCCTGCTCGAAGGGCTCGAGACCTTCGCGTTGGTGCTGTCGAACCCGACCGGCGGCGCCACCGTGGGCGCGACGCAGGCGCTGGGCAGCATCATCGACGACGATGCGCGCTTCGACATCGCCACGCTCGATGCCCTGCTGGCAGAAGGCGATTCCGGCGCCACCGGCTACAGCTTCACCGTCACCCGCTCGGGCGACATCGCGACCGGGCATGCCGTGCGCTGGGCGGTGGGCGGCGACGGCACGCCGGGCGCCTTCGCGAATGCGCAGGATTTCGTGGGCGGCACGCTGGCATCCGGGCGCCTGGTCTTCGCCCCCGGCCAGACCACGCGCACCATCACCGTGCAGGTCGCCGGCGACACCACCGCCGAGAAGCGCGAAGGCTTCGCCGTGCGGCTGTTCGATGCCACCGCCGGGGCCACGATCGGCACCGCGCGCGCCATCGCCGCCATCGGCAACGATGACGTCCTCCAGGGCGGCAGCGACAGCGACATCCTGCGCGGCGGCGCCGACGGCGACATGATGGACGGCGACGCCGGCGACGACAGCCTGTTCGGCAGCGCCGGCGACGACACCATCCTGGGCGGCGAGGGCGAGGACCTGATCGAGGGCGGGCCCGGCGCGGACAGCCTCGATGGCGGCGCCGGCACCGCCGACCAGCTCTCCTATGCCAGCGCGACCCAGGGTGTCACGGTCGACCTCGCCGCCGGCACCGCGGCAGGCGGCGACGCGGCGGGCGACACCATCGCCGGCTTCGAGGCGCTGCGCGGCGGCACGGGCGCCGACCGGCTGACCGGCGACGCGGGCGACAACACCCTGTATGGCGGCGGCGGCACGGGCGTCGACACGCTGTATGGCGGGGAGGGCGACGACCGGCTGGTCGGCGGCGTCGCGCCCGGCCAGGCCGCGGCGCCCGACGGGGTCAACATCATGTTCGGCGGCGCCGGCGACGACACCTTCCATGTCGGCCCATCCGCCGACCAGGTGGTGGAGGCCGAGGATGGCGGCACCGACACCATCATCGCCCTGCGGTCCATCACCCTGTCCTCGAACGTCGAGAACCTGGTGCTGCTGGGCGATGGCGCCTGGGAGGGCACCGGCAACGCGCTCGACAACACCCTGCGCGGCGCCAGCGGGGACAACCTGCTGCAGGGGCTGGCGGGGGACGACAACCTGCATGGCGGCGCCGGCGACGACACGCTGGTCGGCGGCGAAGGGGCGGACATCTTCGCCCCGGGCGATGGCCAGGATCTGATCCGCTTCCTCGACCTGGCGGACAGCCCGCGCACCGCGCGCGACGTGGTCTACGGCTTCGCCAGCGGCGAGGACCGCCTCGATCTCGCCGCCATCGGCAGCGCGATCGGCGGCTGGGGCACCGAACGCTTCGTCATCGGGGACAGCTTCACCGGCGCGCACCAGGTTGCCTGGGATGCGCCGGGGCGCACCCTGCGCATCGAGGCCGACGGCGACCTCGCCACGGTCGAGATGGCCATCCTGTTCAACGCCGGCACCGCCATCCTCGAGACCGACATCGTCTTCGCGTGACGCCGGCGCCTCCCGGGACCTGCGGGCGCGCCCCGGTGCGGGCCGGCCGCGTGGTCCTTCAGCCGGCCGGCGCGTCCTTGCGGCGATGGTCGAAATTGGTGCGGTTCAGCTTCATGCGGTGGTCGATGTAGCGCAGCGGCTCGTAGCGCGGCGGCGCGTCCGGGCCGGTACAGGTTGGCACCACGCGGATCACCGCATCGTTGTCCGGGCCGTAGAAGAACGGGATGGCGTAGCGCGCCTCGTTCGCCTGGTTGACCACGCGATGCGGGGTGGGGGCGAAGCGGTCGTTGGAATAGCGGCCCAGCATCTCGGCGGTATTGACCACGAAGGTGCCGGGTATGGCGGGCGGGCGGATCCAGGTGCCTTCCTTGGTGCGGACTTCCAGGCCCGGCAGGCGCGACTGCGCCAGGAAGGTGGTGAAGTTGGTGTCGATGTGCGGGGCGAAGCCGAATTGTTCGCCATCCACCGCCGGCTGCGGTTCGTAGCGGATCAGCCGCAGCGTGCAGGTCGGGTCGGTGAAGTCGCCGTCGAAATAGTCGGGCGGCAGGTCCAGCGCGGTGGCGAAGGCGGGCAGCAGACGGTGCGCCAGCGCCTGCATGGTGGTGAAATACGCCATGGTGGCGGCGCGGAACTGCGGCAGCGCGGCCGGCCACTTGTTCAGCCCCACCATCGGATGCCCGGCCAGGATCTCCGGGTCATCGGGCGTGCGGTCGCGCACGATGTAGAAGCTTTCGTTCAGGTTCGGCCGCCTGTTGGCATGGATGGTCGAGGTGCGGATGGTCTGCGCGCCCATCGGCAGGTAGCCGATGTTGATCTCGCCGACCTTGAGCGCGAGCTTGTCGTCCACCGGCAGGTCGAAGAAGCGCGCGGATTCGGCGAAGGTCTCGGCGACCAGGCGCTCGGGCACGCCGTGGTTGGCCAGCACCAGGAACCCGGTATCGCGGCAGGACCGCGCGACATGGCGCGCCAGCTCCTCCCGCGCGCCGGGCACGCCGGCCAGATAGGGGCCGAGGTCGAGCACCGGGATGCGGCCCTCGGGCCCCGGGGTGTCGGCGTGCTGGGCGATCGCGCTCATGGCGTGTCCTCGGCTTGGCCGCGCGGCTTCGCGGCAACGCAGCCTTCCATGCCCGGGGCGGCGCGCAAAGGGTCCTGGCGCGCTGCCGCTATTGCGCCACCCGCGTCCAGCCCGGCCCGGGGTCGAAGGTCGTGATGGCGGCCGCGGCGCGCGCGGTATCGGGCCCCAGATCCCGTTCCCAGATCACGCCGTCATGGCTCACCAGGAACGTCATGATGCCCGAGACGCCATGGCGCGCCGGCGTCGCGATCGCCGCCCAGCCGCCGATCATCCGCCCGTTCACCACGTAGTCCACGACCCCGCCCGGCGCCGCGGTGCCCTGCGATTCCAGGATGCGGAACAGGTAGCCATGGAAGGGCTCCGGCGTGCCGGCACGCCCGCGCGTGTAGCCGCCCGCGCTGGCCGCGGCGGCCAGCGGCCCGAGCGGGCTCGGCGCCTCGCCCTCGGCGGTCGGCCAGTACAGCCCGTCGCGCTGCCCGGGCGTCGAGAAGAACCGCCGCGCATAGGCGCGCAGAGCCCCCTGCCGCCCGGCGGTGGCGGCGTAGTCGTCCTGCGCATCGACCAGCGCGCGCAGCGTCTCGATGGTGTCGAGTTCGTTGCGTCCGATCCGGCGGTCCACGATCTCCTGGCCGCCGGCGGCGGCATCGAAGCGCCAGGCGCCGCCGCGCTGCACCAGCGGCACCGGCAGCGGCCAGGAATCGGCACCGACCTGCAGCACCGCGCGATCGGCGGAGGGACGCAGGATTTCGGCGCGGGCGTCGTATTCGCGCAGGAAGCGTTCGCGCGCCGTACGGTCCGCCACCGGGTCGCCGGAGCGCACCAGGCGCAACCCGGCGCTGCCCAGCACGCGCACCGCCTGGCGGTCCTGGCCCGACCGCAGCGCGGCGACCAGGGCGGCGAAGCCTTCCTCCGGCGTGCGGAAGGCCTGCGGGAGGATGGGGCGCGGCGCCGGGGCCTCGGCGGCCGGCCCGGGCGCGGGAGCCTGCGCGGCAGCGCCACCGGCGCCCAGCAGGGCAACGAGGCCCAGGGCGAGCGTCAACCTGGTCATGGCGCGCATCATCGTCACCTCCCGCCCCGTCCGCCGCCACCGCGGCCGCCACCCCCACCTGCGGACCGAGCGCCACCACCACCGCCGCCGGCCGGCCGGGCTGCGGCGCGCTGTTGCGCCTGGGCGCGGGCCGCGGGCTGGGCCTGGCGGCTCTGCGCGCCGCGCTGCGCCGCGGCGCGTTCGCGCCCACCATCGCCCACGCCCTGGAGGCCCTGGGGGGCCTGGCGCGTCGGGGCCGCCGGGCGCGCCTGCGGGCGGCCGGCGGCATTGTGCTGGACGGCCGGGCGCTGGGTTGCGCCGCCGGGTCGCTGGGCACCTTGGCCAGGACGGTCGCCCCCGCCGGGGCGGCGATCCCCCGCGCCGGCCCCGCCGCCTGGCGCGCGGTCCCCGAGCCCCGGGCGATCCGCCCCGCCTGGCCGATCGCCACCCGGACGACGGTCGCCCGCGCCGGGTCCGCCCCCGGGCCCGCGATCCCCCAGCCCAGGACGGTCGCCCGCACCAGGCCCGCGGTCGCCGAGACCCGGCCGGTCACCGCCCGCGCCGGGCCGGTTGCCGATGCCCTCGCCACGCTGCGCCTGGTCCACCCGGCCGCGGAACTGGTCGCGCGCCGCGGCACGGTCGCCGCCGGCACCGGGACGCGTCGCGCCGACACGGTCGCGCACCTGGTCGTTCCGATAGGCAACGCCCTGGCGATGCGAACTGTCGTGCCGCCAGCTGTTGCCGCTGATCTGGTTCCGGTTGACGTTGATGTTGTTGTAGCGGTTCGCGTTCACGTTGATGTCGCCGCGGCCCCAGTTGGGACTGCCCCAGCCCCACAGCGACCCGACGATCGCCGCCCCGCCGGCGAAGGCCATGCCGGTCAGCAGCGCGTTCGCCACGCCCCAGCCCACCGGCGGCGGGAAATAGGTCGGCGGGTAGCCCGCATGCGGCCAGGCGCCGAAGACGACGTTCGGGTTGTAGGCGGGAATGAAGATCGTCTCGGGCTGCGTCGGCGCGATGGTGATGATCTGCGGCGGCGGCGCCACCACCGCGCCGGCGGCCGGCACGACATTGACGTTCTGCGTGACGGTGACGGTCTGCTGCGGGCCCGATTGCAGCGCGCCATGCGCCTGCGCGCGGCCGCGCAGCACCTGGATGGCGTTCATCACGTCCTGCTGCTGGTCTAGAACCGCATCGCCGACCTGCTGCGTCCAGTCCAGCTGGTCGTTCATCATCGACAGCACATCCGCGAAGGGCACCAGCGACTTCACCGACGGGTCCCAGGATTGCGCGGCCAGGGCCTGCACCAGCGCATCGCCGCGCAGCGCGGCGTTCTGCCCCTGGCCCAGCCAGCGCTTCGCCTGCACGATCTCCAGCGGATAGGTCGCGGCCATCAGCATCTGCATCAGCAGGTCGTCGGGAAACAGCGCGATGGGTGCGAGCAGTTGTTCGAGCTGCGCCTGGGTCAGCAGGTCCTGCTGGGCGCTGGTTGCCACCGGCTGGGGCGTGGCGGTCGCGGCGGGCGGCACGCCCTGTGCCCGCAGGCCGGGTGCGACCGCCGCGACACTCCCGAAGGCCAGGCCAATGACCATGAGCGCCGCCCGGCGCGCATCGCCGCGCGGGGCCGGCGAACCGGGGGTGTTGTCGCGTGCCATGGCCAGGTTTCCTGAGGCGCCCTGAGCGCATCCTGCGGCCCGGTGCATGAAACCGCAAACCCGGAAAATCGCCTCGAAATCCGTTGCGCAGCCGCGTGCGTCAGACCGCGCCGTCGATCAGCGCGCCGGTGCTGCGCCCGCGCCCCGGTTCCAGCGTTTTCGTGTAGAAACGGCCCGCCACCGTCTGGCCCTTCACCCGGGCGTAGTAGGGGTGGGTGCCCCAATGCAGGTAGCCCAGGCTCTCGAACAGCGCGATGGCGGTCGTCTGCGTCTCCCGCACGTCGAGGTTGATGACGCGATGCCCGACGGCGGCCGCGCGGTCCTCCAGCTTCTGCACCAGCATCCGCGCCAGGCCGAAGCCGCGCGCGTAAGGCGCGATATAGGCGTGGGTCAGGGTCGCGGCGAAGGCCTGCGCCTCGTTGTGGCGGGGCGGGCGCACCAGCAGGGCGGAGCCCACCGGGTGGCCGTCCAGCCGCGCCACGAACAATTCGCGCTCGGGCACCAGCAGCACGCCGCGGAAATGGCGCTCCAGCGCGGCGCGCCCCTGCGGTTCGACCCAGCCGAAGCCGCCGCCCTCGATGATGGCGGCATCGGTCGCCTCGGCCAGGTCGGCGAGGTCGGCCTCGGACAGGCGTTCGGCGCGCTCGACCGCCAGGGCGCGCCCACTATTCAGCAGGGCGGAGGCGTTCACGGTTCCCACCTGAGGAAATTCGCCAGCATGCGCAGCCCCACCGGTCCGCTTTTCTCGACGTGGAACTGCAGCCCGGCCATGGCGCCGCGTGCAATGACCGCGGTCACGGGCCCGCCATAGTCGGTGGTGGCGATGGCATCCTCCGGGTCCTCGACCTCATAGGCGTAGGAATGCACGAAATAGACCTGGTCGCCGGGGCGGATGCCGTCCAGCACCGGGTGGTAGCCTTCCTCGAAGGAGAGCGCGTTCCAGCCCATCTGCGGCAGCGGCAGGGGTGCGCCGTCGGCGCCGCGTGGGTCCATGGCCGCGACGATGCCGGGAATCCAGTCCAGGCCGGGCGTCTCGCCGTGTTCGAGGCCCCTGGTCGCCATCAGCTGCATGCCGACGCAGATGCCCAGGAACGGCACGCCATGGCCGCGCACCCGCTCCTCCAGCGCATCCACCATGCCGGGCAGCGCATCGAGGCCGCGGCGGCAGGCGGCGAAGGCGCCCTGGCCGGGCAGCACGATGCGGTCGGCCACGCGCAGGTCGGCCGCAGCCGTGACCACGCGCACCACCGCCTCGATCTCGTTGTCCTCGGCCGCCTTCTCGAAGGCGCGCACCACCGAGGCCAAATTGCCCGACCCAGGATCCACCACCGCCACGCGCTGCGCCATCGCCCTGCCCCCTCAGACCGCCGCGCGCGCCAGGTCGGGGCGGAAGGCGGCAAGGTTGAGGAAGGCCGTATCGGCGTTCCGCGCCACCAGCACCGCCGCCGGCTCGAAGCCGCGCAGGCCGAGCCACCAGGATTGCAGCGCGCGTGCCTCGAACCCCATGAACACTTGCAGACCCGCGATCGCGAAGGGCGCCGCGGCGGCGGGCAGCGCCGCGCCGATCGCCGCGACCAGGGCAAAATGCATCAGCGCCAGGGCGATCAGCCCGTTGGACAGGAACCACAGGGTCGGCACCAGCAGCGCGCCCCAGGAGAATCCATCGCGCACGAGCAACGCCTTCGGCGCCCGCTGGCCGGCGGGGGGCCTCACCTGCACCGTCCAGACCCGCATGCTCAGGCCTCCAGGATGCCCTTGGTGGACGGGATCGCGCCGCCGGCCCGCGGATCGGGCTCGACAGCCGCCCGGAGCGCCCGGGCCGCGGCCTTGAAACAGGCCTCGGCTACATGGTGGGCGTTGGTGCCCGCCTTCAAGGTCATGTGCAGCGTGATGCCGGCATTGAAGGCGAGGGCGCGGAAGAACTCCTCGAACAATTCGGTATCCATCTCGCCCACCTTGTCGCGGGCGAAGGGGACGGACCAGGCCAGGAAGGGACGGCCCGAGATGTCGATGGCGCATTCGGCCAGCGCCTCGTCCATCGGCAGCAGGGCGGCGCCGTAGCGGCGGATGCCGCGCTTGTCGCCCAGCGCCTTCCTGAGCGCCTGGCCGATGACGATGCCGACATCCTCGGCGGTGTGGTGGAAGTCGATATGCAGGTCGCCCTTGGCGGCGATGGTCATGTCGATCAGCGAATGCCGCGCCAGCGCGGTCAGCATGTGGTCGAGGAAGCCGATCCCGGTGGCGATGTCGCCCCGGCCGGACCCATCGAGGTCCAGCGCCACGCGGATCGTGGTCTCGGCGGTCTCGCGGGTGATCTCGGCGCGGCGCGGCAAAGCGGGAAAGCCATCCATGGGCGCTTGTTACGCCGCCCGGGGCGCGCACCGCAACGGTCCTGCGCGCCGTGGTCAGGCGGCCCGTGCGCGGCCTTCCTCCGCCAGCAGCCCGCGCAGCGCAGCCTGCGTCGCGGGGTTGGGCGCGTCGAACACCAGGCCCGCGCGCCCTTCCTGCACCGCGGCCACGCGCACCGGCACCACCGCCGTGCCGATGACCAGCGTGCCCCGCTGGCCCACCGCCACCCCACCCTCGGGCGCTGCCACGCCGGCGCCGCCCTCGGACAGGTCGAGCAGGTTCACCGCCACCGCCGCCCGCCCGGCCAGTTCCAGCCGCGCGGCGCGGCTCAGTGGCGTGCGTTCATGCGCCCGGCGGTCGACATCCTCGGTCGAGGTGCGCACGATGCGCACCAGGGCGCCGCGCAGGTCCGCGACCGCGCCCTGGGCATGGCACCCGCCGCCTCCGCGCTCGCGGTGCTCTCGGCCGCCACGCCGGACATGCGGCCTTCCACGTCGCGCACCGCGGCGGCCGCACCGGCCACGGCTCGCGCGATCTCGGTGGTGGCGGCGGTCTGCTGGTCCATCGCGGCCGCGATACCGCCCGCGATGCCGTCCAGCGCGCCGACCGACTGAGCAATGCCCTGCACCGCCGCCACCGCCTCGCTGGTGGCCGCCGTGATCAGCGCGATCTGGCGGGAGATATCCTCGGTGCGCCGGGCGGTCTGGGTGGCGAGCGACTTCACCTCCCCGGCCACCACGGCAAAGCCCTTGCCGGCCTCACCCGCGCGCGCCGCCTCGATGGTCGCGTTCAGCGCCAGCAGGTTGGTCTGCCCGGCGATGTCGGCGATCAGCCCCGCCACCTCGCCGATGCGGGCCACCGCTTCCTGCAGGCTGTTGATGGTGCGGGTGCCGTGGTCCACGCCGTCCACCGCGGTACGCGCGGCGGCGGCGGCCTCGCCAACCCGGGCGGCGATCTCGCGGATCGAGGCGGAGAGTTCGTCGGTGGCGGCGGCCACGGTCTGGGTGGCGCCCAGCGCCTCGCGCGCGGCCTCGGCGACCGAACCGCTCTCGGCGCGGATGCGCCCGGTGGCTGCGCCCACATGGTCCGCGCTGCTGGTGACGGACGCCATGCGGGCGGAGACATTGTCCACCGCGCCGCGGGTCTCCTCCTCGACGCGCCGCGCCATGGCCTCGAGCGCGGCGTGGCGGGCCGCGTCGGCGGCCTTCCCGGCCTCGGCCTGGGCGGCGCGCAGGCGGGCGTTCTCCTTCGCACCCTGCTTGAACACCTCGACCGCGCCGGCCATGGCGCCGATCTCGTCGGTGCGGCCGGTTCCTGGCACCGCGACGTCCAGGTCGCCGCGCGCCAGGCCATCCATCGCATCGGTCAGGCGGGTGATGGGGCGGGTGACGCGCGCCATGACGACCCAACCGCCGCCGATGGCGGTGGCAAGCGCCAACCCCATCAGCGCAGCCAGCATCGCGACATGGTCGCCCAGTTCCTCGACACCGGTGCGGATGGTGGCGCCGGCGTCGACCACCACCGCGTCGATCGCCGCGCCGAGGGATTCCGTGAAGGGATCGATGGCGGCATAGAGGCGCTGGCGCACCAGCGCATCGAGCGCGGCGGTGTCGCGCGCGACGACGACACGGCGCAGGTCGGCCACCACGGCCTCGGCCGCGGCACGGCGCTGCGCGGCCTCGGCGAGGGCCGTGGCGGCGGCGGCATCGAAGCGCGTGGCAGCGAGCGCCGCCCAGTTGCGCTCGATCGCGACACCCGCCTGGTCGAGGGCTGCGCCGCCTTCCTCCCAGGTGAGGTTGCCGTTGCGGATCTTGTGGGAGGCATCGACCACCGACACCGCATAGGCATCGGACAGGGCCTTGAGGGCCTGCAGCGGGCGGATGGTGTCGCCGTGCAGCGCATCCAGGCGGCCGGCATCCTCGCGCATGGTGATCCAGGCGAAGACGCTGGTGGCCATGTTGGTGGCCGCGATGGCGACCAGCAGGCCGATGAGAAGGGGGGCGATCCTGATGCGCATGTCCATCCGAGTCCGAGGGGGCTTTCGTTCCGGTGGCGAGAGCCAAGCACGGAGGTCCCTTACGGAGTCTGACCAGGGCGAATTGACGGTCCTGAGACGCATTCGCGGCATTGCCGACACCCCAGCCAAGCGTCCCATTCATGCGCCTTGTCGCTGCTGGTCCGGCCGATCGCCCTGCCCGGCGCTGGCGCCGGACCGCCGCGGCTGCTGGGTGCCCCATGCCGGATCCGAGGGCCACGTCCATCGCATCGACACCGGCGGCGGCCCGACGCCTGGCGAGGCCTTTTGCCGCATGGCGACCCCCCATCGACGCCATCACTGGGGTTCCGGGCGCTGGGCGGCCAGCCCTGCCTGACCACAGCACGTCGGATGACCCGGCGGATTTCCTGGCGCGCAACGGCGTCGGCCCGGGCGCGCACGCCCCCCGTTGAGTCCGGCGCCCATGCCGCCCACATTCGGGCGGTCATGAACTCCCCACAACACGATCCCCTCGGGTGGCACGGCACCACCATCCTATGCGTGCGCAAGGGTGGCCGCGTGGCCATGGCCGGCGACGGCCAGGTCTCGCTCGGCCAGACGGTGGTCAAGGGCAATGCGCGCAAGGTCCGCCGCATCGCCCAGGGCCGCGTGCTGGCCGGCTTCGCCGGCGCCACCGCCGATGCCTTCACCCTTCTCGAACGGCTGGAGGCGAAGCTGGAACGCTTCCCCGACCAGCTGGAACGCGCCTGCGTCGACCTGGCGAAGGACTGGCGCACCGACCGCTACCTGCGCCGGCTGGAGGCGCTGCTGGCGGTGGCCGATTCGAAGCGCAGCCTGCTGGTGACCGGCCAGGGCGATGTGCTCGACCCGGAGGACGGCGTGATCGGCATCGGCTCCGGCGGCAACTACGCGCTGGCCGCGGCGCGCGCGCTGCTGCCGCTGGAGGCCATCGACGCCGAGGAGATCTGCCGGCGGTCTATGAAGATCGCGGCGGATATCTGCGTCTACACCAACGGCAACTTCGTGCTGGAGAGCCTGGAAGCCCAGGCGTGACCCCGACCCGCCAAACCCGCCCTGCGGATCGCGCGAATGCGCGATCCGGGAGCGCACGGCGCGACCGCGCCCCAACCAACCGTCAGCGCCAAGGCAACAGTCCACGGCGCGAAGGCAAGCCGGCCGGATGGCCGGCGCCCGCCGTCTGAGGGCCAGGAAACATGTCCGAATCCATCAACCTTTCCCCCCGCGAGATCGTCTCCGAGCTCGACCGCCACATCGTCGGCCAGCAGGACGCCAAGCGCGCCGTCGCCATCGCGCTGCGCAACCGCTGGCGCCGCCAGCAGCTGCCCGAGGGCATCCGCGAGGAGGTGGTGCCCAAGAACATCCTGATGATCGGCCCGACCGGCGTCGGCAAGACCGAGATCGCGCGGCGCCTGGCGAAGCTGGCCAACGCGCCGTTCCTGAAGGTCGAGGCCACCAAGTTCACCGAGGTCGGCTATGTCGGCCGCGACGTGGAATCCATCATCCGCGACCTGGTCGAATCCGCCATCACCATGGCGCGCGAACAGGCGCGCCGCACCGTGCAGGCCAAGGCCGAACTGGCCGCCGAGGAACGCCTGCTGACCGCGCTGGTCGGCGAAGGCGCCTCCGGCGAAACCCGCATGAAGTTCCGCCGCCTGCTGCGCGAGGGCCAGCTCGAATCGCGCGAGATCGAGGTGCAGGTCACCGACGCCGGCGGCGGCATGCCGATCGGCATGATCGACCTGCCCGGCGCCCAGGGCGCGCAGATGCAGAACATGCAGGACATGCTCGGCAAGATGTTCGGCGGCCGCCAGAAGCCGCGCAAGATGACCGTCGCGGAAGCCCGCATCGCACTGACCAAGGAGGAAGCCGACAAGCTGCTCGACCAGGACGCGCTGGTGCGCGATGCGGTCTCGAACGCCGAGAACAACGGCATCGTCTTCCTGGACGAGATCGACAAGGTCTGCGCCCGCACCGGCGAAGGCGGCATGCGCGGCGGCGACGTCAGCCGAGAGGGTGTGCAGCGCGACCTGCTGCCGCTGATCGAGGGCACCACCGTCACCACCAAGCATGGCCCGGTGAAGACCGACCACATCCTGTTCATCGCCTCCGGCGCCTTCCATTTGGCGAAGCCCTCGGACCTGCTGCCCGAATTGCAGGGGCGACTGCCGATCCGCGTGGAACTGGCTGCGCTCACGCGCGACGATTTCCGCCGTATCCTGACCGAGCCCGAGCACTCCCTGCTGAAGCAGTACACCGCGCTGCTGGGCACCGAGGGTGTCACGCTCGACTTCGCCGATGATGCGGTGGATGCGCTCGCCGACCTAACGCGAGTGTCGAGAACATCGGCGCGCGGCGCCTCGCCACCGTGCTCGAACGGCTGCTGGAGGAGGTGTCCTTCACCGCCTCGGACCGCGGCGGGGAAGTGGTGCGCGTCGATGCGGCGATGGTGGCGGGGCGGGTGGCACCGCTGGCCGGCAGCGCCGACCTGTCACGCTTCATCCTGTAGCGGAATATCCTCGCGCGAAGGGGTGCAAGACGCGGCGCCTTCGCCTCGCCCGATCCTGGCCGCGCTGCCGGCCGCCTGCATCCGCTCGTCGCCGGCCTGAGCGCTGCGCCGCGCCGGGCGGCGCGTTATCGCCGTCGGCTGCGACCCCCAGAACGCGCTGCGCCCGCCGCTCAGCGACACCGCCGGCTTCCTCGCCCGCATCGCCGAACCCTGCTCGCCATCGTCGGCGGCGTCGCGAGGGGCCGGGGATGCAGGAAATGCTGTATTCGACCAGCTACCTGAAGTCGAAGCCTCGGTAAGGCGTGCGCGCTGGCGTCGCCTTCATGGTGCTGAACCGCTTCAAGTCACGCCAGGTGACCATCCTGCCGGCGCTATCTCCTGCCTCGTGTCGCTGCGCTGCATCCATCGGCGCATCGCCGACACCATCGAGCCCGATCACCGGCGAGACCTGGGGCCGCGTGGTGCGCACCGGCGGGCGGAGTATTCGACGGGGCCGGCGAGTTCCTACGCCGCCTTGCGCACCGCGCGCACCGCCTCGGCCAGGGCGCGCACCTGGTCGAGCACCTTGCGCACCGCGTCCGGCTTGGCGCGCCCCTGTTCGTCCAGGTTCGAGGCCACCACCGCGGCATCGGCGATGCGCGCGGCTTCCGCCGCCTGTTCGGGCGTGCGCACGCCGAAGCCGATCGCGATCGGCAGCGTCGTGTGCGCGCGCACGCGCGGAATGGCAGCGGCCAGCGCCTCGCTGGTGGCGCTGCGCGTGCCGGTGATGCCGGTGATCGCGACGTAGTAGATGAAGCCCGAGGTCCCCGAGAGCACGCGCGGCAGGCGTTCGTCATCGGTGGTCGGCGCGACCAGGCGGATCAGGTCGAGGCCGTTAGCCTGGGTCGCCGGCTCGATCTCGTCGGCTTCCTCGGGCGGCACATCCACCACGATCAGGCCATCGACGCCCGACGCGGCGGCATCGGTGCAGAAGCGCTCCACGCCATAGGACAGGATCGGGTTGTAGTAGCCCATCAGGATGACCGGCGTGGCGTCGTCCTCGCGGCGGAAGTCGCGCACCATGGCGAGCGTGCCGGCCAGCGTGGCGCCGGCCTTCAGGCCGCGCTGCCCGGCGCGCTGCACGGTCGGGCCATCGGCCATCGGGTCGGTGAAGGGCACGCCGATCTCGATCAGGTCCGCCCCCGCGCCCGGGAATCCGCGCAGCAGCGCCATCGAGGTGGCGGGGTCGGGGTCATAGGCCTCGAGGAAGGGAATGAGCGCGCCGCGCCCCTCGGCCTTCACCTTCGCGAAGCGTGTTGCGATGCGGGACATGTCTTATGCCCTCACGCGGCAGGCGCCGGCCGTGCGGTCGGCCTGCCTTCGCGCCATGCGCTGGCGCGCCGACGACGGCTGTTGGTCTGGGCGCGGTCGCGCTTTGCGCTCCGGGCCCGTGCAGGCGCGCGGACCGTTGGTGCTGGTCGTGGCGGTCGGGCGCATCACAGTTCGACCCCCAGATGCTTCGCCACGGTGAAGATGTCCTTGTCGCCGCGGCCGCACATGTTCATCACGACCAGCTTGTCCGCCGGCAGGGTCGGTGCCAGGCGCAGGACGTAGGCCACAGCATGCGCGGGCTCCAGCGCGGGGATGATGCCCTCGAGCTTCGAGCAGAGCTGGAAGGCGTCGAGCGCCTCCTGGTCGGTCGCGTGCACGTAGTTCACGCGGCCGAGTTCGTGCAGCCAGGAATGCTCCGGCCCGATGCCGGGGTAATCCAGCCCCGCGCTGATCGAATGCGCCTCCAGGATCTGCCCGTATTCGTCCTGCAGCAGGTAGGTGCGGTTGCCATGCAGCACGCCCGGGCGGCCCTTGGTGAGGGACGCCGCGTGCTGGTCGGTGTCCACGCCGTGCCCGGCGGCCTCGACCCCGTACATCGCGACCGATTCATCATCGAGGAACGGGTAGAACAGCCCCATCGCGTTCGACCCGCCGCCGATCGCGGCCACCAGCGCGTCCGGCAGGCGGCCCTCGGCCGCCATCATCTGGGCGCGGGTTTCCTCGCCGATCACCGACTGGAAGTCGCGCACCATCACCGGATAGGGGTGCGGGCCCGCCACGGTGCCGATGCAGTAGTAGGTGTCGTGGACATTCGCGACCCAGTAGCGCAGCGCCTCGTTCATCGCGTCCTTCAGCGTGGAGGCGCCGGAGGTCACCGGGATCACCTCGGCGCCCAGCAGCTTCATGCGGAAGACGTTGGGCTGCTGGCGCTCGACATCGGTCGCGCCCATGAAGACGGTGCAGGGCAGGTCGAACAGCGCGCAGGCCGTGGCGGTCGCGACGCCATGCTGGCCGGCGCCTGTCTCGGCGATGATGCGCGTCTTGCCCATGCGCTTGGCCAGCAGGATCTGGCCGAGCACCGCGTTGATCTTGTGCGCGCCGGTGTGGTTCAGCTCGTCGCGCTTGAAATACACCTTGGCGCCATGGCCGGGCGCCGCCTTGGCGCGCAGATGCTTGGTCAGGCGGTCGGCGTACCACAGCGGGGAGGGGCGGCCGACATAGTCCTTCAGCAGCCGGCGCCATTCGGTCTCGAAGGCGGGGTCCTTCTTCGCCGCCTCGTAGGCCTGCTCGACCTCGAGGATGAGGGGCATCAGCGTCTCGGCGACGAAGCGGCCGCCGAACTGGCCGAAGCGGCCACGGGCATCGGGGCCCTGGCGGAAGGAATTGGGCAGGGGCTTGTTCAAGGTGTTCTCTTGGGCCGGGCGGAGGCGGCGAGGTTTAGCGGATCGATCGCGCGCGGCATAGCGGGCGGCGACCGCGGCCGGGCCACACGGTCACGACCGCGAAGCCCGCGGATCGCGTCCAGCGCGATCCGGGAGCGCGCATGCACGACCGCGCCCGGACCGGCCGCCGTGTCCGGCGCGCCAGCCCATGGCGCGAAGGCAAGGCGGCCGGATGGCCGCCGCCCGCCGCCTGAGGGGTCACACCGATTCTTCAGCGCACCCGCACATCGATGACATTGGTCTTCATGAAGCCCGAGACCTCGCCCATTGCGCGCCCGCGGAACGCCGCGTCGCCCTGCGTCTCGGTCCCCAGCGTCCGGCAGGCCGCGCGGGAGCGCGCATAGGCCGCCACCGTCGCCTCGTTGGCGCCGATGCGGAACACCGAGATGCCGCTGATGCCCGAGGCGCGTTCCCGCCACAGCCCGTCCGGCCCCTGCTGCCACACGCAACGCGTGATGTTCTCGCCGGCCGGGTCGGCGCGCACCGGGCCCGGCGGGTCATCGAAACCGTGCCGCGCGTTGTTGTAGGTGTTGATGGTGACGTTGCCGCTGGCCGCACGCAGGTAGGATGCCAGGTCGTCGCAGGCCGGCTTGCCGGTGCGGTTGTCGCGGCTTCCCACCAGGATCAGCAGCGGCCGCCGCGCGGTGTCGCGGTTGCCCAGGCGATAGGAACAATCCGGCGCGACCGCCGCGAAGGCCAGGAAGCGCGCCCCGTCCGCCGGGCGCCCCTGCAGGATGGCCGTATGCGCGGCCAGGATGGCGCCACCGCCGCCGCCCTCCCCGAAGCCCACCAGGCCCACGCGCCGGCGGTCGATGCGCGGGTTCTGCACCGCCGCATCCAGCGCGCCATAGGCATCCAGCGCGAAGTCGAGCGTGGTGAAGAAGGCGCGGTCCGCCGGCGGGCGCGTCGGGTCGATGCTGCGCGACGTGTAGTGGTCGAGCACCACCACCGCCGCGCCCATGCCCTTCAGCGCGTTCACGTAGTCGGTCAGATGCGGGTCGCGCTTGCCGCGGACATCGTGCGACAGGATGATCAGCGGGACGCGCGCCGTACCCTCGGGCAGCCAGAGGTCGGCGCCCATGGGCTGCCCGCCGGCGCCGGTATAGACCAGCGGATCGGGGCGCGGGCCGCTCGAACAGGCGGCGGCGATCAGCACCAGGAGCAGCGGCAGCAGGCGGCGCATGGGGTTTCCTCCGTCGGGTGCGGCATGTTCGGCCGGTCGGGCCCGGCGCGCAATGACCGGGTGGCGTCAGCCGCGCGCCGCCGCGATGAACGCCCGCACCAGCCCGGCATCCTTGACGCCGCGCGCGCGCTCCACGCCGGACGAGACATCCACCCCGGGCGCACCGGCCATGCGGATGGCCTGCGCCACATTGCCAGGCGTCAGCCCGCCGGCGAGCAGCCAAGGCTTCGGGATCGCGCGCCCCGCCATCAGCCGCCATTCGAAGGGCTGCGCGTTGCCGCCAGGCAGTGGCCCGCCAGGCGGCGGGTGCGCATCGAACAGGAAGCGGTCCACCACCGGGGCGAAGGATTCCACCGCCGCGAAATCCTCCGGTGCGCCGATGCCCAGCGCCTTCATCACTGGCAGGCCGAAGCGCGCGCGGATGGCCGCGGCGCGTTCGGGCGTCTCCGCGCCATGCAGTTGCAGGACGTCGAGCCCGACCTCCGCCAGCACCGCCGCGATGGCATCATCCGTGGCATCGACGAACAGCCCGACGCGCTGCGGCCCGCCGGCATGGCGCGCCGACAGCGCGGCGGCTTCGGGCGGCGCCACGGCGCGCGGCGATGGCGGGAAGAACACGAAGCCGATCAGGTCCGCCCCCGCCTGCACGGCGGCGTCCATGCCCTCGGCATCGCGGATGCCGCAGATCTTTATCTGCATGGCCATGGCGTCAGCCGGCCAGGCCGGCGGCGATGGCGGCCGCCGCGGCGGCCGGGTCCGGCGCGGCGGTGATGGGGCGGCCAACCACGATCCAGTCGGCGCCGGCGGCCACCGCCTCGGCTGGCGTGGCGACACGCGCCTGGTCGCCGGCGGGGGTGCCCGCGAGGCGCACGCCGGGCACCACAAGCGCCGGGCCGGGGCCGAGTTCGGCGCGCAGCAGCGCGGCCTCGTGCGGGCTGCACACCAGGCCGTCGGCGCCGGCGGCGATGGCCATGCGGGCGAGGCGCAGCACCTGCGCGGCGGGGCTGTCGGCCACGCCGGTCGCGGTCAGCGCGGCGGCATCCATGCTGGTCAGCACCGTCACTGCCAGCAGCAGCGGGCGGTCGGCGCCGGCCGTCTCGGCTTCCGCGCGCGCGGCAGCGATCATGGCCGAGCCACCACCGGCATGCAGCGTGATCATGGCCGGCTTCAGCGGCAGCAGGGACCGCAGCGCGCCCGCCACCGTGTTCGGGATGTCGTGCAGCTTCACGTCCAGGAATACCGGCGCATGGCGCGCGATGGCGGCCACTGCAGGCGCGCCTGCCGCGCAGAACAGTTCCAGCCCCACCTTCAGCACGCCGCAGCGCCCCGCCAGGGCCGCCGCGAGGGATTCCGCGCGCGCGAGGTCGCCGGTGTCCAGCGCGGGAATGATCCGCGCCGCGCCGCCGCCGGGCTTGCCGATCATGTCAGGCCGATCCCGCCAGCCGGTCCGCCGCGGCGGATTTCTCCAGCGCGTGCAGGCGGTCGATCTCCCGCTGCAGGGCCGCGGCACGGCGCTGCGCCGACCAGCCACGCTTGCGTGCCGGCAAATCCGACAGCCACACGATCACCGCCCCCATCAGGAAGGCGAGCGCGGCGGGCACCAGCACCGCCACCGCCAGCGGCGCCGCCCAGGCCACGTCCAGCGGCCAGAGGCGCAGCTCGACCACATCGCGGTTGGACAGGGCGAACAGCACCACCAGGACGGCCAGCGGCAGGAAGACCAGCCAGCGCATTCAGGCCGGCACGCGCGCGGCCAGCCGCACGGGGGCTGGCGCCGGCTTGTTGATGCGTTCGCGCAGTTCCTTGCCCGGCTTGAAATACGGGACGGATTTCGCCGAGACCTCCACCGCCTCCCCCGTGCGGGGGTTGCGCCCGGTGCGCGGGTCCCGCGCCTTGGTCGAGAACGCGCCGAAGCCGCGCAGCTCCACCCGGTCCCCGCGCGACAGCGCCGCGGTGATCTCGTCGAAGATGGTGGTGACGATCAGCTCCACATCCGGCTGGCGCAGATGCGGGTTCGCGCCGGCAAGATGCGCGATCAGCTCGGACTTGGTCATTCCTAGCCTTCCCTCGGCGTGGCGGTGGGGCCGCGGCGCGTTGTCTTCGCTTGCGAGATGTTCAGCGCGAAGGCTGCCAAAGGGCGCGGGGGGCGTCAACGCCAAGCCATTCCGAAAAAAGGCTTTTCACGATGCCCTGGGTGGCCGAGGACAGCAGGCGCTCGGCGGTGCTGCGGATTTCCACGTCGCGGACGGGCAGGGTGTCGGGCACCTGGCGTTCGGCCGCCAGCCAGGCGCGGGCCTCGCGTTCACCGCCGATGGCATCCACCAGCCCGGCCTCGACCGCCTGGCGGCCGGTGAAGACGCGGCCATCCGCCAGGGCGCGGGCACGGGCGGGCTCCATGCGGCGCCCGGTGGCGACCATGGCGACGAATTGCGCATGCAGGTCGGTGATGACGCGGTCGAGCGCGGCGCGGCCTTCGTCCGTAAGGGGCCGGAACAGGCTGGGCTGGTCCTTGAGCGGGCCCGAGGCGATGACCTGCGCCTGCACCCCCGCGCGGGCGAGCAGTTCCGCTACGTTGAAGGATTGCAGCAGCACGCCGATCGACCCGGTCAGGGTCGCATCCCGCGCCAGCACGCGATGCGCCGGCAGCGCCACCATGTAGCCGGCCGAGGCCGCGGTCGCGCCCATCATCGCCACCACCGGCTTGCGTTCGGCTATGCGGGAAAGCGCGCCGTGCAGCGCCTCCCCGCCCGCCACGGTGCCGCCGGGGCTGTCGATCGCGACCAGCACGGCGCGCACGCTGTCGTCGGTGGCGGCGCGGTCGAGCGCCTGCATCAGCCGGCGGTCGTCGCTGATGAAGCCGGTGACGGGCAGGCGCAGCACATGGGCGCCGCCGGCCAAGACTGTCGAGGAGTCCCGGACCCCGGCGACCAGCGCGAGCGCGCCGAACAGCGCGAAGATCGCGAGCGCGCGCCACAGCGTGAGGCGTCGGCGCAGGCGGCGGCGATCGGCGAGGAGGTCGGCGTCGAGGGACATGAGGGTTCAATGGCGATGCGCGGGCCGTGGGGCAAGGGGAACCGGAGGGGCGCTGCCCCTGGAAACGCCGGCACCGGGAACGCAAAACCCCCGGGCACCTCTCGGCACCCGGGGGCTGCGACCTTCACGCCCTGCGGCGCGCAGGTCTCACTCGTCGGAGGCGAGCTCCCGCCGGCGGCGGATCGCCGCGCCCAGGATGTCGCCGAGCGAGGCGCCGGAGTCGGTCGAACCGAATTCCTTCATCGCCTCCTTCTCCTCCTCGATCTCCTTGCCCTTGATGGTCAGGGCCAGGCGGCGCGCGGCGCGGTCCACCGCGGTCACGCGCGCATCCACCTTCTCGCCGATCGCGAACTTGTCCGGCCGCTGGTCGGTGCGGTCACGGGCCAGTTCGGCGCGGCGGATGAAGCCGGTCAGCACCTCGTCGACCTTCACCTCGATGCCGTTGGTCTCGACCTTGGTCACCACGCAGGTGACGATGTCACCCTTGCGGACGCGGTCCAGAACCTCGGCAGCCGGGTCGGCCTCGAGCTGCTTGATGCCGAGCGAGATGCGCTCCTTCTCGACATCCACATCCAGCACCTTCGCCTTGACGACGGTGCCCTTGCTGTAGGCCTGCATCGCGGCTTCGCCGGCCTCGTCCCAGGACAGGTCGGACATGTGGACCATGCCGTCCACATCCACGCCCACGCCGATGAACAGGCCGAACTCGGTGATGTTGCGGATCTCGCCCTCGATGATCGAACCGGGCGGGTGGGCCTCCAGGAACAGCTCCCAGGGGTTGCCCTGCGCCTGCTTGAGGCCCAGCGAGATGCGGCGCTTCGGCTCGTCGACATCCAGGATCATCACGTCCACCTGCTCGGAGGTCGCGACGATCTTGCCCGGATGGACGTTCTTCTTGGTCCAGGACATCTCGCTGACGTGCACGAGGCCCTCGACGCCCGGCTCCAGCTCCACGAAGGCGCCGTAGTCGGTGATGTTGGTGACGCGGCCGCCGAACTTGGCGTTGACCGGGTACTTCAGCGCCACGCCATCCCACGGGTCGGACATCAGCTGCTTCATGCCGAGGCTGATGCGCTGCGTCTCCGAGTTGAAGCGGATCACCTGCACCTTCACCGGCTGGCCGATGGTCAGCGCTTCGGACGGGTGGTTGATGCGGCGCCAGGCGATGTCGGTGACATGCAGCAGGCCGTCGACGCCACCGAGGTCCACGAAGGCGCCGTAGTCGGTGATGTTCTTCACCACGCCGTCCAGGATCATGCCTTCCTTGAGGCCCTGGATCAGCTCGCTGCGCTGCTCCGCACGGGTTTCTTCCAGCACCGCGCGGCGCGACACCACGATGTTCCCGCGCGCGCGGTCCATCTTGAGGATTTGGAAGGGCTGCGGGGAGCCCATCAGCGGGCCGACATCGCGCACCGGGCGGATATCCACCTGCGAACCGGGCAGGAACGCGACCGCGCCGCCGAGGTCCACGGTGAAGCCACCCTTCACGCGCCCGAAGATCACGCCATTCACGCGGATCTGCGCGGTGAAGGACTTTTCCAGGTTGGTCCAGGCTTCCTCGCGCCGCGCCTTCTCGCGCGACAGGACGATGGTGCCGTCCCGGTCCTCGTAGCGCTCGACGAACAGCTCGATCAGGTCGCCGGGCTTCACCTCGGGCTTCATGCCCGGGGCGGCGAATTCCTTGAGGGGCACGCGCCCCTCGCTCTTCAAGCCGACATCGACGACGGCAACATCGTCATCCACGCGGATGACCTTGCCGGTGACGACCGATCCGGCAAACCCGGTGTCGGCGCCAAGCGTTTCGTCGAGAAGGGCGGCGAAATCCTCGCTGCCCACGCGGTCGGCGGTGATGGAGGCCATGCAGTGCTGTGCTTTCCGGTATCGACCCGCCAGCGATGCGGCGGGAGATGCGGCTTGCGCGCCCGCCCGAAAGGCAGGAACGACGTGGCCCGGCGCGCCGTCAGGGGCGATCAGCCTGGACCCGATGGGTGGGCGCGTGACGGTCCGCCCGGTTCCGGTCCCCTTGGGGACACGGGCGCTTAGGCGCGGGCAGGAAAAGAGTCAAGAAGAACAGGGAAAGACTGCGCGGCCAGCGCAACCGCCGCCAGTGGCGCGACCCGCTACGCCCGGCCGTGCCAGGCGGCCGCAGATCACAACCAATCCGCGAGTAACGACACAGCCATGACGTGCATGCGCGATCCCGCATTGCTTCGCGACCAAACATCCATGCACGAGACGTGTTATGCAGGAAAAACCGGCGCGGCATTCAGGCGCTGCATTCAAGCGCAGATCCGCGTTGCTGACAGCCGTCGGGCGTTTGTAGTATCATGGTTACTTCTGAGAAGCAGGTGGCCCCGTGGCATATTTCCCGAACCAGGATGTATACCCCTACAGTCCGGTCGTGTTCGTCGACGTTCTGTGGAACGACGGCTCCTCCACGCGCGGGTCGGGTGCGATGGTCGGGCGCAACGACATCCTCACTGCCGCCCATGTCGTCTACAGCCCATGGAAGACCGCGGTCGACATCGACATCTACCCGGCCTTCGACGGCGCGACCGGCCCCTATGGCGCCTTCGAGAACGGCCAGTGGGTCAGCAACTTCTACACCATCGGCATCGACGCCAGCGGCCTGATCGGTCAGGCGGATGCGGCCTGGGACCTCGCGGTGATCGGCATCTCGGACGCGATCGGCGACCGCACCGGATACCTCGGCATGGCCCCGTGGCGAGGCGCCGGAACCTACGAGGTCGTGGGCTTTCCCGGCGAACAGGGCACCCGCCTGACCGCCGACCGCGGCTATGTGGGCCTGTGGGCCGACACCTTCCTGATCAATGGCGTCTACAACGCGCCCGGCAGCAGCGGCGGGCCGATCGTCGATTCCAGCGGCTCCGTCGTCGGCGTGGTCTCCACCCGGGGCTGGGGTGCGCGGATCGACCATGAATGGAACGACATCCTGTCGTGGATCAGCGCCAATGATTCCGTGATCGGCGGCCTGCCGGCGACTTTCGCCGTCACCTATACGGACACCGGCGGCAACAACGTCTTCGACGCGCCGGCCTATGTCGGGCCGGTCGCGCATTTGCGCTTCCAGTTCCTCGGCACCGCCGCGGCCGAGGCGATCGGCGGCACCTCCTACGCTGACTTCATCAACGCCGGTGCCGGAAGCGATGCCGTCTCGGCCGGGGCGGGGCGGGACGTGATCGATGGCGGCCTGGGGTCGAACTTCCTGACCGGCGGTGCCGATCGGGACATCTTCTTCCTGGATGGCCGGTCGGGCAGGAATACCTGGAGCACCATCACCGATTGGCAGGCCGGCGAGGAACTCAGCCTCTGGGGCTGGCGCGAAGGCGTCAGCCGTTCGACCTGGGCTGCCTCGGACGGCGCGGCGGGCTGGAAGGGCGTCACGCTGCACGCCGACCTCAACGGAGATGGGCTGGTCGAGACCTCGGTCACCTGGACCGGATTGTCGCAGCCCAACCTGCCGGCCTTTCAGCAGACCAGCGTCGGCGGCAACGGGCTGCTCTGGTTCGCCTGACCGGCGCACGGTCCGTCCAGCGGGACGCGCCAGGCGGCGCGCACCATCATCCGGGCGCGCGCCGGCGCAACCACCCGACCACCAGCAGCAACACCACCGACACCACCACCAGCATGGCGGCGGCCGCCGCCGTCGTCAGGCTGATCGTGTCGTTCAGACCCGCGAACATCTGCCGCGGCAGCGTCCGCTGCGCCGGGCCGGCGATGAACAGCGCCACCACCACCTCATCGAGCGACGTCGCGAACGCGAACACCGCCCCGGCCGCCACCCCCGGCGCGATCTGCGGCAGGCAAACGCGCAGGAAAGCCCGCACCGGCCCCGCCCCACAGGCCGCCGCGGCGCGCAGCTGCACCGCATCGAACCCCTCCAGCGAGGCCAGCACTGTCACCACCACGAAGGGCACCCCCAGCGCGGCATGCGCCACGATCATTCCGGCATGGGTCGCCACCAGGCCGACCGGCCCGAAGGCCAGCAGCAGCGCCACCGCCACCACGATCACCGGCACCACCATGGGCGCCAGCACCACGCCCAGCACCACCGCCCGCAACGCCCCGCGCAACCGCCACAACGCGAAGGCCGCCGGCACGCCAAGCACCGTCGCCAGCCCCGCCGCCGCACCGCCGATCACCAGCGAATTCCACAGCGCCGGCAGCCAGAAATCCGACCCGAAGAAATCCCGGTACCAGCGCAGCGACAGCCCCGGCAGCGGATAGAACAGGAACGACCCGGCCGAGAACGACAGCGGCAGGATCGCCAGGATCGGTGCCAGCAGGAACGCCGCCACCAGCACCCCCGCCGCCCAGATCAGCCCCCGCCCCATCACGCCGCCCCCGGCCGGCGGAAACCCGCCAGGCGCCCATACAGCGCCACGCATACCCCCACCGCGACCAGCAGCAGCAGCGACAGCGCCGCCGCAAGCCCCCAGTTCACGCTGCGCGTCGCGTAGAACCCGACGAACCAGGCCAGCATCTGGTCGCTGGGGCCGCCCAGCAGCGCCGGCGTCACGTAGAAGCCCAGCGCCTGGATGAAGACCAGGATGCACCCGGCCGCGATCCCCGGCAGGCACAACGGCAGCGTCACCCGCCGGAACACCCTCCACGGCGGCGCCCCCAGGCTGGCCGCCGCGCGGGGCAAGGCGGGGTCGAGCCCGCGGAAGGCCGCGACCAGCGGCAGCACCATGAAGGGCAGCAGGATATGCACCATCGCCAGCACCACGGCGAAGCGGTTCATCATCAACGGCAGCGGCCCGATCCCGAGCCCCCCCAGCGCCGCATTCACCACGCCCTCGCGCTGCAGAAGCACCATCCATGCCGCCGTCCGCACCACCAGGGAAATCCAGAAGGGCAGCAACACGGCCCCCAGCAGCAGCGTTCCCGCCCAGCCCCGCGTGGTGGCGATCAGCCAGGCCAGCGGCCAACCGAGCGCCAGGCAGGCGCCGGTCACCAGCAGCGAGATCCAAAGGCTGCGGGCCAGCACCGTGCCGAACACCCGCTGGTCCTCCGGTACCGCCCGCACCCGGCCGGCCGCATCCTGCCGCAGGTCCAACGCCGCCAGCACATGGAAGGACGACAGCGGACCCCCGGCGCGGCGGATCGCGCCCCAGGTTTCCGCGTCGCCCCACTCCTCGCTGATGGCGAGCACCGCCGCGCGGGCCGGCCCCTCGAAGGGCGCCTCGACCCGCCGCGCCGTCATCGGCAGCAACCCGCGGAAGCCTGGCCGGTCGGCGTTCAGCCGCGATGCCGCGCGCGCGATGCCCCCGGCCCCGCCGGCACGGTCCCGTTCGCGGGCCGCGCGCAGATCCTCGACCAGGGCTGCGAAGGCGGCCTCGTCCGGCGCCACCGTCCCGTCCCAGGCGGCCAGCGCCGCGATCGTGCGCGGCAGCACCGGCGCCACCTCGGTATCCGATACCGCGCGCCACAGGAACGCGCCGATCGGCGCCACGAAGGACAGCATCAGGAACAGCAGCAGCGGCGCCGTCAGCAGCGCCGAGGCCAGGCGCGGGGAGGCGCGCATCGCCCGCCCGCGGCGGCCTAGCGCGACACCCAGGTGTTGAACCGCTGGGTCAGCCGGTCGAGGTTATCGAGCCAGAAGCGGTCGTTGATCTGCAGCGCCGTCGCGATATTGGCCGGCGCCGTCGGCAATTGCGCCAGCACCGCCGACGTCAGCCGGCCATTGGCGCCGACCGCCGTGACGCCATAGGGGATGCGCGGCGGGAGCCCGGCCTGCACCTCCGGCTGACCGACGAATTTCAGGAACTCGAGCGCCCGCGCCCGGTTCGGGCTGCCCTTCATGATCACCCAGGAATCCAGGGTGAACAGGTTGTTGGTCCAGGTGATCGCGAAGTTGCGCCCATCCGTCGCATTGGCCGCGGCGATGCGGCCATTGTAGGCGACCGTCATCGCCACCTCGCCCGAGGCCAGCCATTGCGGCGGCTGCGCGCCGCGCTCGAACCAGGCGAGGTCGGCCTTGATGCTGTCGAGCTTGCGGAAGGCACGGTCCACCCCGGCCGGGGTGGCGAGCGTCGAATACACCCGCAGCGGCTGCACCCCATCGGCCAGCAGGGCCATCTCCAGCGTGGTCTTGGGGCCGCGGCGCATGCCGCGCTTGCCGGGGAATTTCGCGGTGTCGAAGAAATCCGCCCAGTTTTCCGGCCCCTGCGCCATCCGCGCTCGGTCATAGGCGATGATGAAGGAATACAGGATGGCGCCGACGCCGTGGTCGTTCACCGCCTCGGGCATATAGGCGTCGCGCCCGCCGATCGCGGCCCAGTCCATCGGTTCGAACAGGCCTTCCTCGGCGCCGATCAGCAGTTCCTCGCTCTCGACCTGCACCACGTCCCAGGTATTGGCGCCCGAGGCGATGCGCGAGCGCAGCACGCCGATCCCGCCATCCCAGGTCTCCTCCAGCAGGCGCGTGCGCATCTGCTGCTGGAAGGGGCGGAAGAATACCTCGCGCTGCGCATCCTGGTATGCGCCGCCCCAGGAGACGACCGTGAGGTCGCGGCCCTGGGCGCGGGCCACGACCGGGAGCGCGGCGGCGGCGAGCGTGCCATTGAGCATCGTGCGGCGGAACATGTCGGCGTCTCCCTGTCTCGCGGGGACGAACCTAGACCACTATGCCGCCCGGCTGCATCGGCCGGAGCCGATTTCCTGCCCCGGCGTTGCGCTTTTTCACATGCGGGGTGGCTTGTGCCGGCCGGGTACACCATCGGGCAGCCGCGGCCAGGCGCGCGCTCCGCCCGGCAGGGACCCACCCGTCAGGCGGGCACGCGAAACGCGAAGGCCGCCCCCTCCGGCCAAGCGATCGCCGCCGGCCCGCCCGGTTCGGGCAGCGCAGCGATCCCGGCCGGACGCTTCGCCAGGATCTCCCCGCCATCGCCCAGGGCCAGCCGAAGCCGCACATGGTCGCCGAGGAAGATGGCCTCGATCAGCACCGCCGGCAGCGCGCCCTCGCCCAGGTCGGACGCCGTGACGCCGGCCACCGCGACCCGTTCCGGCCGCACCGCCACCAGGCAGGCTTCGCCCACGCCGCCGCAATCCACCGCCTGCGCCGCGACCACCGGCCCGCAGGCCAGCCGCACCTGGCACTCGTCACCCTCGCGCGCCTCGATCCGGCCGGGCAGCAGGTTGTTCTCACCGACGAAGCCCGCCACGAAGGCATCGGCCGGGCGGTCGTACAGCAGGCGCGGATCGGCCACCTGGCGCACCCGCCCGCCCTCGAACACCGCGATGCGGTCCGACAGCGTCAGCGCCTCGGCCTGGTCATGCGTGACGTACATCATGGTCACGCCCAGGCGCTGGTGCAGGTGGCGGATCTCCAGCTGCATCTCCTCGCGCAGCGCCTTGTCCAGCGCGCCCAGCGGTTCGTCCAGCAGCACGATCGGCGGTTCGAAGACCAGCGCGCGGGCCAGCGCCACGCGCTGCTGCTGCCCGCCCGAGAGCTGCGCCGGGCGGCGCCCCGCCAGGCCCTCAAGCCGCACCATCGCCAGCGCCTTCGCCACCCGCTTGCCCTGGTCGTGCCGGGACACGCCGCGCACCGACAGCGGAAACGCCACGTTCTCCGCCACGCTCATATGCGGGAACAGCGCATAGGCCTGGAACACCACGCCGATGCCGCGCCGGTGCGGCGCCAGCCGCGCGATGTCGCGCCCTTCCAGCAGGATGCGCCCCGCACTCGGCATCTCGAACCCGGCCAGCATCATCAGCGTGGTCGTCTTGCCCGACCCCGACGGGCCGAGCAGCGTCAGCAGCTCCCCCCGCGCGATATCGAGGTCGAGCGATTGCACCGCCGCCGGCCCGCCTGCGCCATAGGTCTTCCGCACGCCCGCGAAGCGCACCAGGGGATCGGCCATGGCGTGTGCATCCGGCCCCCGGCCCGGCTTGTCAACGCCGCCCGGCGCCGGTAACGCCGCGCCCGACGCCAGAGGAGCCCGCACCATGAGCGAGACCGCCGAACCCAGCCTGGTCGCCAAGCGCGAGGGCATCGCCGGCACGCTGCTGATGAACCGCCCGAAAGCGCTCAACGCGCTCGACCTGCCGATGATCCGCGCCTTCGCCGCCGCCATCGCCGACTGGCGCGACGACGCGGCGGTGCGCCTGGTGGTGCTGGAAGGGGCCGGCGGGCGCGCCTTCTGCGCCGGCGGGGACGTGCGCGCCGTGCGCGCCGCCGCCATCGCCGGCGACCGCGCGGCGGTCGAGGCCTTCTTCTCCGAGGAATACGCCGTCAACACCGGCATCGCGACCTTCCCCAAGCCCTGGGTCAGCCTGATCGACGGCGTCTGCATGGGCGGCGGCATCGGGGTCGCGGTCCACAACGGCCCGCGCATCGTCACCGAGCACGCCCTGGTCGCGATGCCCGAGACCGCCATCGCGCTGTTCCCGGATGTCGGCACCTCCTACGTCCTGCCGCGCCTGCCGGGCGCGGTCGGGACCTGGCTGGCGCTGACCGGCGCGCGGCTGACCGGGGCGGATTCCGTCCATGCCGGCCTCGCCACGCATTTCGTCCCGCGCGAAAACCTGGCCGCGCTGCGCGCCGCGCTGGTCGCCGAGGGCGCCGACGCCGTCGCCCGCTTCGCCGCGCCGCCGCCCGATGCCTCCTTCGCGCCGCACCGCGCCGCCATCGACCGCTGCTTCGGCCAGTCCAGCATCGCCGCCATCCTGGCCGCGCTGGATGCCGAGGGCACCGACTGGGCCGCCGCCCAGGCCACCATCCTGCGGCGGATGTCACCGACCTCGCTCTGCGTATCGCTGGAACTGCTGCAGCGCGGCGCGAAGCAGGACCTGGCCGGCTGCCTCGCGACCGAACTGGCGCTGACCCGCGTGGTGGTGAACGACCACCCGGACTTCGCCGAGGGCGTGCGGTCGGTGCTGGTGGACAAGGACGGGGCGCCGAAATGGCAGCCGGGCAGCATCGAGGCCGTCGACCCGGCCGCCATCGCGGCGCTGTTCCGGTAAAGGTCGGGGGAGGACACCTCCCCCGAATACCCCTCCGTTTTCTGACCGTTGGGGGTTGAAGGCCGCTGTAACGCGGCTTGCGCGGGCGGCGCACCATCCCGACAATAGTCGGATGGCCGCGCCCCTTCCGATTGCCGATGCACAAGACCCGTCCTTCCAGGACCTGCTGGCGCTGCGGCCGCACCTTGCCCTGCACGCCATGGACGGGCTGGTCATGGAGGAGGTCCCGCTCGCGCGCATCGCGCAGCAGGTCGGCACCCCGGCCTGGGTGTATTCCGCCGGGGCGCTCCGCCGTCGCGCCCGCGCGCTGAAAGCCGCCCTGTCCGACGCGGGCCTCGCCGCCACCATCCACTTCGCCATGAAGTGCAACGACAACCTGTCGGTCCTGCGCGTGCTCGGCGCCGAGGGCCTGGGCGCGGACGTGGTGAGCGAGGGCGAACTGCGCATCGCCCGCGCCGCCGGCATCCCGGCCTCGGCCATCGTCTTCTCCGGTGTGGGCAAGACGGAGTCCGAAATCCGCCACGCCATCGAACAGGACATCTTCCAGATCAACGCCGAGAGCGCGGAGGAGATCGCCATGATCTCCGCGATCGCGACCGGCCTGGGCCGCGCCGCGCGCGTGGCGCTGCGCGTGAACCCCGACGTCGACGCCAAGACCCACGCCAAGATCACCACCGGCAAAAGCGAGAACAAGTTCGGCGTCGCCATCTCCGACGCCATCGACATCTACGCCCGCATGGCCGCCCTGCCCGGCATCGAGCCGATCGGCATCGCCACCCACATCGGCAGCCAGATCACCGCCGGCATGTCCGCCTATCGCGCCGCCTATGCCCGCCTGGCCGAGACCATCCGCGAGCTGCGCGCCCGCGCCCTGCCGGTGCAGCGCGTCGATTGCGGCGGCGGCCTGGGCATCCCGTATCGCGACGAACCCGCTCCGAGCCCCGAGGCCCTGGCCGGCGCCATCAAGGCCACGCTCGGCGACCTCGGCCTGCCGGTCATGCTGGAACCCGGGCGCTGGATCGCCGGCCCGGCCGGCGTGCTGCTGGCCTCGGTGGTGCTGCAGAAGCAGGGCGCCGCCCATCGCTTCGTGGTGGTGGATGCGGCGATGAACGACCTGATCCGCCCCGCCATGTACGAGGCCTGGCACGGCATCGTGCCGGTCGGCGCCGCCCGCGCCGTGGCCCCGCTCTCCCCGGCCGAGGTGGTCGGCCCGGTCTGCGAGAGCGGCGACACCTTCGCCCGCGGGCGGATGCTGCCCGACCTCGTGACCGGCGACACCTTGGCATTCCTCGATGCGGGGGCATACGGTGCGGTGATGTCCTCGACCTACAATGCGCGCCCGCTGGCGCCGGAGGTGCTGGTGGACGGGACCCGCTTCGCCGTGGTGCGCGAACGCCAGACCCATGACGCGCTGCTGCACGGCCAGCGCGTGCCGGAGTGGCTCGGCGCATGACGGACCGCGCATCCGATGACCGCAGGGCGCGGGTGCCGGAGGCGCCGGGCACCGGAGGTCTGAATCGGATGCGCCGCGCCGGAGGCGCCCCATGAGAGACCGGCTCGCCTCGCGCCTCGCGCGGCGCACCTGGCTCGCGCGGCTGGCACTCTGGTGGGAAGCGGCTTGGCCGGCCCTTTGGCCGCCGCTCGGCGTCGTCGGCCTGTTCCTGGTGGTGGCGCTGTCGGGCCTGCCGCTGGTGCTGCCGCCGCTGCTGCATCTGCTGCTGCTGGCGGGCTTTGCGGCCGCCCTGGCCTGGACGGGGCGACGCGCCGTGCAGCGCCTCGCCCTGCCTGGCACGGCCGCCGGCGAACGCCGCATCGAACGCGATTCCGGCCTGGCGCACCGCCCGATCGCCACGCTCGGCGACAAGCCCACCGGCAATGACCCGGTCGCCCTCGCGCTGTGGCAGGCGCATCGCAGACGTGCCGCCGAACGCCTGGCGTCGCTGCGCGTCGCCGCACCGAAGCCCGGCCTGGCCGCGCGCGACCCACGCGCGTTGCGCGGCGGCCTCGCGGTCGCGCTGGTCGCCGCCGTGGTCGTGGCCGGCGCGGAAGCCCCCGAACGCCTGCGGCGCGCGTTGCTTCCCGCCTTCGCCGGCACCGCCCTGCCCACCACGCCGGCGGTGCGCCTCGAAGCCTGGATCACGCCGCCGGCCTATACCGGTGCGGCGCCCATCTTCCTCGACCCGGCCGGCGGCACCGCCGCGGTGCCGGCCGGCAGCCGCATGCAGATCGCCGTCTCCGGCGGCGCCGGCGGCGTGCCGGACCTCGTGCTGGACGGCACCGCCACGCCGTTCCGCACGCTCGACCGCGGGTCCTTCGCGGCCGAGACGGCCCTCACCGCCGGCGGCCGCCTCGCGGTGCGGCGCGACGGGACCGACCTCGCGCAATGGTCTCTCAGCGTGCGCGCCGATGCGCCGCCCGTCGTCGCCTGGGACCAGCCGCCGGCGCGCGCCCAGCGCGGCCTGGCCATCCGCCTGCCCTGGCGGGCCGAGGATGACTGGGGCCTCGCGACCCTGCGCGTCGAACTGCGCCTGAAGCTTCGGCCGGAGGCCGAGGCCGTCACGCTCGACCTGCCCATCCCCGGCGGCAGCCCGCGCAGCGCGCGCGGCGCCGCGCAGCCCGACCTGTCCGCCCATCCCTGGGCCGGGCTGGAGGTCGAGCTACGCCTGGTCGCCACCGACCATGCCGGCCAGGACGGGCGCAGCGAGGGCGTCTTCCTCGAACTGCCCGAACGCTCCTTCACCCATCCGGTCTCGCAGCAGCTGATCGCGCTGCGCAAGGCGCTCTCGGTCGACCCCACGGGGCGCGACCCCGCGCGGCGTGAACTCGACCGCATCACCGGCGCGCCGGAGGCTTTCGAGCACGACACCGGCACCTTCATGGCCCTGCGCAGCGCGCGCCACCGCCTGCTGCGCGACCGCCGCCCGTCCGCCGTGACCGAGGCGCAGGAGATCCTGTGGGACGTCGCCGTCGCGCTCGAGGAAGGCCGCACCGACCGCACCGCCCGCGCCCTGGCCGAAGCCCGCCAGGCCCTGCGCGAGGCGCTGGAGGAGCAGCGCCGCACCCCCGACCAGCAGCGCACCGAGGAACAGCGCGCCGAGATGGACCGCCGCATCCAGGAATTGCGCGAGGCGATCCGCCGCCACCTGGAAGCCCTGGCCGAACGCCTGCAGCGCGAGAACGCCGAGGCCCTGCCCTACGACCCGCAGCAGCGCCTGATGGACCAGCGCGAGCTGAACCGCCGCACCCAGCGCATGCAGGACGCCGCCCGCCAGGACCGCACCGAGGATGCGCAGCGCGAACTCGCGGAACTCGAGGAAATGCTCCGCGCGCTGGAGGAAGGCCGCAACATGCGCGCCGAGGACCGCCAGCGCCAGCAGCAGCGCCAGCGCGGCAACCAGCAGATGGGCGCCGTGCAGGACATGGTGCAGCGGCAGACGCAGATGCTCGACCGCAGCCATCAGCGCGCCGAGCAGACCGACCGCGAGCGCGGCGAACAGCGCCGCCGTCCCTCCACCTCCTTCCCGCAGCAGCAACCGCCGCAGCAGGCCCAGCCCAACCCGGAACGCCAGGCGCAGGCGCAACAGGATGGCCGCGTCCAGCGCGCACTCCGCCGGGCGCTCGGCGAGCTCATGCAGCAATTCGGCGACCTGACCGGCGACGTGCCGCAGCAATTGGGCGAGGCCGACCGCGCCATGCGCGACGCGGATGAGAACCTGCGCGGCGGCGGCGACCCGCGCGACGCCCAGCAGCGCGCCATCCGCGCCCTGACCGAGGGCGGCCGCCAGATGGCCCAGCAGATGCAACGCCAGTTCGGCCAGGGCCAGCCGGGTGAAGGCGAGGAGGAAGGCGAGGGCGAAGGCGAGGGCATGGCCGGCGGCCAGCAGGGCGGCGAAGGCCAGGACCAGGCGCAGGAACAGGGCCAGGGCCGCGACCCGCTCGGCCGGCGCAACCGCGAGGCGACGGGCGGGCAGGACAATGCCTCCGATACCCGTGTGCCGGACGAGGCCGAATTGCTGAAGACGCGGCGGATCCAGGAGGAGCTGCGGCGGCGCGGCGCGGAGCGGGAACGGGCGCCGGCGGAGCTGGATTATATCGACAGGCTGCTCAGGCGGTTCTGAAGGACGGTCGGGGGAGGAGAACCTCCCCCGAACCCCTACCCTTTTTCTGGAACCTGGGGATGGACGGAGGCGCGGTGCGCTCTACGTCACCCGGTCCAGTTCCTTCTCATCCAGCGCGCCCGGCACCAACGTCAGCGGTACGCTCAACCGGTTCGCGTATCGGCCGGTCAGCGCCGTGATCAGCGGCCCGGGCCCGCCCGATCCCGGCGCCATCGCGAGCACCAGGATCGAGATCCGCGGGTCTTCCTCCAGCAGCTTCAGCAATTCGTCGCGCGCTTCGCCCTCGCGGATGATCAGGATGGGGAAGCCGCCGGTGATCTCGTTCACCTCGGCGGCCAGGCCGGAGAGCATCTTCTCCGCCTCCTCGCGCCGTTCCTCCTGCATCATCACGCCCACGCCGGCCCATTCCACCAGGCCCACGGGTTCGATCACGCGCAGCAGCGCCACGCGCCCGCCGCCCTTCCGCGCGCGCAGGCAGGCATAGCGCAGCGCCACCGCGCGCTCGGCGCTGTCGTCCACCACCACCAGGAAGATGCGGTCGCGCTTGGCGGCGCTTGAGGCGGCGGCGGATTCCTCGGTGCCTGGCATCTCGCGGTCCTCAGCCTCGGCGGAACAGGATACTGCCCAGCCACCCCGCCAGGGCGGCCAGCACGATGCAGCCCACACCATAGAGCAGCGGCGCGGACCGCGCGACGGTGGCGATGGTCGCCGCGGACCCCACGCGGTCGACGCGCAGGAACAGTTCCTGCCGCGCCACGATGCGACGTTCGCGCAGCAGCAGCACCTCGACCCGATAATCGCCGGTCTGCACCGTGTCGGGGAAGGACACGCGCGCGCTGAACAGCCGCCCACCGGCCACGGTGACCGGCGCGGCATATTCCTGCCAGCGCCCGTCCTGCTGCTTGAGTTCGAGCAGCGCGGCGCGGAAGGCCGGCGCCTGCGCACCCACCGCGCGCAGCGGCAGGGCCTCGAGGCCAAGGCGCCCGCTGCGGCGGACTTCCTCGGGCAGGGCCTCCCAGACCGGCCGCGTCGCGGCGATGGCATAGAAGCCAGGGATGTCCGGGAAGGTCGCCGCCGGCCCGTTCACCCAGAAGCCGAGGAAATTGACCTTGCGCCGCACCACGGTCGCCTGCGGCGGGCCCCAGGCGACGACCACCACATCCTCGCCGGTCTGCGGGCCGATCAGGTTCTCGGTGGCGCCGAACACGATGACCGAGGCGCCGGTGAAGCCGGTGGTGATCTCGACCTGGTTGGTCGACAGGTCCGCGGTGAGCAGCGGCGTCGTGGCGGGCTGCTGCGCGCGCGCCGGCAGCGCGGCCAGCAGTGCCACCAGCAGCGCCAGCCACCTCATCGCGCCGGCCCGATCGAGAACAGGTTCTCCGGCGCGCGGATCAGGTCCCACGCCAGGCCGAGCGCCACGCCCAGCACCAGCAGGCCGAGCAGCGCGCGCGTCTCCTCCCCGCGCAGCTTGCTGCCCATCGCCGCACCGAACTGCGCCCCCGCCACGCCACCGGCCAGCAGCAGCATGGTCAGCACGATGTCCACGCTGCCCACCTGCCAGGCCTGCAGCAGTGTCACGTTGGCCGAGACGAACACCACCTGGAACAACGACGTGCCGATCACGACCGAGGTCGGCATGCCCAGCAGGTAGATCATGGCCGGCACCAGCATGAAGCCGCCGCCCACGCCCATCACGGCCGACAGGATACCGATCAGGAAGCCCACCAGCAGCGGCGGCACGATCGATATGTACAGCCGCGACTTCCGGAAGCGCATCTTGAACGGCAGGCCGTGCAGCCAGGTGTGTTCCCCCGCGCGGGACGCCGCCACGCCGGTGCGCCGGCGGCGGATGATGGCGCGCACGCTCTCGCGCACCATCAGCATGCCCACGGTCCCAAGCACCACCACGTAGAAGAAGGATACCGCGATATCCACCTGGCCCGCGCGCCGCAGGGCCGCGAACAGCTGCACGCCCAGCGCCGATCCGACGAACCCGCCCGCCAGCAGGACCAGGCCCATGCGCAGGTCGACGTTGTCGCGCCGCCACTGCGCGATCAGCCCCGAGACCGATGCACCCAGCGTCTGGTTCGCGCCGGATGCGACGGCGACCGGGGACGGGATGCCGATCAGGATCAGCAGCGGCGTCAGCAGGAACCCGCCGCCCACGCCGAACAGCCCCGACAGCCAGCCCACGCCGAAGCCAATGCCCAGCAGCAGCAGGGCATCCACACTCATTTCGGCGATCGGCAGGTAGACCTGCATCGCGCGCCCCGCGCTTCGGTTGCGGTGAATCCACGAACGCACCGGCGGTCGGCCGGCGTGCCCCAACGCGTGTGAACCCGACGGCCCCACGCGGCAAGGGACAATCGGCGCCGGACACGGCAGGATTGCGGCAGCCCGTCCCATGAGGCCCCGCATGACCATCACCCGCCGCCTGCTCCTGGGCGCCGCGCTTGCCACACCCTTCCTGCGCCCGGCTGCCGCGCAGGCCGCGCGGCGCATCCGCATCATCCACACCAACGACTTCCACAGCCGCCACGAACCGGTGGTGCGCCCGACCGGCGCCGCCTGCCGGGCGAACGAGGCCTGCCTGGGCGGATCGGCGCGCCTGGCCGGTGGCGTGGCCGCCGCGCGCGCCGAGGCCGCCGCCGCCGGGCGCGCCGTGGTCGCGGTGGATGCCGGCGACCAGTTCATGGGCAGCCTGTTCTACACGCAGCATCGCGGCGCGGCCGAACTGGCGGTCATGCGCGCCTGGGGCTGCGAGGCCATGACGCTGGGCAACCATGAATTCGACAACGGGCCCGAGGTGCTGGCCCGCTTCGCCACCGCCGCTCCCTTCCCGATCCTGGCGGCGAACATCGACGCGCGCGCCGAACCGCTGCTGGACGGGCGCATCCGCCCGTGGTTCGAGACGGTGCGCGACGGCGCGCGCATCGCCTTCGTCGGCGTCATCACGCCGGAGACGCCGCAACTCTCCTCGCCCGGGCGCAACCTGCGCTTCACCGACCCCGCCGAGGCCGCCGCGCGCGCGATCACGGAAATCCGTGCGCAGGGGCCCGCGACGATCGTGCTGCTGTCGCACATGGGTCTCGGTGCGGACCGGCGCATGGCCGAACAGGTCGCCGGCATCGATGCCATCATCGGCGGGCATTCGCACACGCTGCTGGCCGCCGAACCCGATGCCGAAGGCCCATCCCCCACCCTGGTGGACGGGCGCGACCGCACGGTGCGCATTCTCCAGACCGGGGCGTATGGCCGCTTCCTCGGGCGGCTCGACCTCGACCTCGCCATCGATGGGCGGATCGCGGCGCAGGGCGGGTCGACCATCCCGATGGGTGCCGGCATTCCCGAGGATCCGCGCGTGGCCGCGCTGGTCGCGGACCTCGCCCGGCCCCTGGAGGAAACCCGACGCCGCCCGGTGGGGCGCGTGCCCATGGCCTTGTCCAATGCCGAATGCCGGCGCGGCGAATGCGCATTGGGCAATGTGGTGGCCGAGGCGATGCTGGCCGCGGTGCCGGGCGCCGAGGCCGCCATCACCAATGGCGGCGGCCTGCGCGCCGGCCTGCCCGACGGCCAGGTGACGATCGGCGACGTGCTGACCGTGCTGCCCTTCGGCAACACGGTGGCCGTGATGGGCCTGCGCGGCGCCGACCTGCTGGCCGCCATCGAGCACGGCCTGTCGCAGGGTGCCGGGACCGCCGGGCGGTTCCCGCAGGTGGCCGGGCTGCGCTTCGCCTGGGACCCGACGGCGCCGCCGGGCAGCCGGGTGCGCGGCGTGCAGGTGGCGCAGGGCGCGGGCTTCGCGCCGCTCGACCCGGGCCGCGTGTATCGCGTGGTCACCAACGACTTCATGCGCAAGGGCGGCGATGGCTACGTGATGTTCCGCGACCGCGCGCTCGACCCCTACGACACCGGGCCGGTGCTGGACGAGGTGGTGGCGGACGCGATCGCGCGCGGGCGCCTGGCGGGCGTGCCGCCGGATGGGCGGATCGCGCTCCGCTGACGAACAATCGCCGCGGGCGCGGCGCGTCAGCCCAGGCGCTGTTCCAGCCGGGCCAGCCGCGCCTCGACCCGCGCGGCGCGTTCCGTCGCGATCGCGCCCAGCGCATCTGAAACTTGCCGGTGCAGCGCGCGGAGCTCGAGGTCGGGCACGGTGCCGAGCGTCGCGAGCAGCGCCGCCAGCGCATCCCCCGCACCACCCATGGCCGCCGCGGCGACGGGGTCGGCGGGCGCGGGGGCGGCGTCCGGCTGCGGGTCGTCAGCGAAGCGCAGCTCCACGTTGAGCGCGCGGCCCTCGGCGCTGGCCGCGACATCCTGGATGACCTGGCGGCGGATATCGGGGCGGTTCTCGACGCGCTGGAGGTGGTGGCGGTAGCCGTCCTCGTCCGGCCAGCGGTTGAGGATGACGGTGTAGAGGTTGACGACGAATTCGTGGTCGCTGCCGGCCAGCAATTCGCTGCCGTTCACCTCGCGCATGGGCGTCCTCCGTGGGTCGGTCTGCGCGCAGGGTTGGTGTGGCGGCTGCGCGCGAAATCAGCTGCTGAATGCCCGGGGGGCGCGGGCATGGTCAACGCCGGGCCATGAAGAAACCGCGCAGCAGCGCGGCGCAATCGGCTTCGCGGATGCCGCCGATCACCTCCGGCACATGGTGGCAGGATGCGGCGGCGAAGATGCGCGCGCCGTGGTCGACGCCGCCGCCCTTGGGGTCGTAGGCGCCGAAGACCAGGCGCTTCACCCGGAAGAAGGACGCCGCCTGGGCACACATCGGGCAGGGTTCGAGCGTGACGGTGAGCGTGCAGCCGACCAGGCGCGGGGTGCGCAGGCGGGCGCTGGCGGCGCGCAGGGCGAGGATCTCGGCATGGGCGGTCGGGTCGTGGCGGGCCTCGACCTCGTTGCCGGCGACGGCCAGCACCGCGCCGGATTCATCGGTGACGACGGCGCCGACCGGGACCTCGCCGCGGGTGGCGGCGGCCTGGGCTTCCAGCAAGGCCAGTTCGATGGGGGTCATGGGGCGGGAGCCTCGGCGAGGCGGGCGGGCGGGGCAAGCACGTCAGGAAGCCGCCCCCCAAATCCCCCCACCCGCGTGGCGCCAGCCGCGCCCGATTTCCGTCGCTGGCGATATGCCCTTGTGCTGCCGGCATATCGCCATGTCGCCCAGCGCATCCCCCACCACCCCCCGCCCGCCCTGATCGCCGCCATCCGCGCCGGGCTGCCGGTCTCGGCGGTGGACGATGCCCTGGCCTCCGGCCGCCTCACCGCGCCGAGATCGACCGCCTCGCCATCCCCCGCAAGACGCTGGCGCATCGCCGCGCCAAGGGCCGGCTCATGCCCGACCAGTCGGACCGCCTGGTGCGCATCCTGCGGGTCGTTGCGGAAGCCGAGGCCACCTTCGACGACCGCACCCGCGCCGGGCTGTGGCTGGGGGCCGGCGGCCCGTAATTCATCCCACGCGCCGTCGCGCGATGCCGTACGCGCGCCGTCGCGACATGTCCTAGGCGCGCCGTCGCGACATGTCTTGAGCGCGCCGTCGCGCGACGCTGGACGCACGCCGCCCCTCGCCCGACAGTGGCGCCGAACAGCGCGGATGACCCCCATGCCCGAGGCACCACCCCCCCTCGCCGCCGAACAAGGTTTCGACGCCCTGGTGATCGGCGCCGGCTTTGCCGGGCTGTACCAGCTGCACGCCCTGCGCGACCGGCTCGGCCTGCGCGTGCGCGTGCTGGAGGCCGCGGACGGCGTGGGCGGCACCTGGTGGTGGAACCGCTACCCCGGCGCGCGCTGCGATTCCGAAAGCCACGCCTATGCCTTCTATTTCTCGGACGACCTGCTGCAATCCTGGGATTGGTCGGAACGCTACCCGCAGCAGCCCGAGATCCTGCGCTACCTGAACCATGTGGCCGATCGGCTGGACCTCAAGCGCGACATCACCTTCGACGCGCGCGTCACCTCCGCGCGCTGGGATGCGACGGCGGCGCTGTGGCGCGTGGCGACGCAGGATGGCCGGCGCTACGCCGCCCCGTTCCTGGTCACCGCGGTGGGCTGCCTGTCGTCCACCAACATGCCCGACATCCCGGGGCGCGAGGATTTCGCCGGCGCCATCCACCACACCGGCGAATGGCCGCATGAGGGTGTCGATTTCACCGGCAAGCGCGTCGGCATGATCGGCACGGGCTCCACCGGCATCCAGGCGGCGCCGGTGCTGGCCGAGACCGCCGCGCACCTGACCGTGTTCCAGCGCACCGCGAACTACTCCATCCCGGCCCGCAACCGCCCGCTGGACGAGGATTTCAAGCGCTGGGCGAAGGACCACGCGCCGGAGATCAAGCAGGCCATGCATTCCACGCCCAACGGCCATGCCTGGCCGATCGGCGAACGCTCGGCACTGGAAGTCGATGCCGCGGAACGCGAGGCCGCCTTCCGCGCGGCGTGGGAGAAAGGCGGCCTGGCGCTGCGCGCCACCTTCCGCGACATCCTGACCAGCCGCGCCGCCAACGACACCGCCGCCGACTTCATCAAGGCCCGCATCCGCGAGGTGGTGAAGGACCCCGCGACCGCCGCCCTGCTGGCCGAGATCGACCACCCATTCGCCACCAAGCGCCCGCCGATCGACACCGGCTATTTCGAGACTTTCAACCGCGACACTGTCGCGCTGGTGGATATCCGCGCCGACCCGATCGACCGCATCACCCCCACCGGGTTGCGGCTGCGCAGCGGGGCGGAGCACGCGCTGGATGTCATCGTCTTCGCCACCGGCTTCGATGCGATGACCGGCGCGCTGCTGCGCATGGACATCACCGGGCGCGACGGGCTGGCGCTGCGCGAAGCCTGGGCGGCGGGGCCGCGCACGCAGCTGGGCCTGCAGGTGCCGGGCTTCCCCAACCTGTTCACCATCACCGGGCCGGGCAGCCCGTCCGTGCTGACCAACATGCCGGTGGCGATCGAACAGCATGTCGAATGGATCAGCGACTGCATCGCGCAGCTGCGCCGCACCGGCGCCGCCACCATCGAGGCCACGGAGCAGGCCGCCGATGACTGGGTGGCGCATGTCAACGCCGCCGCGAACGCCACGCTGATGCCGCAGGCCGGGCATTCCTGGTACCTGGGCGCCAACGTGCCGGGCAAGCCGCGGGTCTTCATGCCCTATGCCGGCGGCATGGCGCGGTATCGCGCGATCTGCGCCGAGGTTGCGGCCGACGGCTACAGAGGCTTCGTCACCGCGGGGCAGGCGGCGCCGGTGCCGGCCTGAACCCCCAGCGTCAGAACGTCACGCGCGGCGGGGGCTGCGGCGTGCCCGGCGGGATGGCGCCGGCGCGGATCATGCATTCGTGATACAGCGCCGGCAGCAGCACCAGCAGCTGCTGGCGGATGTTCTCGGCATTGGCCGCATTGCCGCCGGCTTCCCCACCCAGCCGGCGCACCTGCGGGTCGCGTTCGATCTCGCGCCGGCATTCGGCGGCGACCGGCCCGGGGTCCTGCGGCACATTGGCCCAGACCCCGCCACCGCAGCCGGAGGTGCCCAGCGCCAGGGCCAGCATCGGCACGGCAAGCCAGGTGCGGATCATCGGTGGCGTCTCCCTCATGCCGGCGGCGCCAGCACCTTGTCGCGATAATTGCAGCAGGCGCGCGCCACGCAGCGCCAGCATTCCGGCGCGCGCGCCTTGCACACGTAGCGGCCGTGCAGGATCAGCCAGTGATGCGCATCGCGCAGCAGCGCCGGCGGGCAGCGCTTGACCAGGCGTTCCTCGACCTCGCGCACATTGCGCCCCGGCGCCAGGCCGCACCGATTGCCCAGGCGGAAGATGTGCGTGTCGACCGCCATCGTCTCCTGCCCGAACACCACGTTGAGCACGACATTCGCGGTCTTGCGGCCGACGCCGGGCAGCGCCTCCAGCGCCGCGCGGTCGCCGGGCACCTGGCCGCCATGCTTGTCCACCAGGTCGCGTGCCAGGGCGGCGACGTTGCGCGCCTTGCCCTGCCACAGGCCGATGGTGCGGATGAAGGGGCCGATGCGCTCGGCCCCCAGCGCCGCCATGGCGGCCGGCGTGGGGGCGGCGGCGAACAGCGCCGGCGTGCAGCGGTTCACCGCCGCGTCGGTGGTCTGGGCGGACAGCACGACCGCGACCAGCAGCGTAAAGGGATCGCTGTAGGTCAGTTCCGTCTCCGGCGCCGGGTTGGCCACGGCCAGGGACCGGATGAAGGCCTCCGCCTGCGCGGGCGGCATCATCCGCGCGCGGCGCGGCGTGGCGGCGGTGCCGTGGTCGGGGCGCCTGGGTTTCGCGGATCGTGGGGGCATGGCTGGTATCGGCGCGATCCTCGCCTATCCTCTGATTGGATGACAGCCCCTGCCGAGCCGGTCCTGTTCCAGGCCGTCTGCACCCCGCCGCGCTCGCTCACGCGGCGTGGCTACCGGGTGCTGGCGGTGCTGCTGGTCGGCTGTTCGGGTCTGCTGGGCCTGCTGTTCCTGGCGCTCGGCGCATGGCCCGTGGTGCCGTTCCTGGGCGTGGAGGTGGCCTTCGCGCTCGGCCTGGTGGCGATGCACGCGCGCG
>LNEW01000178.1 GCA_001464375.1 Rhodospirillales bacterium Ga0074136 | reverse complement strand
GGCGTCGTCATGCTCGCGGCCGGCCTGGCCATCGCAACCGGCGAGATGACCCGTCTCGCCATCTGGATCCTGGAGGCATTTCCATGGCTGGCTCGGCTGGGATGACGACGCCCGCCCCCCGCGCGCTGCGGCGCTTCGGCCTGATCGCGGCACCAATCGCAGCGTCCATCGACCAGGCGACCAAGGCCTGGGCGCTGGATGCGCTCTGGCCGCCCTACAGCGAGGGCATCACGCTGCTGCCGGTGCTGAACCTGCGGCTCGGCTTCAACACCGGCGTCACCTTCGGGATGTTCGCCGAAAGTGCCGCCGGCGCGGTCTGGCTGCTGGTCGGCATCAAGCTCGCCGTGGTCGCGTGGCTGCTGATGTGGCTGCGCCGCGCGGCTAACCGGACCGAGGCGACGGCGATCGGCCTCATCATCGGCGGCGCGCTCGGCAACATCCTCGACCGCCTGCGCATCGGCGCGGTCACCGACTTCATCGACGCGCATTACGGCGGCTGGCACTGGCCGACCTTCAACATGGCTGATGTCGCCATCGTCTGCGGCGTCACGCTACTGGTGCTCACCAGCTTCCGCGCGCCGTCGCCACAGGCGCAGCCCCAATGACCCTGATCCCTGAACCGGAGGAACTACCGATGTCCCACGCCACAACCCGCCGGGCGGCGCTCGCTGTCGCAATCTCCATTCCCGCGGCGGCCGCATTCGCCCAGGCGCCCGGGCCCCAGGCCTTCGAGCCGACGGCACCCGGCCCCGACACGCCGCGCCCCCTGCCGGGCGAGCGCATCATCGGCCGCGCCGACGCGCCGGTGGCGGTCATCGAGTACCACTCCCTGACCTGCGGCAATTGCGCGAACTTCCACACCACGATCTTTCCGCGCATCCGCACGACCTTCATCGAGCCGGGGCTGGTCCGATTCGTGATGCGCGACTTCCCGCTTGACCGCGTGGCGCTCGATGCGGCGGCGATGGTCCATTGCGGCGGACCGGAGCGCTACGAGGCGCTGATCTCGACGCTCTACGCGAACAAGGAGGCCTGGGCGCACAGCCCGGATGCGCGCACCTGGCTGCGCCGCGCCGGCACGCTCGCCGGCATTCCCGCGGCGCGGATCGACGCCTGCATGACCGACCGCGGCTTCACCGACCCGATCATCCTGATGCGGCTCCAGGGCGAGCGCGAGTCGGGCGTCAACGCGACCCCGTCCTTCGTGATCAACGGGCAGTTGCATCGCGGCGTGCAGAGCTTCGAGCGCTTCTCCGCGCTGGTCCGCCCACTGCTGCCGCCGGGCACGACGCCGCGTGGCTGAGGCTCCGGGGTTGCCTTCCGGAGCAGGTCAAGGCACGGACCGCGCCATGATCCATCGCCCCTCCCTGATCCTCGGTGTCGCGCTCGTTCTCGGCACCGGGTCCGCCGCGCTCGCAGCCCCCTGTCCAGCGACCATGCCGGTCGCGGGCGAATTTTCCTCCGGCTTCGGCTCGCGCCACGGCAGGCCGCATCCCGGCGTGGACATCCGCGCGCCGATCGGCACGCCCGTGGTGGCGCCGAGCGACGGCGTGGTGGTCTTCGCCGGCCGCTACTACGACTACGGCCTGATGATCGAGATCGAGCACGCCGACGGCTCCCGCGCACGTTATGCCCACCTCGCGCGATTTGCGCCCGACGTGGCGGCTGGGCGTCCGGTCGCGGCGGGCCAGGATTTGGGCGTGGTGGGGCGCACCGGCCGCACCACCGGGGCGAACCTGCATGTCGAGCTGCGCCGCGACGGGCGCGCGGAGAATCCCTGGCCCTGGCTGACGCGGCAGTCCTGCATCCCGGGCATCGAGGTCGCCGAGGCGCCCGCCCGGCGATGAGGACTTTCGCGATCTACGCCGCGGCGGCGCTGGCGGAGATCGCCGGCTGCTTCGCCTTCTGGGCGTGGCTGCGGCTCGGCCATTCGGCGGTGTGGGCAGTCGCGGGCGTCGCCGCCCTCGTGGCCTTCGCCTGGCTGCTGACGCTGGTCGAGGTTGCCGCCGCCGGGCGCGCCTTCGCGGCCTATGGCGGCATCTATGTCGCAGCCAGCCTGGTCTGGCTGCGCGTGGTCGAGGGGATTGCGCCTGATCGTTGGGACCTGACCGGCGGCGCAGTCGTGCTGGCCGGGGCCGCGATCATCGTCTGGGGGCCGCGCCCGGCATGAGGGACATCTGGCGCGCCTTGCGGGCCCCAATTTCAGCCCTGGTGCTGCTGGGCATGCTGGCGCGGCTGCTGGCGCCGCTGCCGGCCTTCGCGGCGATGGACCGGGCGGCCTTCGACGCGATGCTGCGCGCGACCCTGTGCCTGCCGTCCGGCCTGCCCGCACCGGAGGCGCCCGAGCAGGCGCCGGACGCCACGGCCGTCGCGCATTGCCCGCTGTGCCGCCTGCCCGATGCCGCGGATGCGCCGCCGCCGGCCCCACTCGTGCTGCCGATGCCGGCCTGGGCGGCGCTGGCCGCGCCCCGCGCCGCGGTCGCCGGCGCATCTCCCCTGCCGCCGGCGCGGGCGCCGCCGCCGGCCCGCGCGCCGCCTGCCGCTCCGACCCTCGGCTGAAGCCCGCCCCGCCTGGCGCGGGGCTGTTCCATCCTTGTCGGAGTGATCCTTCCATGCGTCGCACCCTTCTGCGCGCGGTCCTGATGACCGGCGCCGCCTTCGTCTCCCTGCCCTTCCTGGGCGCCCCGGTCGCCGCGCACGATTTCCGTGCCGGGGACCTGGCCATCGACCATCCCTGGACGCGCGCCGTCGGTGCCGCGGCGCCCACCGCCGCCGGCTACATGGTCATCCGCAACACCGGCGCCGCGCCGGATCGCCTGGTCGCCGCCGAGACGCCGCGCGCCGCGCGCGTCGAGATGCACGAGATGTCCGTCACCGACGGCATCATGCGCATGCGCCCGATTGCCGGCGGCATCCCGCTGCCGCCGGGCGGGGAGGTGCGGCTCGCCCCCGGCGGCGTGCACCTGATGCTGATCGGCCCGCAGGGCGGCTTCGAACAGGGCGCCCGCGTGCCGGTGACGCTGGTGTTCGAGCGCGCCGGGCGGATCACGGTCGAACTGGCCGTCGATGCGCCGGGTGCGCGCGGCACCGGGCCGCACCAGGGCCATTGAGGCGACAATGCTCCGCATCATCCGTTGGGTTGCCTGGGGCGCCGTTGGCGTCGTGGGCTTTCTGCTGCTGGGCGTCACCGGGGGGTGGCTGGTCACCGATGGCCCGCTGGCGCCGCCGCGCGTCGCGACCGGGCCGCGGACGCTGGCGATCGGCGGCCCCTTCAGCCTGACCGACCACCGCGGCCGCGCGGTGACCGAACGCGACTTCCGCGGCCGGCCGATGGCCGTGTTCTTCGGCTTCACCTATTGCCCCGATGTCTGCCCGACCACGCTCACCGAGATGACGGGCTTCATCGAGGCGTTGGGGCCGGACGCGGATCGGATCCAGTGGGTTTTTGTCAGCGTGGATTCGGAACGCGACACGCCGCGGGCCATGGCCGCCTATCTGGAGGCGTTCGACCGGAGGATCGTTGGGCTCACCGGCACCGAGGCGCAGATCGCCGCGGCGGCGAACGGCTTCCGCGTGTTCTACCGCCGCGTTCCGCTGGAGGGCGGCGGATACACGATGGACCATTCGGCGAGTGTGTTCCTGCTCGATGCGGACGGGCGATTTGCCGGCACGATCGATCACAAGGAGAATGAGCGGGTGGCGTTTGAGAAGCTGCGGATGCTGATGGAGCCGGGATGAGTGCCCTTGGTGCGGGATCTCGGGGCGACGCCTACGCTGTTCCTATCGGCTGCTACTGACGGTATGCCTGACGGTATTTCACGATTTTCTGAGCAAAAAAACTCTATAAATCAGCATCTTGATTATCACGTTGACGATAGAGTGGGAGTGAGGGCGCGCGTCGCGGCGTAGCGGCGCCATCCGGACGGCGCCGCACGCGTCCGCATCACGCAAGCCATCGAAGACAGCACCGTGCGTCGCGCCTCAATCTCGCTGCGCATCGCCGTGGTCGACCGCATGGAGGGAAGACGGCGTGGCGTTCTCCTCCAGCGCCACCAGCACCTTGTGGCAATGGGCTGAGAAGGGATGGGCATGCAGCGGCGGTAGCGCAGGATGACGGACCCGACGTCGAGCCTGCGGCATTCGACCAGGCGCATCGTCGCCGCTGGCCGACCGGGGCGGAAGACGGGCGCGCCATCGCCGAAGATCTCGGGTGTCACCATCAGCCAGAACTCGTCCACCAGGTCGAGCGACCAGAGGCTCTGCGCCAGCGTCGCGCTGCCGAAGGCGAAGACGTCGCCGGTGGTCTCGCGCTTCAGCCGCGCCACCTCGGCCGCAAGGTCCGGCCCGGCGATGCGGCCGTGCCAGCCGGGATCCCCGGTCAGCGTGCGGGTGACCACGGTCTTGGGCAGGGCGTTCATCTTCGCAGCGTAGGAAATGCCCGCGGCGGGGCTGGTGGGGTCGGTCTCGGCCGCGCTCCAGAAATCCCGGTTGAAGATGAAGTTGGCCCGCCCGTAGAGCAGGTGCCCCGCACGGGCAAGCGCCGCGGCCGACCAGGCGGCCTCGACCTCGTCGGACCAGGGCGGTGGAGAGAAGACGCCGCCGGGTTTTTCGCAGTACCCGTCCAGGCTGGAGCAGATGGTCAGGACCAGGTCGGCCATCGGATGTCCTTTCGCTTGTCGTCACCTGGATCGGCAGCGCGGGCGCCGGGTAGCCTGGGGCGGAACCGAACGGCGGAGGCTGGCGTGCCCATCATCATCCACGGCATCAGGAACTGCGACACGATGAAGAAGGCGCGCGCGTGGCTCGATGCCCGCGGCATCGCGCACGCCTTCCACGACTACAAGGTGGCGGGCATCGACCGCGCCACGCTGGGGGGCTGGTCCAGGCGCGTGGGGTGGGAACGCCTGCTGAACCGCGCCGGCACAACCTTCCGCAAGCTGCCGGAGGACCAGAAGCAGGGCCTCACGGAATCCGCGGCGATCGACCTCATGCTCGCCCAGCCCTCGATGATCCGCCGCCCGGTGCTGTCCATCGGCGACCGGCTGGTCGTCGGCTTCGACACGGGCGAATACGAATCCGCGCTGGCGTCGCTGCCGCGCGACTAGAGCGTGCGGGCCAGCGCCACCAACTGGTCGGTCGCCGTGCCCCAGCCGTCGTGGAAGCCCATCGCCTCGTGCTTCGCGCGGGTCTCGGCATCGGCGTGCAGCGCCATGGCGCGGTACAGCGTGCCGCCGGCGACCGGCTCGAAGCTGATGATGCTGGTCATGAAGGCCCCGGCGCGCGGGCGGTAGCCGCCGGCCAGCGCGTCGGTCCAAACCAGCCGGCGTTCCGTCAGCACCTCCAGGTAGCAGCCTTCATTGGGCATCGCCTCGCCCGCCGGGCCGCGGATCACGCCGCGAAAATGCCCGCCAGGCCGCAGGTCGATCGCGATGTCGGTCATCTTCCACGGCACCGGGCAGAACCACTGTTCCATCAGCCCGGGCCGCGTCCAGCAGGCCCAGAGCGGGGCGGGCGGCAGGTCGATCCTGCGCTCGATGACCAGGTCGAGCGCCGGGTCCAGGGTGCTGTCCATCACGCACCCTCCTGCGCGACGCCGATCATCCACAGCACGCCGAAGCGGTCCTGCACCATGCCGAAGGCCGGGCTCCAGAAGGTCGGCGCGATCGGCATCTGCACCGCCCCGCCATCGGCCAGCGCGTCGAAATGCCGCTGCGCCTGCGCCGCGTCGTGGGCGGGCAGCGACACGCCGAAGCCGGCGAACTTCGCAGCCCCCGCGCAGCCGCCATCCGAGACCATCAGCGTCGCATCGCCGATGCGCAGTTCGGCATGCATGATGCGCTCCTCGCTGCCCGGCGGCAGCACGCCGGGCGGCGGCGGATCGGGCGCCTCGCGGAAGCGCATCTGCATCGTCACCTCGGCGCCGATCGCGCCGGCGTAGAAGGCGATCGCCTCCTCGGCGCGGCCCTCGAAGAACAGGTAGGGGGTGATGGGCATGGTCGGGTCCTCCTGGTCAGGCTTCGGTCAGGATGGTGAAGCCGCCATAGATCATGCGCTTGCCGTCGAAGGGCACGTCGGCGGCGTCCATCTTCATGCGCGGGTCGGCCATGATGGCCTTCCAGCCTTCGTCGCGCACCGCCTTCGACGGCCAGGTCATCCAGGAGAAGACGATCGTCTCGTCGGCCTCCTGCTTCACCGCCATGGGGAAGGAGGTGAGCTTGCCCTCCGGCACGTCGTCGCCCCAGCATTCCACCATGGACAGCGCCCCGTGTTCCTTGAGCAGCGGCGCCATCTCGACCGCGTGGCGGCGATAGGCGTCCTTCTTGGCGTTGGGCACGGCCAGCACGAAGCCATCGACATAGGTCATGCGTCGTCTCCTTGTTCGGGTTCAGGCGCCGGCGACCGCCGCCTTCAGGGCGGCCAGGTCGAGCTTCACCATCGTGTGCATCGCCGCCATGAAGCGGGTGCGGCCGGCCTCGTCGGTGCCGCCCAGCAGGTCCATCAGGCCATCGGGCACCACCTGCCAGGCCACGCCGTAGCGGTCCTTCAGCCAGCCGCAGGCGATCGGCGATCCACCCACCAGCAGCGCGTCCCATACGCGGTCGAGTTCCGCCTGGTCGGCGCAGGTGGCCACGAGCGAGATGGCATTGGTGAAGGCGTCGCCGGGATTGCCGTTGAGCGCCATGAAGGGCTGCCCGCCGATCTCGAACAGCGCGAGCAGCACGCTGCCTTCAGGGCCGGGGCCGCCGGGCGGCGTGCGGACCACCGCGCCCATGCGGCCGCCGGGGATGGTGGCGGCGTAGAAGCGCGCGGCGTCCTCGGCTTCGGTCGCGAACCACAGGCAGGTGGACAGGGCGGTCATGACGGTGCTCCCGGTGCGCCGAAACACTTAACCAAAACATTTAGTGTGGGCAAGAGGAATGCGGCGTCATGCTGCATGGACGCACGTCGCGTCAGGATTGCTTGACCCGACCGACACGCCCGGCGGAACCTCGCGCCACAGGAGAACCGCCATGGCAGAGCCCGCCGCCAAGCCGCGCACCGAAGTCAGCATCGCCGGACGCATCGTCAGCATGAGCATCCTCGGCAGCACCGTCATCTTCATCATCATCCTGGAAAATATCCGGGCGACGGCCTGGTTGCCTTATGCGCTGCACATCCTGGCGGGCGGGGTCGCGCTCGCGGTGGTGGTGCCGATGCTGTTCTTCCGCCGGCCGGTCGCATAGCGCGCGCTTGACGCGCGGCGCCCCGGCCCCGAGGCTTGCCGCAACGACAAGACAGGGGGTTTTCGATGCCGGGATTCCGTCGCGCGACGCTGGCCGTCGCTGCCGCGATCGCGCTCACCGCCACGCCGGCGCTGGCGCAGCGCACGCTCAATATCGGCGCGTCATCCGCGCCCACGGGGATGGACCCGCACTACCATTCCTCGAACATGAACAATGCGCAGCTGCGCCAGGTCTTCGACCTGCTGATCGACCTCGACAGCAGCGGGGCCTTCGTGCCGCGGCTGGCGGAGTCCTGGCGCGCGGTGGATGACCGGACCTGGGAATTCCGCCTGCGCGAGGGCGTGCGCTTCCACGACGGCACGCCCTTCACGGCCGAGGATGTCGCGTTCTCCTACGCCCGCGTGCCGACCGTGCCCAACAGCCCCGGTCCCTTCACGCCGGCGGTGCGGCTGATCAGCCGCGTCGAGGTGGTGGACCCGCGCACCATCCGTTTCCACACGCGCGAACCGCACCCGTTCCTGGAACACGACATCGCGGCGGTGTTCATCCTGTCGCGCACCGTGCATGCCACCGCGGCGCTGGCGGATTTCAACGCCGGGCGCGCCATGGTGGGCACCGGCGCCTATCGCCACGTCTCCTATGCCATCGGTGAGCGGCAGGAGGTGGTGCGCAACCCGGCCTATTGGGGACCCGCACAGCCCTGGGACCGCGTGGTGACGCGCGTCATCGCCAATGCCGGGGCGCGGTCCGCGGCCCTGCTGTCGGGCGATGTGGACGTGATCGATTCCGTCCCCAGCCAGGACGTGCCGCGGCTCGAGCGCGAACCGCGCATCGCGGTGTTCGGCGTGGCGGCCAATACAACCTCCTACATCATGCCCGACGCAATGCGGGAGGCGACGCCCTTCGTCACCGACAAGCAGGGCCGTCCGCTGGATCGCAACCCGCTGCGCGATGTGCGCGTGCGCCAGGCGCTGTCGATGGGCATCAACCGCCAGGGCGTGGTGGAACGCCTGCTGAACGGCCAGGGCACGCCGGCCGATCAGTTCGCCGCGCCCGCGCTTCAGGGCCGCGCGCCCGGCCTGCCGCCGCTGCCCTTCGACCCCGACCGCGCGCGACGCCTGCTGACCGAGGCCGGCTATCCGGACGGCTTCCGCATCACCATCCATGGACCGAATGGCTGGTTCCCCGGCGACGCCGACGTGATGCAGGCGATCGCCCAGGGCTGGACGCGCATCGGCATCGAGACGCGCGTCGAGGTGCTGCCGCCGGCCAACCTGTTCTCGCGCGCCACCGCGCGCGAATTCAGCATGTTCATGACGACCTTCACCGCGAACTACGGCGCCAACATGCTGCGCCAGGTGGTGATGACGCGCGACACGACGACCGGCACCGGGCCGTTCAACCGGCAGCATTGGTCGTCGCCGCGGATGGATGCGCTGGTGGCGCGGGCGATGGTCACGATGGACGCAACGCAGCGCGATGCCGTGACCGCTGAGGCGCTGCGCATCGCAACCGAGGAACTGGGCGTCATCCCCATCCACTTCCTGCGCCTGGTCTGGGCGACGCAGCGTGCGCGCGTGCGCTACGAACCGGATCCGCGCTGGTACACCAACGCGATGCTGTCGCATCCGGTGAACTGAATGGCTTGGCCTCCGCCGCGCGCGCGGCGGAGGCGGCCGCCCGTTCACCGAGCGCGCTGGTGCGCGGGATGGCAGGCCCCCGACATCGGCTTCAGGCCGCGCACGACCGCCGTGCCCGGCGATGACCACCTGGAGGCGGAGCGTTGGCAGGGGCTCCCGCACCAGGCGGCGCGGGCTGGACGAAAATGGGGCCCGCGGCCGCCAACACCGGGCTGGCGGGCTGGACCGGGTTGTCTACGATCCGTCGCCGGTCAACGATGCTCCCCGACCCGCCTGACTGGCCTGCAAGGATCACACGACGCATGTTCGACGCCGAGGCCCGCACCCGCACCTTCGCCGCCATCGATGCCGGCTTCGACAGCCAGGTCGCCTTCCTGCAGGAGCTGGTGCGCTTTCCGTCCCTGCGCGGGCGCGAGGCTCCGCTGCAGGACTGGTTCGCGCGGCAGATGGCCACGCGCGGCTATGCGGTGGACCGATTCTCCATCGCCGACGTGCCGGACCACCCGAAGATGGCGCCGATGGTCGGCGTCGACTCGGCCGGGTCGATCCAGGTGGTGGCGTCCCATCGCCCGGCGAACCCGACGGGGCGCAGCCTGATCCTGCAGGGGCATATCGACGTCGTGCCGGAAGGCCCGCACGAGATGTGGACCCACCCGCCCTACAGCGCGACCATCCGCGACGGCTGGATGTATGGCCGCGGCGCGCATGACATGAAGTCCGGCGTCGCCTGCATGGTGTTTGCGATGGACGCCATCCGCGCCGCCGGCTTTGAACCCGCCGCCGATGTCTATGTGCAGACGGTGACCGAGGAGGAGAGCACCGGCAATGGTGCGCTGGCGGCCCTGCTGCGCGGCTATCGCGCCGAGGCCGCGCTGGTGCCCGAACCCACCGGCCACGCCATCACCCGCACCCAGACCGGCACCATCTGGTTCCGCCTGCGCGTGCGCGGCGTGCCGGTGCATGTGGCGGTGGCGCAGGACGGCACCAACGCCATCATGTCGGCCTATGCGCTGATCAATGCGCTGTATGCCCATACGCGCACGCTGAATCAGGCGGCGAAGTCCAGCCCCTGGTATGCCGACATCAAGGACCCGATCAAGTTCAACCCGGGCATCATCCGCGGCGGCGACTGGGCGAGTTCGACGCCCGCCTGGTGCGAGGTGGATTGCCGCATCGGCCTGGCAGGCGATGGCGGGCATCGAGGCCTGCGTGAAGGCCGCCGCGACCGGCGACAGCTTCATGGCGAACAACCCGCCCGAGATCGTCTGGACCGGCTTCCAGACCGACCCCTATGTGCTCGAACCCGGCAGCGAGGCGGAGAAGGTTCTCGCCGAAGCCCATGCCTCCGTGCATGGCGGGGCGATGCCCGAACGGCGCACCACCGCAGTGAACGATGCGCGCTACTATGGGCTGTATTTCAACACGCCTGGCCTCTGCTACGGGCCCAAGGGCGAAGTGGCGCACGGCTTCGACGAACGCACATCCATCGAGGATCTCCGCACATGCACGAGAACCATCGCGACCTACATTGCGACCTGGTGCGGGCTGCGTCCCCGCGCCTGACGCGCCGCGCGTTGCTGGGCGCGGCGGGTGCGGCGCTCGCCGCACCGGCGCTCGCCCAGGCCGACTGGCCGAACCGGTCCATCCGCCTGATCGTGCCCTTCGCACCCGGCGGGTCGTCGGATGTGCTGGCGCGGCTGATCCAGCCGGGGCTGGGGGCTGCGCTCGGCCAATCGGTGATCGTGGAGAACCGCTCGGGCGCGGGCTCGATGCTGGGCACCGAGGCGGTCGCGCGCGCCGCGCCGGATGGCTACACGCTGCTGCTGGCGGACCTGCCCTACGCCATCGTGCCGGCGCTGCAATCGCGCATGCCCTACGACGTGGAGAAGGACCTGGTGCCGGTCGTCATGGTGGGCGCGGCGCCGCTGCTGATCTTCGGGCATCCGTCGCTGCCGGCGCGCAACGCGGCGGAATTCGCGGCGCTCGCCCGCGCGCGACCGGGGCACTACACCTACGGTTCCGGCGGCGTCGGCGCGGCCTCGCACATGATGGGCGAGCTGTTCCAGATCGCGACGAACACGCAGATCACCCATGTGCCCTATCGCGGCGGCGGGCCGGCCATCCAGGATCTGGCGGCGGGCAACCTCAACACGGTGTTCGTCACCGTGGCCTCCGCCGCGCCGCAGCTGACATCCGGGCAGATCACCGGGCTCGGCGTGATGTCGAACGAACGCATGCGTAGCCACCCGACCATCCCGACCTTCCGCGAGCAGGGCATCGACCTGGTGGCGGAACACTGGTGGGGGCTGCTCGCCCCCGCTCGCACGCCCGATGCGATCATCCAGAAGATCGCCGCGGCGATGCCGGGCGTGCTGGGCGCTGCCGAGATGGGTCCACGGCTTGAAGCGCTGGCCGTTATCCCGCGGAGCGACGGGCCGGGGCCCTTCGGCGAACGCATCCGCCAGGATATCGCGCGCTACGGCCAGATCGCGCGAAGCCGCGGCATCACCGCGCAGTGACGCGTCGCGGGCGGGCGGGGCGGCGATAGGCGATGGCCGGCGACCTCGCCGCCTTCCTCGGGCGGGTCGCGGCCGACCCGCTGCTCGCCGCCGACTTCGCCGCCATGTGCGACACCGGCGGGCGGCTGCAGGGAACCGACAGCGCCGCGCGCGGCTTCGCATTGCTGCACGACCGCATGGTGGCGATCGGCGCCGTCGTTGACGAACCGGTGCCCTATGCCGGCTGGCGCTGCGACGCGGCGCACGTCACCGACCTCGCGACCGGACGCGACCTGCCCTGCGCGCCGCTGCTGGGCGCCGCCGCGACGCCGCCCGGGGGCCTGGTGCTGGATACGCGCGACTGCGGGCGCGGCGTGGCCGGGGACTACGCCGATGCCGCCGGGCGCGCGGTGCTCGCGCGGCACGAATATCCCTTCGCCTCCTGGACCGTGCATCGGCGGGTAAAGCTGGCGGCGGCGCAGCAGGCGGGGGCGGCGGCCTTCCTGATCGTGCAGCCGGAAGCCGGCGTGGGGGCGGTGTCGGGGTCGTCCGGGCGCAACGGGGGCCATGGCATTCCCGCGCTCGGCATCAGCGCGGAGGCCGGCGCCCTGCTGGCGGAAGGGCGGCGCGTG
>LNEW01000177.1 GCA_001464375.1 Rhodospirillales bacterium Ga0074136 | reverse complement strand
AGCGACCGCCTGCGCGCCGAAACCGGCTGGTCGCCGCGCTATGGCGACCTCGATGAGATCGTGCGCACCGCCTGGGCCTGGCGGGAGGCGCATCCGCGCGGTTACGACGACCGCTAGATCCCGATCCGACCGGCGACACTTCCCGTAGGGTCGGTGGCGCCGCCACGCGCGGCGTCGCGACTGACGCGGGAATGACGACCAGGCGGCGCTGCCGCCCACGCTGAAAATGGCCGCGGGCGCGCGCCGGGGACTCCGGCTGCGCGGGACATTCGGCCGCGTCGGGACCGAGGTCGGCCTGCACCGCGCCCGCCAGCCCGCCCGCGCGCCGCGACCTGGCACCAGACGAGGTCGTTTCGATGCGCAGCGACGCCATGCGGAGGACAGGCAAGGTAAGCCCACGCGTGGAACCCGGATACCGACCCTTCCGGCGGCTTCATCGCCTGGCTGCTGCGGGGGCCGCGATGCCGGGCGTGGCCGAGCGCAAGGTTGGCGGCCCTGCGAAGCTGAGCCACGTCGCAGGCGTCGCGCAATGCCTCCCCTGGTGTATCCTCTGCCTGAGCGCTGCGCGCGGGGGAGGGCACATCGCATGACAAGGAACCATGTTCGCCGGCGCGCCGCGATCGGCGCCGCGGCCGCGATGCTAGCCGTGCCACGCCTCGCCCAGGCGGCCTGGCCGGATGCGCATCGTCGTCGCCTTCCCGCCGGGCAGTTCGACCGACGTGGTGGCGCGCACGCTGGCGCAGAAGCTGACCGAGGGCATCGGCCAGCCCGTGGTGGTCGAGAACCGCGGCGGCGCGGGCGGCAACCTCGGCGCCCAGGCGGTCAAGGCGGCGACCGACGGCCACACGCTGCTGATGCATTCCACGGCCATCAGCGTGAACCCCACGCTGTACCGCAATGCCGGCTACACGCTGGACGACTTCACCGCGATCGCGGTGGTCGCCACCGCGCCCAACGGCTTCTTCGTGCACCCGTCGGTGCCGGCCACCACGCGCCAATCCCGGCACCGCCTATGCCCATTCCGGCACGGGCACCACGCCGCACCTGGGTGCGGAGTTGCTGTTCCGCACGCTCGCCGGCGTGCAGGCCACCCCCGTCGCCTTCGGCCCGGCGCAGGCTGCAACCGCGGTGGTGGGCAACCAGGCGCCGATCGGCAGCACCTCCCTGCCGCCCGCGCTGCCGCTGATCCGCGAAGGCCGCGTGCGCGGCATCGCGGTGGCCGGTGCGCGGCGCGACCCGACGCTGCCCGATGTGCCGACCGTGGCCGAACAGGGCTTCCCCGGCTTCGAGGCGAGCACCTGGTTCGGCCTGTTCGCCCCCGCCCGCACGCCGGCCGAGGGCGTTCAGCGCCTGCTGGCCGAGGTGCCGCGCGCGATGGCCTCGCCCGACCTGGTGGCGCGGTTGTCGGCGCTGTCGCTGACCGATCCGGGCCTCACGGGCGAGGCGGCGGCGGCCTTCGCGCGGCGCGAGGCGGCGCGCTGGGCCGAGGTGGTCCGCACCTCGGGCGCAACGGCGGAATAGCGCGGCCCGGCGCCCGGGTCGCACGAAGGCGACGCCCTTGTGGATCGGGCGTCAGGCGAGCCAGCGATGCCCGCGCGCCGCCCGCACGAAGGCCGCCACGGCCGGCGCCTGCGGGCGGCCCGGCATGGTCGCCAGCGCCACGGTGCGCTCGACATGCGGGTCCGACAGCGCACGCTGGATCGTGCCGGGGTGGGTGATGGAATGCTCGGGCATGAACGCGAAGCCGAGATTGGCCGCGACCATCGCCTGTACCCAGTCCTCGCGCTCGGAGCGGTAGCGCGCATAGAGCTCCACGCCCTGCGCCCCGCAGGCCGCCATCACCCGTTCGCGCATCTCGCAGGCGAGGCGGTCGACATAGGCCTGCCGCGTGAGGTCGGACAGCGACAGCGCATCGCGGTTGCGCAGCGGGTGTTCGGGCGGCAGCAGCACGACGTAGCGCTCGGTGTAGAGCGGCTCGATCCGGCAGGACTCAGCAGCGAGGTCGAGCGGGTTGAGGATGGCCGCATCAAGCGTATCGGCATCGAGCCAGGCGCCGAGCTCCGCCGGTCGGCCCTCACGAATCGCGACCTCGATGCCCGGATGCGCCTGCTCGAAGGCCGACAGGAAGCGCGCGAGCCGAACCGGCCCCAGCGTGGGCATGACGCCGACGCGCACCGGCGCCTGCTTGAGCAGGCGCAGGCTGTCCGCCGTGCTGCGCGCCGCGTCGGCGCGCTCCAGCACCTCGCGCAGCAGCGGTTCCATGCGCCGGCCGAGTTCGGTGAGGCTCAGCCGGTTGTGCTCGCGGTGGAACAGCGGGCCGCCGAGGTCCGTCTCGAGCTTCTTCAGCGCGGCGGTCAGCGCGGGCTGGGAGACGTTGGATTGCTCGGCGGCGCGGGTGAAGGACAGGCTGCGCGCCGCGGCGATGAAGTAGCGGACCTGGTGCATCTCCATGCGGGCAGCCTGCAGAGTGCGCCGGCCCGGCGTCAACGACGCAACGCGCGCCGGCCTGAAGGCGGAGCCTATGGGCCCATAGACGAAACCTTCTGTCGCGGCGGCATGCCCTAGGGCCAGGCTCCGCCGGGTCCATTCAGAAGGAGGTCGCCCCATGACGGTCTACGCAGTCGAGCGGTCATTGCCCGGCGTGACGATGCAGGTACTGGCGGGGGCGCAGGCGGCAGCGATCGGCGCCGCGGCGGAATCGACCGCCGGCGGCGTGCCGGTGCGCTACCTGCGTTCGGTTTTCCTGCCCGGCGATGCGCGCTGCGTCTGCCTGTTCGAGGCCGGCAGCGCGGATGCGGTACGCCGCGTCAACGATGCGGCGGGCATCCCGTATTCGGCGGTGTCCGAGGCGATGGACCTGCCCGCCCCGGTGGGCTGACGCTGCTTCCTGAAACGAGCCACGCGCCGCGGCGCGTCGGGCCGCGCCTCAGGGTTCCGCGCGCCTTGCGGCGCCGACGCCTCAGTTCTGGAAGCGGAAGGCCCCCGCCGGGCCGTCCGGCGCCGCCGCGGGCTCCGCCGCCGGCTGCGCGCCCTGCTGTTGCTGGATCTGCGCGCGCACCCGTTCCTCGATCTGCTTGAGCAGGTTGCCCATGCCGTTCACCAGCGTGGGCAGCTGCGTGACCGGCACGCACAGCGTGGCGCAGGGCGATGCCTTGCCGTCATTGCCGGTGACGGCCAGCGTGATGCGCGCGACGCCATGGGCGACCTGCGCCTCGATCACGCCATCGGCGAAGACGGTGGGGCGGTTCTCGGCCATGCTCTGGATCTCCCTGGTCTATTGCTCGCGGAAGGCGCGGGTGAAGCTGTCGCGCACCGGCTGGGTGATGTAGCGCAGGAAGCTGCGTTCGCCGATGATGATCATCGCCTCGACCGGCATGCCGGGCACGAGGTTGACGCCATCGAGCCGCGCCAGCTGGTCCTGGTCGATCAGCACATGCGCGCGGTAGTAGGTCATGCGCGTGCGGTCGTCGACCGTGACGTCCTGCGCGACGAAGGTGACGTGCCCGTGCAGGTAGGGCACCAGGCGCTGCTTGAAGCCGGGCAGCCGGACCTCCGCCTGCAAGCCGACATGCACGATGTCGATGTCGTTGGGCTGGATGTTCACTTCCGCCACCAGCCGGTCCTGCGTGGGCAGCAGGTCCATCACCGGGTCGCCGGGGCGCACCACGGCGCCGATGTTGAACAGCCGCAGGTTCAGGATGGTGCCCTCCTCGGGCGCCAGGATGTCGCGGCGCACCGCCACGTCGCGCGCGGCGCGCAGGCGTTCCTCGACCTCCGCCAGGCGGGTGCGCGCCTCGCGCTGCTCGCCCGCGACCTCCTGCCGGCGCTGGCCGACGATGCTGGCGATGGTGCCGCGCGCCTCCGCGATGACCTGGGTCGCGCGGTCGAGCTGGCCCTGGAGATCGTCGCCCTGGCCCTCCAGCGCGGCCGCGCTGCGCTGCAGCGCCAGCAGCGTGGGCAGGCGCTGGAGGCCCTGCTGGACCAGGGTGCGGGTGATCTCCTCCTCCCGCCTGATGAGCTCCAGCTGTTGGCGCTGGGCGCGCAACTGGCCGGTGGCGCCGCTGGTGATCGCCTCCTGCTGGCCGATCCGGGCCTCCTGCACCGAGACCTGCGCCAACAGGCTGGCGCGCCGAGCCTCGAACACCGCCCGCTGGCCCATGATGGCGTCCTGCGCACGCGGTTCGCTCGCCTCCAGCAGTTCGGGCGGGAAGGTGATGGTGTCGGTGCCGGCGAGCTCGGCGGTCAGGCGCGCATCCTGCGCCATGAAGGACCAGCGCTGGCTGCGCAGCGTCTCGAGGTCGGCGCCGGCGCGGATGTCATCGAGCCGTACCAGCACTTGGCCGGCCTGCACCCGCTCGCCGTCGCGCACCAGGATCTCGCGCACGATGCCGCCTTCCAGGTGCTGGATGGTGCGGCGCGTGCCCTCGACCTTGATCATGCCGGGCGCGATCGCCGCCTCGGACAGCGGGGCCAGCGAGGACCAGGCGGCGAAGGCGCCGAAGAAAAGGCCGATGGCCACGAAGCCGAACAGTACGGTGCCGCGCGTGCGCGGACGGGCTGCCGGTGGCGGTACCTCGGGCAGGGTGAGCGTCACTGGCGGCAGGCGGCGGGGAATCACCTCCTGCGCCGGGGGCTGCGGGACCGGGACGGGGTCGCTCATGCCTGCGCCTCCCGGCCTTCGATGCGCCCGGGCGGTGCCGCGATCGGCGTGGCGGGCTTCATGATCTTCTTGAGCACCTCGGCGCGCGGACCGAACATTTCGACGGCGCCCTCGCGCATCAGCAGCACCTTCTCGACCCCCTGCACCAGCACCGGCCGGTGGGAGACCAGCACCACCGTGGTGCCCTGCCTCTTGAGGTCGTGCAGAGCGCGCAGCAGCGCCGATTCGGCATCGCCATCCAGGTTGGAATTGGGTTCGTCAAGCACAATCAGCTTGGGGTTGCCGAACATGGCGCGGGCCAGGCCGATCTGCTGGCGCTGCCCACCCGAAAGGTGCTGCCCGCCTTCGCCGATCTCGGTCTCGTAGCCCTTGGGCAGGCGCAGGATCATCTCGTGGCAGCCGGCGAGCCTGGCGGCGTCGAACACCGCCTCGGAGGGCGCCTGCGCCATGCGGGAGATGTTGTCGAGCACGGTGCCGTCGAACAATTCCACATCCTGCGGCAGGTAGCCGACATGGCGGCCAAAATCCTCCCGCTGCCAGGTGTGGACGTCGCCGCCATCGAGCCGTACCGCGCCGGACGCCGGCGCCAGCGTGCCGGTCAGCAGCCGGATCAACGTGGTCTTGCCGGCCGCGGAGGGGCCGATGATGGCCAGGCTCTCACCCGCGTCCAGCGCGAAGGCGACACCCTTCACCACCGCCACATTGGTGCCCGGGAAGCCGTAGGTCACCCGTTCGACCGTGAGGCGCCCGGTCGGTTCGGGCAGCGCGATGCCCGGCGGGCGCAGCCGCGGCAGCACCAGGAAGGCCTGCAGCCGCTTCCACGATTGCCGCGCCTGCACCAGCTGCTTCCAGCCGCCGATCATCTGTTCGACCGGCGCGAGTGCCCGGCCCATGATGATGGACGCGGCGATCGACGCACCGGCCGTGAGCTGCTGTTCCAGCACCAGGAAGGCGCCGATCCCCAGGATCGCGACCTGGACCGCGAGGCGGACGAACTTGGTGATGGCGAGCAGCGGCGCCGCGCGGTCCATCGCCTGGTTCATCGGGCCCGACATCTCGACCACGCCACGCTGCCAGCGCGCCATGACGGCCGGCAGCATGCCCATGCTGTCGATCACCTCGGCATTGCGCACGATCGATTCGGCGCGGCGCTGGCTGCCCATGGCGGCGGTGTTCGCCTCCCGCAGCAGTTTCGAAGTCGCCAGCTCATTGAAGATGGTCAGGGCCAGCAGCAGCGCGGCGCCGACCAGCGACACCCAGCCGAGCACCGGATGCAGCAGGAAGATCACGAACAGGTAGGCCGGCACCCAGGGCACATCATACAGCGCCAGCGCGCCAGGCGATCCCAGGAAGCCACGCACCACGCCCAGGTCGCGCAGCACCTCCATCCGGTAGGCACGGCCGCGCAGCTGGCTTTCGACCGCACGGGCGAAGCCTTCCGGGGCGACCTTCTCCTCCATCCAGTTGCCGATGCGCTGCATGATGCGCGACCGCGCACCTTCCAGCAGCGCCATCAGCGCCAGCGCGACCATGGCAATGAGGGTCAGGTACAGCAGGGTGTTCAAATTGCGCGTGGACAGCACGCGGTCGAACACCTGCATCATGTAGAGCGACACGGTCAGCTGCAGCACGTTGACCACGCCGCTGAACACGCCGACCGCGAGGAACTGCGCGCGGCAGGCCGCCACGGTGCGCGCCAGCGGCGTCAATGCCGCCGGGGTCTCCCCCAGCAGGACGCGTGAGTCAGTCGCCATGCCTGTCCGCCGTTGCTCGCTTCATGCCGATACCACCTGCCATTCCGCAGCCCGTGCCCGCCCGACGCCATTGCCGCCCGGCCTGCCTGCCCTCATCCCGCCTGCTTTCGAGGCGAGAACCGCTGTCGGCCCGAGGTTCGACACCATATCACAGCTCGGATCAACATGACGTTGTCGCGATTACGCGGCCGCACAGCCCGCCAAACTGGAGCGCCGGAGGCAAATGGACACGGCTGAACCGCGTCGCGCCGGAATGGCCGAGGGGGAGGGTCCCCTCGAACTCACCATTCTCATGCCTTGCCTCAATGAGGCGGAGACGCTCGGCACCTGCGTGCGCAAGGCCATGGGCTACCTGGCCCGCGCGGGCGTGGCGGGCGAGGTGGTGGTGGCCGACAATGGCAGCACCGACGGCAGCCAGGATATCGCCCGCGCCATGGGCGCGCGGGTGGTCCCGGTGGCCGAGCGCGGCTACGGCGCCGCCCTGATCGCCGGCATCGCCGCCGCGCGGGGTCGTTTCGTCATCATGGGCGACAGCGACGATTCCTACGATTTCACCGCGCTGGACCCCTTCGTGGCCAAGCTGCGGGAAGGCTACCAGCTGGTCATGGGCAACCGCTTCCGCGGCGGCATCAAGCCCGGCGCGATGCCGCCGCTGCACCGCTACCTGGGCAACCCGGTGCTCTCGACCATTGGGCGGGTCTTCTTCGCGAGCCCGGTGAAGGACTTCCATTGCGGCCTGCGGGGGTTCGACCGCGACGCGATGCTGGCGCTGGACCTGCGCGCGCCGGGCATGGAATTCGCCTCCGAAATGGTGGTGAAGGCGACCGTCAACCGACTGCGCATCACCGAGGTGCCGACCACCCTGTCGCCCGATGGCCGGTCGCGCCCGCCGCATTTGCGGTCCTGGCGGGATGGCTGGCGGCATCTGCGCTTCCTGCTGGTGTTCTGCCCGCGCTGGCTGTTCCTGTATCCGGGCGCGGCGCTTTTCCTGGCGGGGCTGGCGGCGATGGCGGCGCTGCTGCCCGGGCCGGTGCGGATGACGGGCGTCACCTTCGACGTGCACACGCTGCTCTATGCCGCCGGGGCCACCGTGATGGGCTTCCAGGCCGTGCAGTTCTGGGTCTTCGCCCGGATCTACGGAGCCCAGCAGGGGGTGGTGCCGGAGGCGAAGCAACTGACCGCCGCGCTGTCGCGCTTCGGGCTGGAACCCGCGCTGATCGTGGCCGGGCTGCTGGTGCTGCTCGGCCTGGGGCTTGGCGTGGCGACGGTGGCGATCTGGGGCGGGGAGCGCTTCGGCGCCTTGCAGGGCACCGGGGCGATGCGGCTGTCGATCGCCTCGGTCACGTCCATGCTGCTGGGGCTGCAACTGGCCTTCGGGGCCTTCTTCGTGGCGCTGCTGGGGATGATGCGGGCGCGCTAGCCGCCGGACTCGGATGGGCTCCTGCGAAAGCCTCGGGTTGCCGGGCTTTCCGCGGGTCGCATCCGCGGCCTCGGCAGCGCTCAGGCACCACTGCCCTCCGGCCGCGCGCGGAACACCAGCTGCCGCGAAAGGAAGAAATTACTGAACATCCCCGCCACCGAACCCGCAGCCACCCCCAGCACCGGGTTCGCCGCCACCAGCGGCACGAACGCCACCAGCAGCGCATAGGTCCCGTAGTTCAGCACGAAGCCGCCAAGGTTCACGACCAGGAACAGCGCCCATTGGCGGTGCACCGGCTGGCCGCCGCTGCGGTGGCGGAAGGTCCAGATCCGGTTCAGCAGCCAGGTCACCGTCGCCGCCGTCACATAGGAGGCGGCGCGCCCGCCATAGAGCCCCGCCCCGAGCGCCAGCGCCCCGTACAGCACGCCGGTATCGACCATGAAGCCGACCGTGCCGACCACGCCGAAGCGCAGGAATTCCTGCGCCAGGCGCGCCCGGGCCGGGCCCAGCAGGCGCGTCAGCAGCGGGCCGATCACGGGGATATCGTTCATCATCGCCCTTTACGGCGCCCGCGCTGGCTTGCCCACCCGCGCCGGTGGCGGCGGGCAACAGATCGCAGCTGGATCGGAGGGGGCGGCGTCGCTAGGCTCCGTCCGGCTTCACAAGACGGAGATTTCCCGCATGTTCCGACGCGACCTGCTGGCCGGCGCCGCTGCCGCCTTGGCCCTGCCTCGCTTCGCCATCGCCCAGCCGGCCGCCGCGCGTACCCTGCGCTACGTGCCGCACGCCAACATCCCGAACATCGACCCCTTCACCAACACCGCCTTCATCGCGCGTGACCACGCCTTCCTGGTCTATGACCAACTCTATGGCATGGACGAGCAGTTCCGCCCGCAGCCGCAGATGGTCCAGGGCCACGTCACCGAGGATAACGGCCTGCTGTGGCGCTTCACCCTGCGCGAGGGGCTGAAGTTCCACGACGGCACGCCGGTGCGCGGGCGCGACTGCGTCGCCTCCATCAAGCGCTGGGGCCGGCGCGACGCCTTCGGGCAGGAACTCATGGCGCGCGTCGCCGACATGACCGAGGACAGCGATCGCGTCTTCAGCATCAAGCTGTCGCGGCCCTTCCCCAAGATGATCGAGGCCTTCTCCAAGGTCACGACATCCTGCCTGTTCATCATGCCCGAGCGCCTGGCGAACGTGGATCCCTTCACGAACATCACGGAGGCCATCGGCAGCGGCCCGTTCCGCTTCGTGCAGAACGAATGGGTTCCGGGGTCGTCGCTCGCCTACGCGCGCAACCCCGACTACGTGCCGCTGCCCAGCGGCACGCCGTCGATGACGGCGGGGCCGAAGGTCGCGCATTTCGACCGCGTCGAGTGGCGCATCATCCCCGACGCCTCGACCGCCGCCGCCGCGCTGCAGGCCGGCGAGATCGACTGGTGGGAACAGCCCACGGCCGACCTGTTCCCGCTGGTCGCGCGCAACCGCAACATCGCGGTGGACGTGATCAACGCCACCGGGCTGATCGGCATCTTCCGGCCCAACCACCTGACCGCGCCCTTCAACAACCCCGCGGTACGCCGCACGGTGCTGACGGCGATCAACCAGATCGACTTCATGACGGCGGTGATCGGCGACGCCACGGTGCAGGGCTACCCGACGCTCAAGCGCGAGGGCATCGGCTACTTCGCCCCGGAATCGCCCTCGGCCTCGACCGTCGGGCTGGATCGGCTGAAAAAGAGCATCGACGCCGCACGCGCCGAACTGCAGGCCGCCGGGGCCATGGGTGCGCGGCTGGTGCTGCTGAACGCGACCGACCTGTCGTCGATCAACGCGGCATCCCTGGTGGGGGCGGACCTGTTCCGCCGCATGGGCTTCAACGTGGACTTGGTGAGCACCGACTGGGGCACGCTGGTGGCGCGGCGGGCCAGCAAGAACCCGATCGACCAGGGCGGCTGGTCGGGCTTCTTCACCTTCTGGTCCGGCGTGGACCACTGGAACCCGGCCAGCCATGCCTCGATCCGCGGCCATGGCGACAATGCCTGGGCCGGCTGGCCGACCATCCCGGCGCTGGAAGCCCAGCGCAACATCTGGTTCGACGCGCCCGACGAAGCCGCCGCCAAGGCCGCCACCACCGAGATGCAGCGCGTGGCCTTCGAGGAAGTGCCCTATGTGCCGACCGGCATGTACTACCAGCCGACGGCGTACCGGCGGAACCTCACGGGGATGCTGAAGGGGCAGCCGCCGTTGTTCTGGAACATCCGGCGCGCCTGAGCGGCCTTCCACCGGAATGCGCCGCTAGGCGCATTCCGAACACCGGCACCAGCCCGCCCCCCCCCGGCCGCCTGCCTGTTGGGTGGCCGGGTGGGGGAGCGGGCCGGTGCCGGTCCCCAACAAGGCGCCGCCCCTTGCGCGACGCCGGGCGATCTGGTGGAGACTGCGGCCGCGATGCGGAACCCCACCATGCAGCGACGCCACCTCCTTGCCGCCGCTTCCCTGACATTGGCGCGCCCGGCGCTGGGGCAGGGGACCACCGGGGCGGCGCGCGTGCTGAAATTCGTCCCGCAATCCGACCTGGCGGTGCTGGACCCGATCGTCACCACCGCCAACGCCACCCGCCACCACGGATTCGCAGTGTGGGACACGCTGTATGGCTTCAACCAGGACTACCAGCCCGAACCCCAGATGGCCGAGGGCCACGAGGTCGCGCATGACGGCCGGCGCATCACCATCAAGCTGCGCGAAGGGCTGAAGTTCCACGACGGCACGCCGGTGCGCGGCGCCGATTGCGTGGCGTCGATCCGCCGCTGGGCGGCGCGCGATCCGCTCGGCCAGGTGCTGCTGGCGCGCACCGAGGAAATCGCGGCACCCGATGACGGCAGCATCCTGATCCGCCTGTCGCGGCCTTTTCCGCAGCTGTTCGCCGCGCTGGCGAAGCCCTCCGCGCCCGTCTGCTTCATCATGCCCGAGCGGATTGCCGCCACCGACCCGGCGCGACCGGTCGCCGAGATCATCGGATCCGGCCCCTTCCGCTTCCGCGAACGCATCCCCGGCACGCGCGTGGTCTATGACCGCTTCGGCGACTACGTGCCGCGCGCCGAGGGCATCCCGACCTGGACCGCCGGGCCCAAGCGCGTGCATTTCGACCGCGTCGAGTGGCACGTGATGCCCGACGCCGCCAGTGCGGCGAGCGCATTGGGCAGCGGCGAGGTCGATTGGTGGGAGAACCCGCTCGGCGACGTGCAGGCCACGCTGCGCCGGAACCGCGCCATCGTCATGGAGGTGCCCGACCCGATCGGCTTCATCGGCATGGCGCGTTTCAACGCGCTGCACCCGCCCTTCAACCGCCCCGCCATCCGCCGCATCCTGCTGGGCGCGATCGACCAGGGCGCCTTCATGTCGACGGTCGTCGGCGCCGATCGCTCCCTGTGGCGCGGCGACATCGGCATCTTTCCGCCCGGCACGCCGCTGGCGAACGATGCCGGGCTGGAGGCGTTGACCTCGGCGCGGGATCCCGAACGTGTGAAGCGCGAATTGTCTGAAGCCGGCTATGCCGGGGAGAAGGTGGTGCTGCTCGCCGCCAACGACTTCCCGACGCTGGCCGCGCTCGCCACGGTCGGCGCCGAGACGCTGAAGCGCGTCGGCATGGAGGTCGAGGTGGTCTCCGGCGAATGGTCCGCGCTGGTGCAGCGCCGCGCCCGGCGCGAGCCGCCCGACCGCGGCGGCTGGAGCCTGTTCTTCACCTTCTGGACGGGTCTCGACATGCTCAGCCCCGGCGTGAACCAGGCGCTGCGCGGCACCGGCGACCGCGCCTGGTTCGGCTGGCCGACCATGCCGCGGATGGAGGAACTGCGCGGCCAGTGGTTCGACGCGCCGAACCTGGAGGCCGAGCAGCGCCTGGCGCGCGAGATCCAGGCCGAGGCGCTGCGCGAGGCGCCCTATCTGCCGCTCGGCCAGTATTTCCAGGCGACCGCCTATCGCCGGGGGTTGTCGGGGATGCTGAAGGGGTTGCCGGTGTTCTGGAACATCCAGCGCGCTTGATTCGTGCCCTTGGGCGCCGGCATTCGCCGGCCTGGCTTGCGCGTCTTGCACTGGCGCGCCGGGGACGGCTGATGGTCTGGGCGCGGTCGCGCGTTGCGCTCCCGGATCGTGCCGCCGCACGATCCGCTATTTTCCGGGCGTCGGAAGGCGGGCAGGAGGGGCGGCTTGCCGTTCACCGCCCCGGCTGGTCAGATGCCCCCCTCTGAAGGCTGGGAGACCAACATGAATCGTCGTGATCTGCTGCGGGGTTCCGCGGCTGCGGGAGCCGTGGCCGCATTGCCGCGCGTGGCCACCGCGCAGGCGCCGGCCAACCGCGTGCTCAAGATGGTGCCGCAGGCGAACCTCACGAGCCTCGACCCGATCTGGACCACGGCGAACATCACCCGCAACCACGGGCACATGATCTACGACAGCCTGTATGGGCTGGATGCGTCCTTCGCGCCCCAGCCGCAGATGGCCGAGGGCCATGTGCTGGACGATGGCGGCAAGGTCGTCACCATCACGCTGCGCCCGGGGCTGAAGTTCCACGACGGCGAGCCGGTGCGCGCGCAGGACGTGGTGCCCTCCATCACGCGCTGGATGAAGCGCAACCCCTTCGGCCAGAAGCTCGAGACCGTGATCGACGCGCTCGAGGTGGTGGACGACCGGCGCATCCGCTTCAAGCTGAAGCGCCCGTTCCCGCTGCTGTTCAAGGCGCTGGGCCAGGTCTCCAACAGCCCGGCCTTCATCATGCCGGAACGGCTCGCGCGGACCGACCCGTTCCAGCAGGTGCGCGAGGCGGTCGGCTCCGGCCCCTTCAAGTTCAAGGCGGACGAGTACAATTCCGGCTCGCTCGTGGTGTATGAGCGCTTCGCGGACTACGTCCCGGTCTCCTCCGGCACGCCGAGCCTGACGGCGGGCCCGAAGGTCGCGCATTTCGACCGCGTCGAATGGAACATCATCGTCGACGCCGCGACCGCCGCGGCCGCGCTGCAGACCGGCGAGATCGACTGGTACGAGCAGCCGCCGCCCGAGATCCAGCAGCTGCTGCGCCGCAACCGCGGCCTGGTCATCGAGGCGATCGATCCGCTGCCGCTCACCGGAATCCTGCGCTTCAACCACCTGCACGCGCCCTTCAACGACAAGAAGATGCGCCAGGCGATCCTGCCCGCGATCGCGCAGGAGGACTTCATGCAGGCGGTGGTCGGCACCGATCCGGCGATCTACCGCACCGGCGTGGGCATGTTCACGCCGGGCACGCCGCTCGCGAATGATGCCGGCCTCGGCGCGCTGGCCGGCGCGCGCAGCGTGGACCGCGCGAAGGCCCTGATGCGCGAGGCCGGCTACACCAACCAGCTCATGCGGCTGATCGGCCCGACCGACATCCTGGCGCCGTCCGCCATGACGCAGGTGGGTGCCGACCTGGTGCGGCGCCTCGGCTTCAACGCCGACATCGTGCTGACCGACTGGGGCACCACGGTGCAGCGGCGCACCTCGCGCGAGCCGGTGGAGCGCGGCGGCTGGTCGATGCTGTTCACCGCCTTCTCCTCGGTCGATTTCGCCGATCCGGCGGCGCATTTCCCGCTGCGCGGCAATGGCGCCAGTGCCTGGTTCGGCTGGCCGACCGCACCGCGGCTCGAGGAACTGCGCGACGCCTGGTTCGAGGCGCCCGACCTCGCGACCGAGCAGCGCCTGGCACGCGAGATGCAGACTGTCGCGATGGATGAACTGCCCTACGTGCCGGTCGGCGCCTACCTGTCCATGACGGCGATCAAGCGCAACCTGACCGGGCGCGTGCCGGGGCTGGCGCTGTTCTGGAACCTGCGGCGGACATGAAGGAGACCATGAGCATGGAACGCAGGACCTTCCTTGGCGGCGCGGCGGGTGTCGCGGCCGCCGGTGCCTCGGCACCCGCGCTGTCGCAGGGCGCGGCGGCGCGCACGCTGCGCGTCATCCCGCAGGCGAACCTGACCAGCCTCGATCCGGTTTGGACGACGGCGGTGGTCACCCGCAACAACGCGTTCATGATCTACGACCAGATCTGCGCCACCGACGCCGCCGGCAACGTGAAGCCCCAGATGGCGGCAGGCTGGGAGGTCAGCCAGGACCAGCTCACCTGGACCTTCACGCTGCGTCCCGGCCTGATGTTCCACGACGGCGAGCGCGTGGCGGCGAAGGACTGCGTCGCGTCCATCGAGCGCTGGCGCCGGCGCGACCCGTTCATGCAGGTGCTCGGCGAGAATGTCGCTGCGGTCGAGGCGGTGGACGACACCCGCTTCCGCTTCCGCCTGCATCGCCCCACGCCGCTGCTCATCATGGCGCTGGGACAGACGCAGTTCCCCTGCTTCGTGATGCCCGAGCGCATCGCGCGCACCGATGCCTTCACGCAGATCCGCGATACCATCGGCAGCGGTCCGTTCCGATTCCTCGCCGATGAATGGAATCCCGGCCAGCGCGCGTCCTGGGCGAAGAACGACCGCTACGTGCCGCGCGACGAGGCGCCGGACGGCCTCGCCGGCGGGCGCGTGCCGCGCATCGACAAGGTCGAGTGGACCATCATCACCGACCCCGCCACCAGCGCCAACGCGCTGGCGCAGGGCGAGCAGGATTACTGGGAATACCCCCTGCACGATCTGCTGCCGATGCTGCGGCGCAACCGCAACGTGGTGGTCGAACAGCGCCTGACCGATGGCACCTACGGCGTCGCGCGCTTCAATACGCTGCAGCCGCCGTTCAACAACCCCGCCATCCGCCGCGCGGTGGCGATGGCGGTGGACCAGCGCGACTACCTGCGCGCCGTCGCCGGCGACGATCCCGCCGGCTGGGGCGCGTGCGAGGGCGTGTTCACCTGCGACACCCCGCTGGCCAACGAGGAAGGGTCGGATGCGCTGAAGGTGCGCAACATCGAGCGGGCGAAGGCGGCGCTGACCGCCGCAGGCTACAATGGCGAGAAGGTCGTGATCATAGCGCCGGGCGACTATCCGCAGATCAACGCGCTGTCGCTGATGACCGCGGACATCATCCGCCGCCTGGGGATGAACCTGGAACTGATCTCGGCGGACTGGGGCACGCTGGTGCAGCGACGCACCAGCAAGGAACCGGTCGAGCGCGGCGGCTGGTCGATCATCCACACCACCTCCTCCGGGCAGTCGCTGGCGCTGCCGGTGTTCCACCTGTTCCTGCGCGCCAACGGCAACAACGCCTGGTTCGGCTGGCCGGACGTGCCGGAGGTGGAGGCGCTGCGCGCGGAATGGGTCGCGAAGGGCGGCGATCCGGCCGAGAGCCGGCGCATCGGCCAGGCGCTGAACCGCGTGGCCATGCGCGAGATGTATTACGTCCCGCTCGGCTACTACTGGCAGCCCTCGGCCTGGCGGCGCAACGTGACCGGCGCCTTCCGCGCGCCCGCGACGGTGTTCTGGAACATCGGCAAGTCGTAGCGCCCCGCGGCGTGGCACGGCGTGTGCTGCACGGTGTGCGCGACCCGGGTGCGGGCACGCCCTGCCTGCGGAAGCGCCGGCGGGGGTGCTGGTGACGCGCCCAAGTTTGATGCAATGTGATCGTGAACCGGGCAGGCAAGGCTCCGCCCGATCGATGTCAGGGAGACGGTGATATGGACCGCAGGACGTTCCTCAAGGCGGGTGCCGGCGTGGCCGCGATCGGCGCCAGCGGCGGGGCCTCGGCCCCGGCGCTGTCGCAGGGTGCCGCGGCGCGCACGCTGCGCTTCGTGCCGCAGGCGAACCTTGCAAATTTCGACCCGATCTGGGGCACGCAGTATGTGGTGCGCAACGCCGCGGTGCTGGTGTGGGACACGCTGTACGGCTTCGACGAACGCCTGCAGCCGCAGCGCCAGATGGTCGAGGGCGAGGAGACCTCCAGCGACGGCAAGACCTGGACCTTCAAGCTGCGCGAGGGCCTGCGCTTCCACGACAACGAGCCGGTGCGCGCGCGCGACGTGGTGGCCTCCATCAACCGCTGGATGCCGCGCGACCCGATGGGCCAGCTGCTGCGCGCCATCAACGTGGAACTGAGCGCCGTCGACGACCGCACCTTCCGCTGGGTGCTGAGCGCGCCCTTCCCCAAGATGACGATGGCGCTGGGCAAGAACGCCACGCCGATGTGCTTCATCATGCCCGAGCGCATCGCGTCGCGCTTCGACAGCTTCACCCAGATCAACGAATACGTGGGTTCCGGCCCGATGCGCTTCGTGCGCAATGAATGGGTGCCCGGTGCCAGGTCGGTGTTCCAGAAGTTCGACCAGTATGTGCCGCGCAATGAGCCCGCGTCCTGGCTCGCCGGCGGCAAGCGCATGATGGTGGACCGGATCGAGTGGGTGATCATGCCCGACCCGGCCACCGCATCCGCCGCGCTGCAGAACGGCGAGATCGACTGGTGGGAGAACCCCATCACCGACCTGGTCCCGGTGCTGCGGCGCAACCGCAACATCCTGGTCGACATCGCCGACCCGCTGGGCAACATCGGCTCCTTCCGCATGAACCACCTGCATGCGCCCTTCAACAACCTGAAGGTGCGCCAGGCGGTGATGACCGCGCTCAGCCAGGACGACTACATGGGTGCGGTGGTCGGCAACGATCCCGCGCTGCGCAAGACGCTGGGCGGCTTCTTCACCCCCGATACGCCGCTGTATACCGAGGAAGGCGGCGAGATGCTGAAGATGGCCAACCTCGAGCGCGGCCGCCAGCTGCTGCGTGAATCCGGCTACAATAACGAACCGGTGATCTGCGTCGTGGCGCAGGACCAGCCGATCACGAAGGCGCAGGGCGACGTCACCGCCGACCTGTTGAAGCGCCTGGGCATGAACGTGGATTTCGTCGCGACCGACTGGGGCACCGTCGGCCAGCGCCGCGCCATGAAGAACCCGCCCAACCAGGGCGGCTGGAGCATGTTCCACACCTGGCACGCCGGTGCCGACGCCATCAACCCGGTGGTCTACAACGCGGTGCGCGCGAATGGCGACGGCGCCTGGTTCGGCTGGCCGAACATCCCGGCGGTCGAGGCCGAGGTGCCGAACTGGCTCGCCGCGAACAACCTTGCCGAGGAACGCGCCGCGATCGGGCGGCTCAACCGCGCGGCGGTCGAGAACGTGGTGTATTGCCCGACCGGCTTCTTCCTCAGCTACCAGGCCTGGCGGCGCAATGTCACGGGCATTACGAAGGGGCCGATCCCCTTCGCCTGGGGCGTTTCCAAGTCCTGATGCACTGACAGGTAATCCGCGATCATGTTCGCTTATGTCGTCCGACGCGTGCTCGCCACCATTCCCGTCATGGCGGTGGTGGCGCTGTTCGTGTTCAGCCTTCTGTACATCGCGCCGGGCGACCCGGCGGCGGTGATCGCGGGTGACCAGGCCACCCCCGACGATGTCGAGCGCATCCGCGCCAGCCTCGGCCTCGACCGCCCCTATCTGGTGCGGTTCGGGGCCTGGGTCTTCGACATCCTGCGCGGTGACCTCGGGGTTTCGATCTTCACCAACCTGCCGGTGTCGCTGATGATCAAGCAGCGGCTGGAACCGACGCTGTCGCTGATGGTGGTGACGCTCATCCTCGCGGTCTCGATCGCGGTGCCGATGGGCGTGATCGCGGCGGCGCGCGTGGGCACCTTCATCGACAAGTTGGTGATGGGCTTCGCGGTGCTCGGCTTCTCGGTGCCGGTCTTCGTGGTGGGCTACCTGCTGGCTTATATCTTCGCGCTGGAGCTCGAATGGCTGCCGGTGCAGGGCTACACGCCCTTCTCCAACGGCTTCTTTCCCTGGATGGAGAACCTGATCCTGCCTGCCATCGCGCTGGGGTCGGTCTATATCGCGCTGATCGCGCGCATCACGCGGGCATCCATGCTGGAAGTGCTGCAGCAGGACTACATCCGCACCGCGCGCGCCAAGGGGGCGGGGCTGCGGTCCATCCTGTTCCTGCATGCGCTGAAGAACGCGGCGGTGCCGATCGTCACGGTCATCGGCATCGGCATCGCGCTGCTGATCGGCGGTGCCGTGGTGACCGAGAGCGTCTTCGCCATCCCGGGCCTCGGGCGCCTGACGGTCGATGCCATCCTGCGGCGCGACTATCCGGTCATCCAGGGCGTCGTGCTGCTGTTCTCCTTCACCTACGTCCTGGTGAACCTGATCATCGACATTCTCTACACCCTGTTCGACCCGAGGATCCGCTACTGATGGCCTCCGCATCCGTCCTCAGCCCGGGCGACGTCTCGGCGGCGAATGTCGCCGTCGCGGCGCCGATGGGCGACATCATGCCGCCGGTGAAGGCACGCCACGGCTTCTGGGGCTTCCTGTACCGCAACCCGTCGATCGCGATCGGCGGCGCCATTGTGCTCACCATGGTGCTGATGGCGATCTTCGCGCCGCTGCTGACCTATGCCGACCCCACGTCGCTGGCGCCGGCGCGGCGCACGCGCGAACCTTCCGCACAATACTGGTTCGGCACCGACATGCTGGGCCGCGACGTCTATTCGCGCGTGATCTACGGGGCGCGGGTGTCGCTGATCGTGGGCTTCTCGGTGGCTGTGCTGGCCTCGATCGCGGGGCTCACCATCGGGCTCGTGTCGGGCTTCGTGCGCTGGGCCGACAGCATCATCATGCGCGTGATGGACGGCATGATGTCCATCCCGCCGATCCTTCTGGCCATCGCGCTGATGGCGCTGACGCGCGGGTCGGTGCAGAACGTCATCATCGCCATCACCATCGCGGAGGTGCCGCGTGTGTCGCGCCTGGTGCGCGGCGTGGTGCTGTCGCTGCGCGAACAGCCCTATGTCGATGCCGCGGTGGCGGCGGGCACGCGCACGCCGGTCATCATCTGGCGCCACATCCTGCCCAACACCATCGCGCCCATGACCGTGCAGGCGACCTTCATCTGCGCGAGCGCGATGATCGTGGAATCCATCCTGTCCTTCATCGGCGCCGGCACGCCGCCGATCATCCCGTCCTGGGGCAACATCATGGCCGAGGGCCGGGCGTTGTGGCAGGTGAAGCCCTACATCGTCTTCTTCCCGGCGGTGTTCCTGTCGATCACGGTGCTGGCGGTGAACATGCTCGGCGATGGCCTGCGCGACACGCTCGACCCGCGCATGGCGAAAAGGATCTGACGCGGTGGCTCTGCTCGAAGTCGACAACCTCCAGACCCACTTCCGCTCGCCCGACGGGATCAACCGCGCCGTCGATGGCGTGTCCTTCCATGTCGAGGCGCGCGAGACCGTCGCCATCGTGGGTGAATCCGGCTGCGGCAAGTCGGTCACCGCCATGTCCATCCTGCGGCTCATCCCCGAGCCGCCGGGCAAGATCGCCGGCGCGATCCGCTTCGAGGGTCGCGACCTGCTGACGCTCTCCGACCGCGAGATGCGCGCCATCCGCGGCAACGAGATCAGCATGATCTTCCAGGAACCGATGACCAGCCTGAACCCGGTGCTGACCGTGGGACGGCAGATCGGCGAGACGTTGCGCCTGCACCAGGGCCTTTCCGCCCAGGCGGCCGAGGACCGCGCCGTCGAGATGCTGGAACTCGTCGGCATCCCGGAAGCCAAGCGACGCGTGCGCGAATACCCACACCAGCTCTCGGGCGGCATGCGCCAGCGCGTGATGATCGCCATCGCGCTCGCCTGCAATCCGAAGCTGCTGATCGCCGATGAACCGACCACCGCGCTCGACGTCACCATCCAGGCGCAGATCCTGGATCTGATGCGCGACCTCAAGCGCACGGTCGGCGCGGCCATCGTCATCATCACCCACGATCTGGGTGTGGTGGCGGAAGTGGCCGAGCGCGTGATCGTCATGTATGCCGGGCGCAAGGTCGAAGAAGCCGAGGTCGGCCGCCTGTTCCGCAACCCGCGCCATCCCTACACGCAGGGGCTGCTGGGCTCGATGCCCAAGCTCGGTTCGTCGCTGACCGGGACCGAGACGCGGCTTCAGGAAATCCCGGGCCTGGTGCCGAGCCTCAAGCGCAAGCTCGAAGGCTGCGTCTTCGCGTCGCGCTGCGCCTATGCGACCGAGCTCTGCACCAAGGTCGCGCCCGCGCTCGAGGAAAAGGCGCCGGGCCACATCGCGGCCTGCCACTACGCCATCAAGGACGCCGTTGCCGCATGAGCACCCCGATCCTCGAGGTCAACGACCTCAAGAAGCACTTCCCGATCCATGGCGGCTTCTTCGGCGGGCGCACCGGGTCCGTCTTCGCGGTGGACGGCGTGTCCTTCTCGATCAGCAAGGGGGAGACCCTCTCGCTGGTCGGGGAATCCGGCTGCGGCAAGTCCACCGTCGGCAAGGCCATCCTGCGCCTGTTCCCGATCACCGGCGGCCAGGTCATCCTGGACGGCAAGCGGATCGACGACATGGCCGCCGGCACGCTGCGCCCGATGCGCCGGCGCATGCAGGTCGTGTTCCAGGACCCGTTCAGCAGCCTGAACCCGCGCATGCGCGTGCGCGACATCCTGGCCGAGCCCATCCGCAATTTCGGCCTGGCCAAGGACGCCGCCGACATCGAGCGCAAGGTGGGCGAACTGATGGACCGCGTGCGCCTGCCGCGCGATGCGGTCGGGCGCTGGCCGCATGAATTCTCCGGCGGGCAGCGCCAGCGCATTTGCATCGCGCGCGCGCTGGCGGCCGACCCGGACCTGATCATCTGCGACGAGGCGGTCAGCGCGCTGGATGTCTCGGTCAAGGCACAGATCGTGAATCTCCTGCAGGACCTGCAGAAGGAACTCGGCCTGGCGATGCTGTTCATCAGCCACGACCTGGCGATCGTCGAGCACATGACGCACCGCGTGGCGGTGATGTACCTCGGCAAGATCGTCGAGGTCGCGCCGAAGCGTGAACTTTTTTCGGCGCCCAAGCACCCCTATACCGAGGCGCTCCTCTCTGCCGTCCCGGTGCCCGAACCCGGCGCGCAGCGCGAACGCATCATCCTGACCGGCGACGTGCCCAGCCCGATCAACCCGCCCAAGGGCTGCCGCTTCCACACCCGCTGCCCCTACGCCTTCGACCGCTGCCGCCAGGACGAACCCGCCCTGCGCCAGACCGAGGAGGGCCATTGGGCGGCCTGCCACCTGCACGACCGTCCGGCCTCCGAGAACCCGCTGGCCGGGGCCAAGGGCGCGGCGATCATCGCGGCGCGCCACTAACCGCGCCACGCTCCGCGCTTGACGGAACCCCGGGCGCAGGGCGAGGCTTGCGCCCTGAAGGGCGGGCGCCACATGCCCGTCAACCAAAGTCACCTTGGGAGAAGCACCATGCCGCAGGTCACGCTGACCGTGAACGGCCAGACCCACACGCAGGAGGTCGAGGGCCGGACGCTGCTCGTTGAGCTCCTGCGGGAGAAGCTGCGCCTGACCGGCACGCATGTCGGCTGCGACACCAGCCAGTGCGGCGCCTGCGTGGTGGACATCAACGGCGAGAGCGTGAAGTCCTGCACCACGCTGGCCGTCATGGCCAATGGCGCGAACGTCACGACCATCGAGGGCCTGGCCGCCGCCGACGGCACGCTGCACGCCATGCAGGAAGCCTTCCGCGAATACCACGCGCTGCAATGCGGCTTCTGCACGCCGGGCATGGTGATGTCGGCGATCGACCTGGTGAACAAGCACCCGAACGGCATCACGGAACAGCAGATCCGCGAGGGCCTCGAGGGCAACCTGTGCCGCTGCACGGGGTACCACAACATCGTGCGCGCCATCGCCGCGGCCGCGGATGTGATGCACGGCAAGCGGACCGAGATCGCGCGCGCGGCGGAGTAGCGCGTCGCGCCGTGAGGCGCGCCAAGGCAGGCCGCCGGGCGCCGCAGCGCGCCCCAACAAGCGGCCCGGCAAAGCCCGGGCGATAGAACAATTGGGAGCGAGACGACCATGAACGTGGTGGCACCCTTCGAGGGCATCGGCGCCAGCCTGCGCCGCAAGGAAGACTTCCGTTTCCTGCGCGGCCGCGGCGCCTATACCGACGACTTCAACCGGCAGGGCCAGCTGCACGCCTGGATCCTGCGCAGCCCGCATGCCCATGCGCGGCTGACGTCGGTCGATACGGCCGCGGCGGCGAAGATGCCCGGCGTGGTCGCGGTGTTCACCGGCGCCGACATGGCAAAGGACAACATCGGCGGCCTGCCCTGCGGCTGGCAGATCCACAACAAGGACGGCTCCCCGATGGCCGAGCCGGCGCATCCGGTTCTGGCGGCGGACAAGGTTCGCCATGTCGGCGACCCGATCGCGGTCGCCATCGCCGCGACGCGCGAACAGGCGCGCGATGCGGCCGAGGCCATCGCGGTGTCCTACGACGTGCTGCCCGCGGTCGCGAACACGCTGGATGCGGTGAAGCCCGGCGCGCCCGCCGTGCATGACGGGGTGGGGGGCAACCTCTGCTACGACTGGCACATCGGCGACAAGGCGGTGCTGGATGCGGCGTTTGCCCAGGCCGCGAAGATCGTCTCGCTCGACATGGTCAACAACCGCCTGATCCCGAACGCGATGGAACCGCGCGCGGCGCTGGGCGAATTCGACCCGACGACCGGCGACTACACGCTGCACACCACCAGCCAGAACCCGCACGTGATCCGCCTGCTGATGGGCGCTAACGTGCTGCATATCCCGGAATCCAAGCTGCGCGTGGTGGCACCCGATGTCGGCGGCGGCTTCGGCTCGAAAATCTACCACTATGCCGAGGAAGCCATCGTCACCTGGTCCGCCGGCAAGCTCGGCCGCCCGGTGAAGTGGACCGCCGACCGCTCGGAATCCTTCATGTCCGACGCGCATGGGCGCGACCATGTGTCGAACGCGCAGTTGGCGCTCGATGCGAACGGCAAGATTCTCGGGCTCAAGGTCCACACCTACGCGAACATGGGCGCCTATCTCTCGACCTTCGCGCCCTGCGTGCCGACCTACCTGTATGCCACGCTGCTGGCGGGCACCTACACCACGCCGGTCATCTACTGCGAGGTGAAGGCGGTGTTCACCAACACCGTGCCGGTCGATGCGTATCGCGGCGCCGGCCGTCCGGAAGCGACCTTCCTCCTGGAACGCCTCATGGACGTCGCGGCACAGGAGACCGGCATCGACCGCGTGGAACTGCGCCGGCGCAACTTCATCCAGCCCGACCAGTTCCCCTACCAGACGCCGGTCGCGCTGCAATACGACAGCGGCAACTACCAGGCGACGCTCGACCAGGCACTCGTCACCGCCGACTGGGCGGGCTTTGAATCCCGCCGGGCGGAAGCGGCCAAGCGCGGCAAGCTGCGCGGCATCGGCATCTCCACCTACCTGGAGGCCTGCGGCATCGCGCCTTCGGCCGTGGTCGGCAGCCTCGGCGCGCGCGCCGGTCTGTATGAGGTCGGCACCATCCGCGTGCATCCCACCGGCTCCGTCACGGTGCTCACCGGCGCGCACAGCCACGGCCAGGGGCACGAGACCACCTTCGCGCAGCTGGTCGCCGACAAGCTCGGCGTGCCGACGGCGCAGGTGGACATCGTGCACGGCGATACCGCCAAGGTGCCCTTCGGCATGGGCACCTATGGCTCGCGCTCGCTCGCGGTCGGCGGGTCCGCGATGATGAAGGCGATGGACAAGATCATCGCCAAGGGCAAGCGCATCGCCGCCCACCTGATGGAAGCCTCGGTCGACGACATCGAATTCGACCGCGGCACCTTCCGCGTGGCCGGCACCGACAAGACCAAGGCGCTGGTCGACATCTCGGTCGCCGCCTACGTCCCGCACAACTACCCGATCGACGAGATCGAGCCGGGCCTGGAGGAGACCGCCTTCTACGACCCCAAGAACTTCACCTATCCCGGCGGCTGCCACATCGCCGAGGTCGAGATCTGCCCGGAGACCGGCAAGGTCAGCATGGTGAACTTCACCGCGGTCGACGATGTCGGCCGCGTCATCAACCCGATGATCGTCGAGGGCCAGGTCCAAGGCGGCATCGCCCAGGGCATTGGCCAGGCGCTGCTGGAAACCTGCGTCTACGACGCCGACGGCCAGCTGCTGTCCGGCTCCATGATGGACTACACCATGCCGCGTGCGGACGACCTGGCACCGGTGAGCGTGGCGACGCACACCACGCTGTGCACGCACAACCCGCTGGGTGTGAAGGGCTGCGGGGAGGTGGGCGCGATCGGCTCGCCCCCGGCGGTCATCAACGCCGTGGTGGATGCGCTGCGCGACTACGGCGTGCGAAGCCTGGACATGCCCGCCACACCGGCCAAGATGTGGCAGATCATCAACGGCGGCCGCCGGATGGCGGCGGAATAGCGGACCCCGCCGTCCGATCGTCGGAGGGTCGTGACACCCCCGCGAAGCACGCTTCGCGAGGACCCCGTCAGGACCCGGAGGCGTGAATCGGCCGGCTTGCGACGTAAGGAGCAAACGAAATGTATGATTTCGCCTACCACAAGCCGGGCTCCGTCGCCGATGCGGTGAAGCTGCTGGCCGATCCCGACGCCAAGGCCATCTCGGGCGGCCACACGCTGCTGCCCGCGCTCAAGCACCGGCTGAACAAGCCCTCCGCCCTGGTCGACCTGTCCGGCATCGCGGAGCTGCGTGGCATCAAGCGCGTCGGCAACGCCATCGTCATCGGCGCGCTGACCCGCCATGTCGAAGTCGCCAACAGCGCCGAGGTGGCCGCCGCGATCCCGGCACTGGCGTACATGGCGTCGCTGATCGGCGACGTGCAGGTCCGCAACCGCGGTACCCTCGGCGGGTCGGTGGCCAACAACGACCCGGCGGCGGACTACCCCGCCGCGGTGCTGGGCCTTGGCGCCACCGTGCACACGTCCAGTCGCAAGATCGCCGCCGATGACTTCTTCCAGGGCATGTTCACGACGGCAATGGAAGCCGGCGAGATCCTGACCGCGGTCGAATTCCCCATCGTCGACAAGGCCGGCTACGCCAAGATGCGCAACCCGGCCAGCCGCTACGTCATGGCCGGTGTCTTCGTCTCGAAGTCCGGCGGTGCGGTGCGCGTCGCGGTCAACGGCGCGGGCCCCTGCGTGTTCCGCCAGGCCGCGATGGAAGCCGCGCTGGCCGCCAACTGGTCGCCCGACGCGGTGGCCGGCATCAAGCAGTCGGCCGCCGACCTCAACAGCGACATCCATGGCAGCGCGGAATACCGCGCGCACCTGGTCGGCGTGATGGCCAAGCGCGCGGTCGCCGCCGCGGGCTGAACCGCGCCGTTTGCAGGCGAAGGGCCGGGCGCGCCACGCCCGGCCCTTTTGCGTTCCGGGCCGCCGCGCGGCATGCTCGTGTAAACACCGGGAGTCGCGCGCCGTGGACATCGACAACCCCGAAGTGATCGCCGAAGCCCGCGCGGTCTTCGACCGCTACGAGGCCGCGATCGCCGGCAACGAGACCGACATCCTCGACGCGTCCTTCTGGCCCGACCCGCGCACCGTCCGCTTCGGCGTGACGGAAATCCTGTACGGCATCGACGCCATCCGCGCCTTCCGTGCCACGGTGAAGACCTATGCCGCGCGCGTGCAGAAGCGCATCCACATCACGTCCTTCGGCCGCGACTTCGCCTGCACGCACCTGGAATACGAACGCGTCGGCACCGGCCTGATCGGGCGCGAGACCAAGATCATGGTGCGCCTTCCCGAGCACGGCTGGCGCGTCGTCTCGGCGCATGTCTCGCTGCTTGCGGGGCATGATCCCGGCCGCACGCAGAAGGGATGACCGCCATGGGCCAGACCGTCGAATGCTTCTACACGCTGTCCAGCCCCTGGATGTATTTCGCCGGGCCGCAGCTGACCGACATCGTGAAGCGCCATGGCGCGACGCTGATGCTCAAGCCCTATGATTTCCGCCTGGTCATCAAGCACACCGGCGGCATTCCGCTGCGCACGCGGCCCGAACCGCGGCAGGACTACCATTCGCTCGAACTCGACCGCTGGTCGCGCCACCTGAACCTGCCGGTCAAGCTGAAGCCGAAGCACTACCCGCCGACCGACCAGCGCCCCGCCGGGCGGATGGTCATGGCGGCCCAGGCGCGCGGCATGGACGCGCAGGCGCTCTCGCACGCCATCCTGCGCGCGCTGTGGGTCGAGGACCGCGACATCGCCGACCCGCGCGTACGGGTCGCCATTGCCGAGGAGGAGGGCCTGCCCGGCGATGCCCTGCATCGCGAGGAGGAAAGCCAGTCCGTCATGGCCGAATGGGACCGCAACAACCAGGAAGCCGTGGCCCGCGGCGTGTTCGGCGCGCCCACCTTCTTCTGTGGCGACCTGTGGCTCTGGGGCCAGGACCGGCTGTTCTTCCTCGACCAGCATCTCGGCGGAGGCCAGGTGCAGTCCGGCCCATCCAAGGTGATCGGCAAGACCCGCGCCGCATGAGCCGCCACGTCGCCATCATCGGCGCCGGCATCGTCGGCGCCTGCACGGCGGTCGAGGCGCTGCGCCGCGGCCTGCGCGTCACGCTGATCGACCCGGCCGATCCGGGCGGCGAGCAGGCGGCCTCCTACGGCAATGGCTGCTGGCTGAGCCCGATGTCCGTCATCCCGCCGGCGGTGCCCGGGCTGTGGAAGAAGATCCCGAAATTCCTGGCCGATCCGCTCGGCCCGCTGGCGATCCGCTGGTCCTACCTGCCGCGCGTGGCGCCCTGGCTGGTGCAGTACCTGCGCGCCGGCTGGACCTGGGAGCGCGTGGAGGAAGCCGCCCGCGCCCTGCGCCCCCTGGTGGTCGATGCCCCGGCGCTGCACGCGGCGCTGGCGGATGAAGCCGGCGTCGGCCACCTGATCGAACGCCGCGGGCTGATCTACATCTACCCATCCCGCGCCGATTTCGAGGCCGAGGCCAACGCCTGGGAGATCCGCCACACGGTCGGCGTGCGCTGGATCGAACTGGACGCCAACGACCTCCGCCAGCGCGAACCCGAGCTCGACCGCCGCTACACCTTCGGCGTGATGGTCGAGGAAGGCGGGCACTGTACCGACCCCGGCGCCTATGTGGCGGCGCTGGTGGCTCATGCGGTGGGGCAGGGGGCGGCGCTGGTCCGTGCGCGCGCCACCGGATTCAAGCTCGAGGAAGGCCGGCTGCTGGCCGTGCTGACCGACCAGGGCTGGGTCGAGGCCGATGCCGCCGTGATCGCCGCCGGCGCCCACGCGAAGCCGCTCGCGGCCATGCTGGGCGACACCGTCCCGCTGGAGACCGAGCGCGGCTACCACGCCGAACTGACGGACCCGGAGGTCGCGCCGCGCCACGGGCTGATGCCCTCGGACGGCAAGATGTCGATCATGCGCACCGCGAACGGGTTGCGCTGCGCCGGCCAGGTCGAGATCGCCGGGCTGGACGCCGCGCCCAACTGGAAGCGGGCCGAGATCCTGCGCGACCACCTGGTATCCTGCTTCCCCGGCCTGCCGCGCGACCTGCCGGCCAGCCGCGTGAAGGTCTGGATGGGGCACCGACCGTCCATGCCGGACGGCAAGCCCTGCCTGGGCCCGGCGAGCGCCACGCCGGACGTCATCCATGCCTTCGGGCATGGCCACACCGGCCTGGTCGCCGGCGCGCGGACGGGGCAGGTGGTGGTGGATCTCCTGCTCGGCAGGCCGCCGCTGATCCCGATCGCGCCCTTCGATCCACGCCGATTCGCGTAAGGCGCGAGGCCCGGTTTTTCACTCGCTTTCCGTGATCCGGGGTGCCATCCTGACATGTAGCGGCCCTGCATCCCGCAGGCTCGCGCTATCTTTGTGGACCTGCAGGAACGTGTCTGAATTCGATAATCAGGGTGGCGCCGGGCCGATCGAGGCCGAGGTGAAATGGTACAATGGTCGTAAGGGCTTCGGCTTCGTGCTCGGACCCGACGGCACCGACGTCTTCTTCCACGCCTCGGCACTGACCGAGGCCGGGATCGAGCCGCCGGACACCGGCGACAAGCTGGTGTGTGAGATCGGCACGGACCGTCAGGGCCGTCGCCTCGTGACCCGCATCGTCGAGCTGAAGCGTGGCGAAGGTGGTGGCGCCGGGGCCGGCGCCGGCGCGCGCCCGCCGCGGCGCGACTTCGGGGATCGTCCGCCGCGCCGGGACTTCGGCGGTCCGGGCGGCGGTGGCGGCTTCGGTGATCGTCCGCCGCGGCGCGACTTCGGCGGCCCCCCCGGTGGCGGTGGCTTCGGCGATCGTCCGCCGCGGCGCGACTTCGGTGGCCCCCCCGGCGGCGGTGGCTTCGGCGACCGTCCCCCGCGGCGTGACTTCGGTGGTGGCGGTGGCTTCGGTGGTGGCGGTGGCGGCGGCTTCGGGGATCGTGCCCCGCGCGCCTTCGGCGACCGTCCGCCGCCGCGTCGTGATTTCGGCGGCGGCCGGGACGAAGGCGGCCCGACCTATGACGTGGCCGGCACGGTCAAGTGGTTCGACCAGGTGCGCGGCTTCGGCTTCGTGACGCCCGAGGATGGCGGCCAGGACGTTTTCCTGCATTCGTCGGTCCTGCAGCGCGCCGGCAAGCAGGATGTGCAGCAGGGCGAGAAGGTCTCGCTCGAGGTGCGCGACGGCCAGCGCGGCCGCCAGGCCGTGAACATGAAGGACTGATCCGACAGGACAGCCCGGAACAGCCCCGCGGTCGCCAAGGCCGCGGGGTTTTTCTTTGCCAGGCGCCCGGGGCGCCCGCGCGCCACGCTTCTTGCGGATCGTCCCCTGCCCGATCGGGGAGCGCACAGCGCGACCGCGCCCAGACCGCCGGTCGCCGCCCGCGCACCCGTGCCTGGCGCGAAGGCAAGGCCGGCGGATGCCGGCCGCCCGCCGTTTGAGGGCATCAAAAAAGACTCCCCGCGCTTAACCCGACATTCATCACCCGGCGCCACAGTGGCAGCGCGGCGGGAATATCCCGTCATCGGTAAGGGAAGATCCCGATGAGCCTCAATTCGGTGAACACGAATCTCGGCGCGATGGTTGCGCTGCAGTCGCTCAACCGCACCAATGAGGCGCTGAACACCACGCAGAAGCGCGTCTCGACCGGGTATCGCGTCTCGGACGCGAAGGATGACGGCGCGGCGTTCGCCGTTGCGCAGTCGGTGCGCGCGGATGTCGCCGGCCTGACCGCCGCGAATGAACAGCTCGGCGGCGTGAAGGGTGTGCTGGACACCGCGCTGGCGGGGCTGCGCAAGGTCTCCGACACCATGATCAAGGTGCGCGAGACGCTGGTCCGCCTGGCCGACGATACGCTCAACGCCGACCAGCGCGCGCAGTACAATTCGCAGTACGAGGCGCTGCGCACCCAGGTCACCAACTTCATCCAGGACGCGACCTACAACGGCCGCACGCTGCTCGACACCAATGCCGGCAATGGCGGCGGCGACATCACCACCACCCGCAACGAGGCCGGCACCACCTACACGCTGACAGCGGTGGATGGCGCGGGCACCATGATCGTCGCCGCGGCGCCGACCGATGCCGCGGGCGCGCAGGCCGCGCTGGCGGCGGGCGGGGATTGGGGCACGATCAACACCGTCATCGCCAATGCGCTGAACCAGTACGGCTCCGATGCGCGCTATGTCGATGCGCAGATCGCCTACAACCGCGACAAGCTCGATGCGCTCGATGGCGGGTTGGGCGCGCTGATCGACGCCGACCTCGCGAAGGAATCGGCGCGGTTGCAGGCGCTGCAGATCCGCCAGCAGTTGGGCACGCAGTCGCTGTCCATCGCGAACCAGGCGCCGCAGTCCCTGCTCAGCCTGTTCCAGGGCTGATCAGGCGAACCGCCGCGGGCGCAGGCCCGCGTGGAAATACGCGATCATCGAATAGATGTCGTAGACCGGCAGCCCTACCGCCTCCGCCAGCGCCGCCGCATAGGGCGGCATGTTGGTGCATTCCAGCACGATCGCGCCGACCTCCGGATGCGCTGCCACCAGCGCGCGCCCGGCCTCCAGGATGTCCTGTTCGGCCAGCCCGACATCCAGGTCGGACTTCGCCGCGCTGATCAGCACGCGGAAGAATTCGCGGCCGCCCTCGGTGCCGACCACGGGCGTGTCCAGCGGCACGCCGGCCGCTTCCAGATGCGCCGGCGTCAGCGACCCCTTGCTGACCGTCACCACGCCCACGCGCTTGCCCGGCGGCAACATGGCCTGCACCCAGGGCACCTGCATCAGGGATGATGTCGCGACCGGCACCCCCACCGCCTCCGCCATTTCGCGCTGGAACAACGACAGGAAGCCGCAATTCGTGGTGATGGCCTCCGCGCCGAGATCCACCAGGTCGCGCGCCGCGGCGATGAAATCCGGCAGCAGCCCGCGCGCGCCTTGCAGCACCACGCGTTCCGGCGTGGCGCCGCGCACCACCCGGAACAGCACCGGGAAGGGCCAGGTCTCGCCATTGCCCATGTCGCCCGGAATGCGCGGGAAACGCGCCTCCAGCATCAGGATGCCGAGCGGCGCGCCATAGATGGACTTCCCGCCGCGCGCGATCCGCGCGAGGCTCGGGTCAGGTGAGGGGGCGTTCATGGCCGGAAAGGCTAGGACGGGTGGCCGGCCGACGGAAGCCGCCGCCTGTCGACGCCACCGGCCAGGCCGCGCCCACAGGATATGGAGACCGGGACCATGATGCGACGCACCCTTTTCGCCGCGGCCATCGCCGCCACCGCCGCCCTGCCGGCGCTCGCGCAGGAGGCCCCCTGGCCGAACCGCCCCATCACCCTGATGGGCGGCTTCCCCAACGGCGCGGGCACCGACATCTATGCCCGCCGCCTGGCCGAACCGCTGTCGCGTGCGCTGGGCCAGCCGGTGGTGGTGGACAACCGCACCGGCGCCGGCGGCAACATCGGCTCCGACCTGGTCGCGAAGGCGCGCCCGGATGGCTACACCTTCTACATGGGCACCGCCGGCACGCACGCGATCAACGCCGCGCTGTATCGCTCCCTGCCCTTCGACGTGCTGCGCGACTTCACGCCGGTGGTGCTGCTGGGCGACGTGCCCAACGTGCTGATCGTGAACCCCGAGCGCCGCGCAAACCTGACCAACTGCCAGGCGGTGCTGGCGGCGGCGCGCGTGCGGCCGCAGGCGGTCTCGTTCGGGTCCACCGGCAATGGCGCCTCGACCCACCTGGCCGGCGCGCAATTCGCCACCGCTGCCAGCCTCGACCTGCTGCACGTGCCCTTCCGCGGGCAGCCCGGTGCCATGGGCGCGCTGCTGTCGGGCGATACCGACCTGTTCTTCAACCAGACCGGCGCGGCGATGGGCCCGATCCGCCAGGGGCAGGTGCGCGCGCTGTTCGTCCTCACGCGCGAACGCCTCGCCGCCCTGCCGGACGTGCCCACGGTGGGCGAGGCCTGCGGCGTGCCGCCGATGGACACCTCCACCTGGTACGGCATCTTCGGACCGGCCAACCTGCCGGCGCCGATCGTCACCCGCTTCAACGCCGAGGTGAACCGCATCATCTCCACGCCGGAATTCCGCGAATGGCTGGTGCAGAACCAGGCCATCACGCCGCCGGCGGCGCCCAACACGCCGGAGCAGTTCCGCGACACGCAGCGCGCCGACGTCGCGCGCTGGGCGGAGGTGGTGCGACGGTCGGGCGCTACGGTGGATTGACGCGGGAAAGGTCGGGGGAGGCGAACCTCCCCCGAACCCCCACCCTTTTTCTGGCTTTTGGCGACGGGCGGCCGCGGCGCGCTCAGCCCGCCACCAGCCGCTGGCCTTCCACGCGCAGTGCGCGGTCGTGGAACTTCGCCACGGCCGGGCGGTGGGCGATCGAGATCACCGCCGTCGCCGGCAGCATCGCCTTCACGCGCGCATACAGCCGTTCCTCCGCCGCGGGATCGAGGCTTGCCGTCGCCTCGTCGAGGAACAGCCAGTCCGGCTTGAGCAGCAGCGCGCGGGCGAGGGCGAGCCGCTGCTGCTCCCCGCCCGACAGCCGCTTGTCCCAGGATTCCGCCTCGTGCAGGCGCGGCGCCAAATGCGCCAGCTCCGCCGCCTCCAGCGCTGCCACCACGGCGTCATCGCTGAACCCCGCCTCGTCCTCCGGGTAGCAGATCGCGCGCTTGAGCGTGCCCAGTGGGATATAGGGCCGCTGCGGCAGGAACAGCGCACGCCCCGTCGCCGGCAGGTCGATGCGCCCAGACCCGAAGGGCCAGATCCCCGCAATGGCTCGGAACAGCGTGGACTTGCCCGACCCGGAGGCGCCCGTGATCACCACGGATTCACCCGGCGCCACGGCAGCCTCGCCACCCTGCACCAGCACGCGCCCATCTGGCAGGCCAAGGGTGACGTCGTGCAGCGCGAGGCCCGGCGCATCGCCCGGCGCCGCAACCGGCCCCCCCGTGCCGGCGCGCGCCACCGCCACCGCGCGGGTGAACCCGGTCAGGCGCTCCACCGTGGCGCGCCATTCGGTCAGCCGCGCGTAGTTCTCGACGAACCAGGACAGTGAATCCTGCACCTGGTTGAAGGCGCTGGACGTCTGGATCAGCCCGCCCAGCGGGATCCGCCCGGCGAAATAGGCGGGTGCCGCCACCACGATGGGGAAGATCGACGCGACCTGCTGGTAGCCCACCGTGAACAGCGTCAGCCGCTTGGTCGCGGTCATGATGCCCCACCAGTTCTCCATCAGGGCCCGGAAGCGTTGCGTCAGGCCGCGCTTCTCGTCGGCCTCGCCGCCATGCAGCGCGATGCCCTCGGCATTCTCGCGGAAGCGCACCAGGGCGTAGCGGAAATCCGCCTCGACCTTCTGCTGGTTGAAGTTCAGCCGGATCAGCGGCCGCCCGATCAGATGCGCGAGCCAGGTGCCGAGGCCCGCATAGATCAGCGCCACCCACACCATGTATCCCGGGATGGTCACGCCCAGCACGGTGATCGGCCCCGACAGCGACCACAGCACCAGGATGAAGGACACCAGCGTCACGACCGCCCGCAGCAGCCCCAGCCCGAGCGCGAGCGAGTCCTCCACGAACAGCCGCGCATCCTCGGCGATGCGCTGGTCCGGGTTGTCGGTCACCGGGTCGGTCAGCGCCATGCGGTAATAGGCGCGGCCACCCAGCCACTGCGTCAGGTACACCTCGGTCAGCCAGCGGCGCCAGCGGATCTCCAGCGCCTGGCGCAGGTACAGCGCATAGACCGCGATCAGGATGTAGGCGAAGGCGACGATGGTGAAGGATGGCAGGAACCCCTCGTCCGGCGTCGTGTGCCAGGTGAACAGCAGCGCCGTGAAGGCCGCCGCATCCTTCGCTTCCAGCGCGTTGTAGAAGGCCCGCTGCCAGAAGGTCAGCACGACCGTCATGCCGACCAGCGACAGGTTCAGCACGACCACCGCCAGCAGCAGCCCGCGCGCGCGCCAGCGATCCTCGCTGGACCAATAGGGGCGGGCGAGCGCCCACGCGTCGCGCAGGAAGGGACCGATCGCGCGCATCGCCTATCGCCTCAGCCGGTTCTCGAAATCCATGAGCCAGGCCATCACCCGCGCCCGGTTGGCGCCGAGGTCCGACCACCCCAGCAGGCTACGCGAATACAGCCACAGCCCCGTCCCGCCGCCGGTGGGTGCGACCTCGGCTACCACGATGTCGGCGAAGTTGATCAGCCGCGTGCGCGCGACCCAGTGCGCCTGGCGGCGGTCGGCGTACTCGGCCAGCGCAAACACCCGCGGCTGCGCGGCGGCGACAGCGCGGATGGCGTCGAAGGCGGCCTGCGGGGTCACGGGGAAGGGGTCGCGCTGGAGGTGCCCCGCCCCCGGCGCGCTGGTCGGCGTCAGCAGGCAGGTGTTGGGCGATGCCGGCAGCGCCAGCGTGGCGAAATCCGCTGGCGCGGGGGCGGGCACGCCGGCTGCGCCGCGCGAGAACAGTATCGAGATCATGGCCGGACCCTCAACCTGATGACGCCGCGGATCTCCGCTTCCGGGTCCACGGGCTTGCCCTTGCGCAACACGTCGATGCGCCCCTCGCGCGCCAGCAGCGCGGCCTCGCGCCGGATCCGCGGCATCAGTTTCTGCCAGTCCTCGGGTTCCAGCGCGCGCGCCACCTCGGACGGGCAGATCGACTTCCCCGCCCCGCGCGCGGCGGTCTGCGCCAGGATGGCGTCGCGGATGGCGGGCTCGCTCATGGCGCGACCCAGCCGGCCGACAGCGCGCCCGCTTCATCCCAGGCGAAGCGGGCGCGGCAATGGCCCGCAGCCGCCAGCAGCAGCCAGTCCAGCGCGTCGATCCGCAGCAGGATGGCGGCGAAATTGGCGCGGCCGGCGATCGGATCGTCCGGCGCGGCGGGCGGTGCCGCGACCGGCGTGCCGGGCGCATCGGTGGTGGCGTAGGTCACGCGGCTCATCTCCCGGCTGGCGGCCCAGGCGTCCTCGGCGATGGCATCGTCCAGGTGCAGGCTGGCCATCCCCGCAAGCCGCATCTGCACCTGCGCGCCGGCATCATAGGCATGGATCGCGGCGCGCGGATCGGCGGCGATCTCCGCCGCCTTGGGGCTGCGCCGGTCGGTGTGGATGCGCAGCACGCGGCAGGCAGGGTCGAAGCTGCGCAGCACGACCGTGCGCAGGCTGGGCGCGCCATCGAGCCCGCGCGTCGCCAGCGTGGGCGTATGGAAGGCGGAACGGCGGTCGGCCACGCCGCGCGAGAGCAGGCGGAAGGCCTCGGCCAGCGCATCCTGCGGCGTGTCGGGCGGTGTCGGGCGGGTCATGCGATGGCGGCGGCCAGCGCGGCGCCGCTGTCCCAGGCGGCCTCGGCGCGCCCGGCCAGGCACCAGTCGCCGGCCAGGCCGATACGCTGCGTCGCATCCCACAGGCAGGCCTGGCCAAGGGATGCTTCCAGCAGCGAATAGCGCCAGCGATGCGCGGCGGCCCAGCGCGGCGCCGGCAGCGGCGCGGCGGATAGCGATGCGAGTTCCGCCAGCAGCGGCGCCACGATCTCCTCGGCGCGCCGTTCCAGATGCGCGCGCGTCCAGCCGGGCGCGGCCTGCACCACCCAGCATTCGGTGGCGGCATCGCGCCCGGGCTTGGACGAATCGCGTGCCGCCCAGCCGACCGCGTGGCCCTCCGGGCGCAGCGTGTCGGGCAGCGGGAGGCGGGCGTCGAAGGCGGCCATCACGGTCCAGCAGGGGGCATAGCGCACGCCGGCCAGCGGGGCGGCGAAGCCGGGCAGCAGGTCGGCCGCCTGCGGTGCCGGGATGGTCACCAGCACGGCGGAGAAGGGGCCGTCCTCCGTGGGCGGCGTGGCGGGCAGGGGTGCGCCGGGCCTGGCGTCCTTCGCGTCCCAGTGCTGCACCATCCAGGCGCCCGGCTGCCCCGTGATCCGCCCGACATGGCGCGAGGCCACCAGCGGCAGCGCGCCGGCCAGCGCGCGCGGCAGCGCCGACATACCCGGCACGCCGACGCGCCGGGCCGCATCCGGCCAGGCCTGCGCGCCGGCGGCATCGAGTGCGGCGGCAAAACCGGCCCCCGCCGCGCGCAGGTATTGCGCGCCGTGGTCGAACTGCAGGCGGGCGCCGTCGTGTTCGGCCCGGCGCGTGGCCAGCCGCCCGCCCGGCGCGCGCCCCTTGTCGAACAGCCGCACGGGAATGCCGCGTGCGTCCAGCGCGCGCGCCGCGGAAAGGCCGGCCAGGCCGGCACCAATGATGGCGATCATCCCGCCGGTATGGCGCCATTGCCGCCGCGCGCAAGTGCATACCGATGTGCCCCGGATCCAAGGGGCGGTTGCCTCTTGGCGGGGGGGGGGCGAGGGGGGTGGCGCCCGCCGCGTCTCCTACGCGACCTCGCGTTCGACCAGCGGCCCCGGCGCTGTCGCGATCTCCCGGATGATCTTGCGCCGCACCGCGCCGGCGAAGGCGTCATACCCTTCGGCCACCATCAGGAAGGCGCCTGGCCCGCCGACCACCTGGTCGCGATAGTATTCATCGACCGGCGGGATCCCCGCCAGCAGCGCCGAGGGCTGCGGTGTCTTGTCCAGCACCGCCAGCCCGTTCAGCACGATGCCCTGGTCCAGCGCCGCGGCGCGTGCGCCCGCCAGCGGTGGCCCGGAATTGTTCACCCCGTCGCCCGAGATATCGACCACCTGGCGCAGGCCGCTGTAGCGCGTGCCGAATTGCCTCGATGCGTAGTCGATGGCGCCGGAGATCGAGGTGTAGAGGTAGGTCTCGCGCGACGCGCCATCCAGCGCCGCGGCGAAGCGGGCGCAGGTGGCGCGGCCATCCAGGCGCATCCAGGGCACCAGCGTGTGCTGGATGTTCCAGTCCGACCAGACGAACAGCGTGACCGCGATGGCGCCGATCGGCCCGCCGGCGATGCCCTCGGCGAGGCGCGGGTCGCGGAAGGCGCTCGCATAGCCGGCCATCTGCATCTCCATCTCCTCCGCATCGACCGAGCGGGAGACGTCGACGGCGAGCACCAGTTCGACATCCACCTCCTCGGTGGCGTGGGCTGTGCGGGCGGCGATCAGGGCGGGGGCGGCGAGCCCGGCGGCGAGGACCAGGCGGCGGGACAGGACGGGGCGCGACATCGGGGAACCCTCCGTTGGGGCCGTGTGTCCGCCTGCTCTCCTTCCCGGCGCCTTCGATTCGAAGGTCGCGCGGGAACGATGCCAAAGGGCATTGTGCAGCGCAACAAGAGAGTGAGTGATCCTGACCAAATTAAGCCCGTGCAGGGCATGCGGAACGCCCGGGGCGTGCCGGCGGGTCCAGGAACTAGAGGGGTGCACACACGGCGGGTGGTGACAATATTCCTATACAATCGACCATCATCGATGGGCAAGGAAAATTATCCGAAGGTGCGACCGTCTCCCGCATGGCGGTCGCGACCCGCGCCGACAGAAGGCCACCGGCCGATCGGCGGCGCGGGGCATGGCGGCATCCGGCCCGGCGTAGCGCCCCGCGCGAGGGCCGGCAGCCCTCAGAACCCGCCGCCCGCCGCCAGCCAGGCCTGTTCCGCGGCCGTGCTCTCCCGCCCCAGCGCCGCGTTGCGGTGGGGAAACCGCCCGAAGCGCGCGATCACGGCGCGGTGCCGCCAGGCGTAGTCGATCGTCCCGTCCGCCTTGGCCATGCGCGCATCGTCGCGCAGCCCCTCGAACAGCGCGACCGACACATCCTGGTCGGCCATCGCTTCCGAATGTTCGAAGGGCAGGTAGGCGAAGACCCGCTCGCTCGGCGTCAGCGCCAGGTCGAAGCGATGCGCCAGCACGACGTCGCGCGCGATGGCGCGGGCCCGTGCGTCCGAGGCGAAGGCCTCGGCGCTGCCGCGATGCAGGTTGCGCGGGAACTGGTCCAGCACGATCAGCAGCGCCAGCGCGCTGTCCGGCTGGGCGGCCCAGTCGTCGATCGCGCCATCGCGCGCCGCCTGCGTCGCCACGCCGAAGCGGTCGCGGATGGCGGCATCGAAACCGTCGTCGCGCTTGAACCAGGCCTCGCGGAAGGTGTCGGGACCATCGGCGAACCAGAAGGCGAGGATGTCGGCCGGGGTGGTCATGACAGGGCCCTTTCCAGCAGGCGGACGGAATGCAGCGCCTCGCGCCCCGCCAGATCGGCGATCTGGTGGCGGCAGGACGTGCCGTCGGCGACGATGAAGGCGGTGGGCGCGGCCGCCCGCACCGCCGGCAGCAGCGACAGTTCCGCCATCGCCTTCGAGGCCCCCAGCGTCTCCGCCTGGTACCCGAAGGCCCCCGCCATGCCGCAGCAGGACGACGCGATGGGCGTCACCGTCAGCCCCGGGATGCGCCGCAGCAATGCGACGGCGGGCGGGAAGGCGCCGAAGGCCTTCTGGTGGCAATGGCCGTGGATATGGGCCTCGCCCGGCAGGGGCTTCAGCGGCAGCACGGCCTTCTCGCGGTCGAGGAATTCGCTCAGCAGGAAGGCGCGTGCGGCCAGCGCGCGCGCCGGTTCTCCCGGCAGCAGGGCCAGGAATTCATCGCGCAGCGTGGTCAGCGAGGACGGCTCGATGCCGATGACCGGGCTGCTCCAGGCCGACAGCACGTCCAGCGTGCGCCGTGCTTCCGCGCGCGCCTGGTCCACCAGCCCGGCGGCGAGCAGCGTGCGCCCCTCATCGAGCGGCCGCATCCCGCGCGGCGGCCGCGCCACGGCCGGGTCGTAGCCGGCGGCGCGCAGCACGCGGATCGCGGCGCGCAGGTTGTCCGGTTCGAAGTACCGGTTGAAGGCATCGGGCAGCAGGATGACCTCGCGCGCCCGCCCGTCCGGTGCGCGCAGCTCCGCATCGTGGAAGGCGTTCCAGACGAAGCGGGGCAGGGCGCGTTCGGCGGCGATCCCGATCAGGCTTTCCGACAGCCGCGCCACGCCGGGTATGCTGTCGCGCGCATTGGCCAGCGGCGGCAGCAGCGACGCCCAGCGCGCCCAGCGCGGCAGCGTCGCGACGATGCGGTCCCGCCAGCCGATGCCGTGCGTGCGCGCGCGCGCCGCCAGCACCTCGATCTTCATGCGCGCCATGTCGACGCCGGTCGGGCATTCGCGCTTGCAGCCCTTGCAGGAGACGCACAGCTTCACCGCCTCCGCGACCTCATCGGAGGCCAGCGCGCCCGGCAGTTGACCCGTCAGCGCGAGGCGCAGCGTATTCGCCCGTCCGCGCGTCAGGTGCTGCTCATCGCGCGTCGCGCGATAGGACGGGCACATGACGTTCGCGTCGAATTTCCGGCAGGTGCCGTTGTTGTTGCACATCTCGACCGCGCTTAGCAGGCCGCCGAGCGGCCCGGGATACTCCGACCAGTCGAGCACCGGCGTGATCGCCGCATCCGCCGCATAGCCCGGCGCGTAGCGGAACAGCGTGCGGTCATCCATCCTCGGCGCGCGCACGACGCGCCCCGGGTTCAGCAGCGCGGCCGGGTCGAAGGCATCCTTCACCTCCTCGAAGGCGCGGGCGATGCGGGGGCCGAACATCGTCTCGTTGAATTCGGACCGGACGATGCCGTCGCCATGCTCGCCGGAGTGCGAACCCTTGTATTCGCGCACCAGGGCGAAGCATTCCTCGGCGATCGCGCGCATCTTCCGCACGTCCTCGCCGTCCTTCATGTTCAGCACGGGCCGCACATGCAGGCAGCCGACCGAGGCATGCGCATACCAGGTGCCCTTGGTGCCGTGCCTGGCGAACACGTCGTTCAGCCGTTCCGTGTAGTCGGCCAGGTCCGCGCAATCCTCGATGAAGGACACCGGCTTCCCGTCGCCCTTCATCGACATCATGATGTTGAGCCCGGCCTCGCGCACTTCCGCGATGGCGGCCTGGAAGCCCGCATCGGTGGCGCGCACCACGGCATCGGGGTAGCCGAGGTCGGCCATCATCTCCTCGAGCCGGTCCAGCGCGCGCAGCAGCGGAACTCGACAATCAGCAGCGAATCAGGTTCGCCGCGCACCATCCGGTCGATGGTCGCGCGATAGATCGGGATCGACCGGCCCAGGTCGATCATGGTGCGATCCACCAACTCCACCGCCTCGGGGTCCAGCGTGACCAAATGCTGCGACGCCGCCATCGCCGCGCGGAAACTCGGGAACTGGCAGATGCCCAGCGTCTTGCGCGGCTTGATCGGCCACAGCTTCAGATCGAGCGCAGCCGAGAACGCCAGCGTCCCCTCCGACCCCACCAGCACGCGCGCGAGGTTGCCGCGCCCCTCCGCCCGCGCCGCCGGCGTCAGCGATTCGATGTTGTACCCACCCACGCGCCGCAGCTGGTTGGGGAAGCGCGCGGCGATCTCCTCCGCCTCGCGCGCACCCAGCGCGCGCAGCCGCTGGATCAGCTCCGCCGCCGGGGCAGGGATGTCGCCGCCGAGATTGTCCGGCATCTCGCCAAACGTGAACCGCGACCCATCCGCCAGCAGCGCGTCGATGGCCGAGCCCGTAGCGGATCGACTTGCTCCCGCAGGAATTGTTCCCCGCCATGCCGCCGATGGTGCAGCGCTGCCAGGTCGACGGATCGACCGGGAAGAACATCCCCGTCGGGCGCAGCGCATCGTTCAGCGCGCCCAGCGTGATGCCCGGCTGCACGCGTGCCAGGCGCGCGCCCGCATCCACCTCGGCCACGCCGCGCAGATACTTCGTGCAGTCCAGCACCAGCGCGCGGTTCACCGTCTGCCCGCATTGCGACGTGCCGCCGCCACGCGCCAGGACCGGGATGCCTTCCTCCCGGCACAGCGCCATGGCCGCCTGCACGTCCTCGATGCTCCGCGGCACCAGCACGCCATAGGGTTCGACCTGGTAGATCGACGCGTCGGTGGCGTAGCGGCCGCGATCGGCCGGGGCGAACAGCACTTCGCCCTGCGTCTCGCGCCGCAGCCGGGCGGCGAGGCGGCTGTCGCCGAGGCTGGGGCTGGTCACGACATTCATGCGGCGGCGTCCCGGAACTTTGGCGGTCGCGCGGACCCTATCTCCCGCGCGCGCCCCTCACGAATGGATACTCCTGATGGATCGCACAAGCCGAACTCATTGGCAGGGGCGCCGATCCTGCGCCATGTAGCCGCCACACGAGAGGGAACCGCCATGGCCTATTTCCAGACGAAGCCCACTGCCGGGCGCCATTTCCTGCAGATCCCCGGGCCCACCAACGTGCCCGACCGCGTCCTTCGCGCCATGGACAACCCCACCATGGACCATCGCGGTCCGGATTTCGGCAAGCTCGGCGCGCAGCTGCTGGAGAAGGTTCGCCACGTCTTCAAGACCGAAAGCCATGTCATCATCTACCCGGCGTCGGGCACCGGCGCCTGGGAAGCCGCGCTCGCCAACACGCTCTCGCCCGGCGACCGCGTGCTGATGTGCGAGACCGGGTGGTTCGCGCATCTGTGGCAGGAGATGGCCGGGCGCCTCGGCATCGTCACCGACCTGGTCAAGACCGACTGGCGCCGCGGCGCCGACGTCGCGCAGATTGAACAGCGGCTGCGCGACGACAAGGACCGCGCCATCAAGGCCGTCTGCGTCGTGCACAACGAGACCAGCACCGGCTGCACCTCTCGCGTGGACGAGGTGCGCCGCGCCATGGACGCCGCCGGGCATCCGGCGCTGCTGCTGGTGGACACCATCTCCTCGCTGGGCAGCATCGACTACCGCCACGACGAATGGGGCGTGGATGTCACGGTGGCGGGGTCGCAGAAGGGCCTGATGCTGCCGCCCGGCCTGTCCTTCAACGCCATCTCCGCCAAGGCGCTCAAGGCCAGTGAGACGGCGAAGCTGCCGCGGTCCTTCTGGGACTGGAAGCCGATGCTGGCCGCCAACGCCACCGGCTATTTCCCCTACACCCCGGCGACCAACCTGCTCTATGGCCTGGATGCCGCCGTCGACATGCTGATGGAGGAAGGGCTGGACAACGTCTTTGCCCGCCACGACCGCCATGCGGAAGCGACGCGTCGCGCCGTGCGCGCCTGGGGCTTCGAGATCCAGTGCGCCGAGCCGCGGCACTATTCCTCGGCCCTCACCGCCGTGCGGCTGCCCGAGGGGCATTCCGCCAATGCGCTGCGCGCCACCATCCTCGACCGCCACAACATGTCGCTGGGCAATGGTCTCGGGCAGTTGAACGACCGCGTGTTCCGCATCGGCCACCTGGGCGATTTCGGCGACCTGCAACTGGTCGGCACGCTGGGCGGGGTCGAGATGGGGCTGCGCGCCGCCGGCGTGCCGCACCAGGCGGGCGGGGTCCTGGCGGCGATGGACTACCTGTCCGGCAACGCCTGACCGCGCCCGCGCCCGCGGTCAGGTCCGAGCGCGGGCGCCGGCCGCTCAGAACAGCGCCGCCACCTTCGGGTCGTGGAAGCGCTGCACCTCGATCGCGTAGCCGGCCGGGTCCTCGAAGAAGAAGTGCTCGCAATAGGTGCCGCGCTGGATCGGGGTCAGCGCGGCCACCCCGGCCGCCTGCATGCGCGCGTGCCAGCCGGCGACCTCCTCCGCCACGATGGTCAGCAGCACGGCATTGCGCGGCTGGTGGCGCAGATGCCCGCGCGTGCCGTCCACGATGCCGAAATAACCCCGCCCGGCGATGCGGTAGATGCGCGCCATGCCCTGGTCGAGCACCAGTTCGAAGCCCAGCGCGCCTTCGTAGAACGGCACGACCGCCGCGATGTCGGGGTAGTAGAAGAAGGTAATCGTGTAGTCGGCCTGCATGGGATAGACACCGCTGATGTTGGGTGCGCACTATGCCGCGCTTCACGAACCCGTGTCCAAGCCGAAACAGGGCGCGCTTTCCGCGTTGCCATCACGCGACCACGCGACGGAGCAAAGAAAAAGCCATGCAGGCCGGCGCGGATTCTGCCACGACAGCGACATCGACCGGCATCGGCGGCCTCGACGACGTTCTCGCGGGGGGGCTGGCCCCCGGCCATGTCTACCTGCTCGAGGGCAACCCTGGCACCGGCAAGACCACCATCGGCCTGAGCTTCCTGATGGCCGGCGCCGCCGCCGGCGAGCGCGGCCTGTACATCACCCTGTCGGAGACCGAGGCCGAGTTGCGCGCCTCCGCCGCATCGCATGGCTGGGTCATCGATGGCGGCATCGACATCTTCGAACTGACGCCGCCCGAAACCCTGCTCGACCCCGACCAGCAGCAGAGCCTGCTCTATTCCTCGGACCTCGAGCTCGGCGAGACCACGCGGCTGATGTTCCAGGCGATGGAACGCATCCAGCCGCGGCGCATCGTGCTCGACAGCCTGTCGGAGATCCGGCTTCTGGCGCAGGGCTCGCTGCGCTACCGCCGGCAGATCCTCGCGATGAAGCACTACTTCGCCCGCCGCGACGTCACCGTGCTGATGCTCGACGACCTGACCTCGGAACCCGGCGACAAGACCCTGCACAGCGTCGTGCACGGCGTGGTCAAGCTGGAGGACGTCGCCACCGATTACGGCGCGGACCGCCGCCGCCTGCGCGTGGTGAAGTACCGCGGCCGCGCCTTCCGCGGCGGCTACCATGACTACACCATCCGCACCGGCGGCGTCGCCGTCTTCCCCCGCCTGGTCGCGAGCGAGCATCGCGCGGAGGTGGGGCACGCGCTGGTGACAAGCGACGTCACGGCGCTCGACAGCCTGCTGGGCGGCGGCATCGCCCAGGGGTCGAGCACGCTGGTCCTCGGCCCCGCGGGCACCGGCAAGTCCACCTTCGCCATCCAGTTCGTCGCCGCCGCCATCCGCCGCGGCGAGAAGGCCGCGATGTTCATCTTCGACGAGGAGGCCGGCTCCCTGCTGCGGCGCACCCGCACGCTGGGCTTCGACCTCGCTGCCATGCGCGACGCCGGGATGCTGCATATCGAGCAGGTCGACGCCGCCGAACTCTCACCCGGCGAATTCGCCCACCGGGTGCGCGACACGGTGATGCGCGACCAGGTCAAGACCGTGGTGATCGACAGCCTGAACGGCTACCAATCCGCCATGCCGCAGGAGAACGAGCTGGTCCTGCACATCCACGAATTGCTGCAATACCTCAACCGCCAGGGTGCCTCGACCTTCCTGACCGTGGCGCAGCACGGGCTGTTCGGGGATATGCGCGCGCCGGTCGACATCACCTACCTCGCCGACACGGTGGTCCTGCTGCGCTACTTCGAAGCGGTGGGCGCGGTGCGGCGGGCGGTCTCCGTCATCAAGAAGCGTTCCGGCGGGCACGAGGATACCATTCGCGAATTCCGCATCGGCCCGGACGGCCTGCAACTGGGCGAACCCCTCACGCAGTTCCAGGGCGTGCTGCATGGCGTCCCGGTGCTGATCGGCGACAGGAGTCCCATGCTGGCGACCGGGGGGGGATGAGTCATTCCGCCGTCACCCCATGCGCAGGTCGCGGTGCTGGCGCCGGTCGGCCGCGACGTCGCGATCATCGGTGGCCTGCTGCGGGAAGCCGCGCTGGCCGACGGCGTGCTCGCGCTGCCCGACGTCGCGGCGCTCGCGCGGATCCTCGAGGACGACATCGCCTTTGTGGTGGCCACCGAGGATACGCTCGCGCGCGGTGACCTGCGGGCGGTCTCGGCCCGGCTGCGGGAGCAGCCGGCCTGGTCCGACCTGCCCTTCATCATCCTCACGCCGCGCGGGGGCGGCGGGCCGGAGCGCAACCCGGCCGCGGCACGGCTGAGCGAGATCCTGGGCAATGTCATCTTCGTCGAACTGCCGTTCCACCCCACCACCTTCGTCTCGGTGGCGCGCACGGCGCTGCGCAGCCGCAGCCGCCAGTTCGACGCGAAGGCCCGCATCGAGGCGCTGCACCGCAGCGAGACGTCGCTCACCCAGCTGAACGCGACGCTGGAGGAGCGCGTGCTGGAGCGCACCGCCGCGCTGAACGCCGCGCATGAATCGCGCCTGCAGGAAATGACGCAGCGCCTGCGCGCCGAGGAACAGCTGCGCCAGGCGCAGAAGATGGAGGTGATGGGCCAGATCACCGGCGGCGTCGCGCATGACTTCAACAACCTGCTGCAGGCGGTGTTCGCCTACCTCGACCTGCTGCGCCACAAGGTGAAGGCCGTTCCCGACGCCCAGCCGCTGATCGACGGCGCGATGCAGGCCGCGCAGCGCGGCGCGTCGCTGACCCAGCGGCTGCTGGCCTTCGCGCGCCGGCAGAACCTGCGCGCCGAGCCCGCCGACCTCGCCGAGCTGATCGGTGGCATGATGGGGCTGATCGAACGCACGCTCGGCCCGGCGCTGGAACTGCGGCTGACGCTGCGGCCAGGGCTGCCACCGGCGCTGGTCGATGCCAACCAGGTGGAACTCGCGCTGCTGAACCTGATGGTGAATGCCGGCGACGCCATGCCCGATGGCGGGTCGGTGGCGATCGACCTGTCGTTGTGCTCGGCGACCGCCGATGGCGAATTCGCCGCCGGCGACTACATCTGCCTGACCGTCAGCGACACCGGCCACGGCATGGACGAACGGACGCTCCAGCGTGCGGTCGAGCCGTTCTTCTCGACCAAGGAGGTCGGCAAGGGCACCGGCCTGGGCCTGTCGATGGTCGACGGGCTGATGCGGCAGCTGAAGGGCCGCCTGCTGCTGACCAGCCGCCCGGGCGAGGGCACGCGTGCGGAGCTTTGGCTGCCGGTCGCCGTGCCGGCCGAGGCGCCCGCCGCCGCGGTGGCCGAACCCGCCGCGGCGCCGACGCCCGTGCCGCCGAGCGCATCGCTGGCGGTGCTGCTGGTCGAGGATGACCCGCTGATCGCGATGGCCACGTCCGCCATGCTCAGGAAGCTCGGCCACCACCCGCAGGAGGCGCGCAACGGCGCCCAGGCGCTGGCGCTGATCGAGGCGGGCACGCCCTTCGACCTGATGATCACCGACTACGCCATGCCGAAGATGACCGGGATGAAACTGGCCGAGGCGGTGCGCCTGCTGCGGCCGGACCTGCCGATCCTGCTGGCCACGGGCTACGCCGACCTGCCGGCTGCGCCGGCGCTGGACCTGCCGCGGCTCGACAAGCCCTACATGATGGGCGACCTGGCGCGCGCGATCGCGTCCGTCATGCCGGCGTGACCGGCGCGTAGCGGTCGCAGAAGGCCACGACATCGTCGGACTGGAACGCGGCCAGGCGCTCCATCACGACCTCGAAGGGCCAGTCCCACCAGGCGATGGCCGCGAGCCGCGCCGCGATGTCCGGTGCAAAGCGCGGGCGGATCAGGCGCGCGGGCACGCCGCCCACGATGGCATAGGGCGCAACATCCCGGGCCACCACCGCGCCGGCCGCCAGCACCGCGCCGTCGCCGACCGTCACGCCCGCCAGCACCGTGACGCCATGGCCGATCCAGACATCGTTGCCGATGGTCACGCGCGCGGCGCGGCGGTCCGCGAAGAAGCCCGCGTCGCGCGCCTTGGTCGCGTCGTAGTATTCCGGGCAATAGGTGAAGCGGTGCAGGGACGGGCGGTCCATCGGGTGGTTCGGCGGGCCGATCCGCACATGCGCCGCGATGGCGCAGAACTTCCCGATGGTGGCGTCCGCCACCTGGCAGTCATGCCCGAGGTAGGAGAAGTCGCCGAGGCTCGCATACTCCAGCGCCGAGCGTTCCAGCACCTCGCAGCAGCGGCCGATGCGGGTCTCGCGCAGCCTCACGCTCGGGTGGATCACGGTCTCGGCGATCTTGGGGCGGGCGGGCGGGTGGTCCATGGCGGCAATCCTGGCGGGGCAGGCCGAGGACAGGCGCGCCGGCGCGCGGCGTCAATGCGGATGGCCGGGCACGCCATCCGCAGGCACGCCGCCGCGCCGCGGCCGGGCGCGGGGCGCGGCCGCCGGCTGTCGCGCGATCGTCACGCGGCTTGCGCCTGCCGCACCCCCTCGTCATCGTCGGCCCCACCATGGAGACGCCGATGCCCGACACCCCGCCCATCGAGGTCTGGACCTGGCCCACGCCCAATGGCCACAAGGTGCATATCCTGCTGGAGGAACTGGTCGAGGCCGGGCAGGGGCTGCCCTGGCGCATCATCCCCGTGGCGATCGGCAAGGGCGAGCAGTTCCGCCCGGAATTCCTGGCGATCACGCCCAACCACCGCATCCCGGCCATCGTCGATCCCGACGGCCCGGGCGGGAAGCCGCTGACGCTGTTCGAGAGCGGCGCCATCCTGATCTACCTGGCCGAGAAGGCCGCATCGGCGCTGCTGCCGCGCGACCCCGCGACGCGCTACACCTGCCTGCAATGGCTGATGTTCCAGATGGGCGGCGTCGGCCCGATGTTCGGCCAGTTCGGCCACTTCGCCAATTACGCGGCGGAGAAACTGCCCTACGCCATCGAACGCTATACGAACGAAGTGGCGCGCCTGCACCGCGTGCTCGACAAGCGGCTGTCGGACAGCGCCTATCTCGCCGGGCCGGACTACAGCATCGCCGACATCGCGACCTTCCCCTGGATCCGCAACCCGGAACGCCGCGGCGTTGATCTCGGTCAATATCCGCATGTCGCGCGCTGGCACGATGCCATCGCCGCCCGCCCCGCGGTACAGCGCGGCGTCGCGGTGCTGGCCGAGAACCAGCGCCGCGGCACCATGACCGATGCCGAGCGCGAGATCATGTTCGGCAAGACCCAGTTCGCGGCGCGCTAGGCGCCGCCAACCAACAGGAACGCCAGGACCCATGGCCGAGATCGACCACATCATCATCGGCGCCCGCACGCTCGAGGAAGGGGCGCGCTACGTCGAGGACCTGCTCGGCGTGAAGCCGTCCAAGGGCGGCGCGCATCCGGGTGTCGGCACGCACAACATGCTGCTCGGCATGGGGGCGGGCTGCTACCTGGAAGTCATCGCCCCCGACCCGGCGCAGCCCGACCCGCCGCACCCGCGGCCCTTCGACCTCGACGAGCCGTCGCTGCGCACCATGCTGGAAGCCGAGCCGCGGCTGATCGCCTATGTCGCCTCGACCCCCGCGCTGGATGCGGTGATCGCGCGGCTGGGCCCGTCCCATGCCGGGGAGATCAAGGCCATGACGCGCGGCAACTTCGCCTGGCGCATGGCCTTCCCGCCGCAGCGCCAGGACATGGACAACCTGATCCCGCCGTTGATCCAGTGGGATGGCGAGCGCGCCGGCAAGCACATCCGCGATTCCGGCTGGCGCCTGGTGTCGCTGGAAGCCGAACACCCCGACGCGGCGGCCCTGCGCAGCGCGCTGACCGACCGGGGCCTCGCCGATGCCGTGAAGGTGCGCCAGAGCCCGCATCCGCGCATGGTCGTCCAGCTGCACCACCGCGACGGCCGCGAAGTCACTCTAACGAGCGCGTGATCGACCGCGGCGAAGCTCGCGCTCACCTTCCGTCGATGCATGACCTGTAGCATGGTCGTGCGGCGCGCCGTGACGCGCCGCATGAGGATCGGAATGCGCGACTTACCCGGCGGGTCGGTACCGCCACACGCTCGCCGGCGGCAGGTTGAACGGTGTCCAGGCCTCGCGCCGCGCCGTCAGCCCCAGCGCGCGCCAGGGCAGCGGCGAGGTGATGCAGTAGGTGTACAGCAGGAAGCCGCGCCCCGGCGCGACCGCCTCCACCGCCGCCACGAATCGCCGCTGCTGCTCGATGGGCAGCAGCACCAGCGGGATGCCGCAGATCGCCGTGCCGATGCGGCCCTTCAGCGCGGCGGGCAGCGCATCCGGCAGCGCGAAGGCATCGCCCTGCACCACGGTCACGCCGGGGAAGGCGCGTGCCAGGTGCTGCGCCATGTCGGGCACGATCTCGACCACCACCAGGCGTTCGGCCGGCACGCCGCCGGCCAGCAGGGCGCGGGTGATCGCACCCGTGCCCGCACCCAGTTCCACCACCACCTCGTCGCCGCTGCGTTCGACCAGGGCCGCGATGCGCCTGCCCAGCGCCGGAGAGGACGGCACCACCGAGCCCATCTGCAGCGGGTTTGCCATCCAGCGGCGCAGGAAAAGCCCGACACCGCCGCTCGCCTGCCGCTGTGCGCCGCGATCCCCGATGCTGAGTTCCGACATCGATTTCTCCGTGACAAAGTGATGACGATTCAACGCGTTATCATCGCCCCGTCGCTGATAGGGCGCGGCCGCCGACCCGGCCAGTTACCGTTCCATGGCGCCCGCGCGGGGAAGCGCGCATGACCGCGCGCGTCCTGGTGGTGGATGACGTGCCGGCCAATCTCCGCCTGCTCGAAGCCAAGCTGCGCGCGGAGTATTTCGAGGTCGCCCTCGCCGCCTCGGGGCCCGAGGCGCTGGCGCTCAGCACCGCCTGGGCGCCCGACGTCATCCTGCTCGATATCATGATGCCCGGCATGGATGGCTACGAGGTCTGCCGGCGACTGAAGGCGCAGCCCGCCACCGCGCATATCCCTGTGGTCATGGTCACCGCGCTGACCGAACAGGCCGAGCGCGTGCGCGGCCTGCAGGCGGGCGCGGACGACTTCATCTCGAAGCCGGTCGACACCGCCCTGTTGTTCGCCCGGCTGCGCGCCCTGCTGCGCGTCAAGCAGGTGCTGGATGCCTGGCGCATCCGTGGGGAGACCGCCCGCGACATGGGCTTCGAAGCCACCGACATGCCCGAGGACGGCTTCATCGGCGCGCGGCTGCTGCTGGCCGGCGGCCTGACCGCCGAGGCCGAGGCGGTCGGCGCGGCACTTGCCGCCGACGGCATCCTGCTGGACCACGCGCCCGACGAATCGGCGGCCTGGGAACGCCTGCAGGACGAGATGCACGACCTCGCGCTGCTCAGCCTGCCGCTGGCCGGCGGCGATGCGCTGCGCCTGGCCTCGCGCATGCGCGCGCGCAGCGAAAGCCGCGACATGCCCCTGGTGCTGCTGGCTGCCGAGGACCAGCGCCAGGCGGTGCTGCGCGCCTTCGACCTCGGCGCGTCGGACCACGTGATGCGCCCGGTCGACCCGCCCGAACTGCGTGCGCGGGTGCGCAACCAGCTGCGTCGGCGCCGCTACCAGGATTTGCTGCGCGAAAGCCTCGACCGGTCGCTCGAACTGGCGGTGACCGATGCGCTGACGGGGTTGCGCAACCGGCGCTATGTGCGCCGGCACCTCGATGGGCTGTTGCGCAGCGGGGCCTCGGTCGCGGTGCTGCTGCTGGACGTGGACCGCTTCAAGCCGCTGAACGACCGCCATGGCCATGCCGCCGGCGACGTGGCGCTGAAGGCGGTGGCGGACACGCTGCGCGAGCACCTGCGCGCGGTCGACGTGGTCGCCCGCTACGGCGGGGAGGAGTTCATGGTGGTGATGGCGAGCGCGGGCGAGGAGGAGGCCGGCGCGGTCGCCGAACGGCTGCGCGCGGCCATCGCCGACCGCCCGATCGCGGTGCCCGGGCTGATGCTGAACGTGACGGTGAGCATCGGCACCGCCATCACCCGCGGACCGGTCGGCGCCGACCGCCTGGTCGCGGCCTCGGACGCTGCGCTGTACCGCGCCAAGGAGCGCGGCCGAAACCGCGTGGAAGCGGCGACGGCGGAGGATTGGAGCGCACTGGCGGAATAAGGGAGGGGCGCTTCGGTCGAGCGGCGCGGGTCGGCGAACGGGCTGTGCGCCGCAGATCACCGGATTTGGCCGGGTTCAGCGCGCTATCGCGCTGCCTCGCCATGCCGGCGGCGCGCGGGGTCGTGCCCCGCGGCGGGTGCTACTTGATCTTCGCTTCGCGGAAGACGACGTGCTTGCGCGCCACCGGATCGTACTTCTTCTTCTCCATCTTGGAGGTCATCGTCCGGGTGTTCTTCTTCGTCACGTAGAAATAGCCGGTATCGGCGCTGCTCACGAGACGAATGAGGATGGTGTTCGACTTGGCCATAGCACTGCTCCGTGGCCCGCGGGCGAAGCCGCCCCGGGCGCGAGGGGCCGGAACCTAGCGTCCCGTGCGGCGCAGTCAAGGGATTGGTTGCCCGGCGCGCGGCGGATGCCGCGTGTCCGGGCCAAATCCCGGGCGCAAGGTCCCTTTCGGATGGCGCCGGGCGGGATCCGGGAACGCACAAGGCGACAACTCCAGACCGTCGAACCCCTGGCACCCCAATGCGAAAGGACTCGGATCGTGCGCGCACGAGAGCGCACGCCGCGACCGCGCCCAGACCATCAGTCCCGCCGGGCGCATCAGGTCATGGCGCGAAAGGCAAGCCGGCGGATGCCGGCGCCCGCCGCCTGAGAGCAAGCAAGGACTCGGATCGTGCGCGCACGATCCGCGAGCGCACGGCGCGACCGCGCCCAGACCATCAGTCCCGCCGGGCGCATCAGGTCATGGCGCGAAAGGCAAGCCGGCGGATGCCGGCGCCCGCCGCCTGAGGGCATGCAAGGACTCGGATCGTGCGCGCACGATCCGGAAGCGCACGGCGCGACCGCGCCCAGACAATCAGTCCCGCCGGGCGAACCAGGTCATTGCGCGAAAGGCAAGCCGGCTGATGCCGGCACCCGCGCCTGACGGCAAGCAAGGACTCGGATCGTGCGCGCACGATCCGCGAGCGCACGGCGCGACCGCGCCCAACCTGCCTGCCGCGCCGGGCACACCAGTGCGAGGCGCGAAGGCAAGCGGCCCGGACGGGCCGCGCCCGCCGCCTGAGGGCAAACAAAGACTCGGACGGGCCGTGCCCGCCGTCTGAGGGCGCAACAAACCCTACCGCGCCAGCGCCGCCGCCAGCGCCAGCCCGTCCATCGCCAGCGCGCGCGCCAGCGCCACATCCCCCTCCCGCGCATCCCCCGCCGGGCACAGGGCGCGGATCGCCTCGACCTCGCTCAGCGGCACCGGATGGCGCAGCGACCTCTGGCGGGTCTGCGCCGGGCCCATCGGGCGCGCCCCCGCCCGCAGCGCCGCCAGCGCCCGCGCCGCATCTTCCGGCCCGCCGGCCGTGCACAGCCCCGGCAGCACGCCCAGCCCCTGCAACGGCCAGCCGGCCGGCATCACCAGCCGCGACCAGGACATCAGCAATTCCCCGCCATCGGGCAGCGGCACCACCAGCTGCACCAGCCCCTTGCCGGTGGTGCCGGTGCCCAGCACGGCGGCGCGGCCGCGGTCGCCCAGGCTGGCGGCCAGGATCTCGGCCGAGGATGCGGTGCGCCCATCGACCAGCACCACCAGCGGCAGGCCCTCGGCGAGGTCGGGCCGTCCGGTGGCGTAGATCCGGCTGGCATCCGGGTGGCGGCCGATGGTGCGGAAGGCCTCGCCATCGCCCAGGAAGACATCCGCCACCGCGGCTGCCTGCGAGAGCAGCCCGCCGCGATTGCCGCGCAGGTCCAGCAGGATGGCGCGCGGCGGGCGGTCGGCCAGCGCCGTCAGCACCGCCGCCGAGACCTGGCGCTCGGTCTGCGCGGTGAAGGACGGGATGCGCAGCACCAGCACGTCGTCGATGCGCTCCGCGGCCACCGGGCTGCCGATCGGCAGGCTGCGGATGATGGTCACCTCGCGGCGGCGGCGCTCGGCCTCGACCAGCAGGCTGACCGCGCTGCCCGCCGGGCCTTCGAGCAAGCCGGCGGCCACGCCCGCGTCGCGCCGGCGCAGCGCCACGCCGTCGATCGCCAGCACGCGGTCGCCCAGGCGCAGCCCGGCCGCCGCGGCGGGACCATCGGGGTTCAGCGCGACGATGACCGCGCCGTTGCCGCTGCGGGGCGGCGCCAGGCGCAGGCCCAGCCCCGCCTCGCCGATTCGGCGTTCGCGCGCGGCCTGCGCTTCCTCGGGCGTCACGTAGCGGCTGAAGGGGTCGAGGTGGACGAACACCGCCTCGAACGTCGCGGCGATCAGGCGCGGCGCGCCGGCGCTGCGCAGCGCCGGGGATGCGCTCCAGGCGGCCTGCTGGAACAGCGTGAGCGTATCCGCCGCCGCGCCGCCGGCCGCCGACGGGCCTTCGGTGGCCGCCGAGGCCGGCACGGGGCGCGCCAGCACGCGGCGGTCGCCGGCGAACAGCGTCACGTCGCGGGCCGTGCGCGCCACCCGCAGCGTCGGGTCCAGCTGGACCAGGCCGGCCAGGCCCCAGACCAGCAGGTCGGCCGGCGTGGCGGCTTCCAGATGCCGCTCCAGGATGGTGGCGAAGCCCGCGCCCAGCACCAGGCGCATCTCGTCGCGCGGATAGGGGGCGTTGCGCACCGCCTCCTGCGCCGTGGCCAGGCCGGGCAGCAGCAGCAGGACGAGGATCAGCGCCGTTCGCGCGACCGCCCCTTGCGCCCGGGCTGTGATGCCGCGTGCTTGCGCCCGCCCGCGGGCATCCCCTGCAGGATGTGGAACACCATGCCCCCGGTGCGCGGCGTCGCCTCGGCGAGCCGGGCGTCCACCGATTGTCCCAGCGAGAAGGTCAGTCGCGTCCTGCGACCGGCCAGCGTTTGCGTGGCCTCGTCCAAATCCCATCGATCGTCCGGCAGAGACTGGAGCGGGACGAGTCCGCTCGCCCCGTTCTGCTCCACCGTGACAAACAGGCCGAAGCGAGTCACTCCCGAAATGCGCGCCTCGAAACTCTCGCCGATGCGGCTCGCCATGAAGGCCGCGAGATAACGGTCCACCGCATCGCGTTCGGCCGCGGCCGCGCGACGTTCGGTGCTGGTGATGTGCTCGGCCGTGTCGGGGAAGCGCGCGGCCTCGCTCTCCTGCAGGCCGTCGGGGCCCAGTTTCAGGCCGCGGATCAGCGCGCGATGCACCAGCAGGTCGGCATAGCGGCGGATCGGGCTGGTGAAATGCGCGTAGCGCGGCAGCGCGAGGCCGAAATGACCGAGGTTGTCCGGCGCGTAGGCGGCCTGGGACTGGCCACGCAGCACGGCCTCGTTGACCAGGCGCGATTGCGGGTGGTCGCGCACCTTGTCCAGCACGCGGGCGAAGTCGCGCGGGTGCAGGCGGTCCGATGGCGGCAGGGTGATGTCGAAGGTCGACAGGAACTGGCGCAGCCCTTCCAGCTTCTGGTCGGAAGGGCGGTCGTGGACGCGGTACATGCAGGGCTGGGAAAGGCGTTCGAGTTCCTCCGCCGCGCACACATTGGCGGCGACCATGAATTCCTCGATCAGGCGGTGCGAGTCGAGGCGTGCGCGCGGCGCGACCTCGGCCACGCGGCCATGGCTGTCCAGCACCACCTTGCGCTCGGGCACATCCAGGTCGAGCGTGCCGCGTGCGATGCGCGCGCCGAGCAGCGCGCGGAAGGCGCCGTACAGCCGTGCGATGTGGCCCTCCGGCAGGGTGTCGGCGGGAGACGGCGCGCCCGCGGTGGCAGGCGTGCCGGGCGAAGCTGCGCCGGTGCCGGCCGGTGCCGCATCCGCCGCCGTTTGCACCTGTTCGTAGGTGAGCCGCGCGACCGACCGCATGATGCCGCGGCCGAAGGCATGCGATTGCTTGCGGCCCTGCGCGTCGAACCGCATGTCGACGAACAGGCAGCCGCGGTCCTCATGGGGGCGCAGGCTGCACCAGCCATTCGACAGCGCCTCGGGCAGCATGGGCACGACGCGGTCGGGAAAATAGACGGAGTTGCCGCGCGCCCAGGCCTCGCGGTCCAGCGCGGAATTGGGCGTCACGTAATGCGCGACATCCGCGATCGCCACCAGGATGCGCCAGCCATCGCCGTCGGGTTCGGCGAAGACGGCGTCGTCGAAGTCGCGCGCATCCTCGCCGTCGATGGTCACCAGCGGGGTGTCGCGCAGGTCGGTACGGCCGCGGGCCGCCACGCCGACGGCGCGTTCGGCCTGCTGCACCGCCTCGGCCGGGAAGACGTCCGGGATGCCATGCGCGTGGATGCACACCAGCGAGACGGAGCGCGGTTCGCCCATCACCCCCAGCCGTTCCACGATGCGCGCCGGCTTGGCGCCGAAATGCCGCGTCGAGGGCAGGGGTTCGGCAAGCACGATCTCACCGGGCTTCGCACCGCCTTCCTCGCCGGGCGGGACCTCCCAGGTGCCCTTCTGGCGGCGGTCGGTGGGGATTATGCGGCCTTCCTCGAACACCCCCAGGATGCGCGCGGGCGGCGCGCCGGCGATGCGCTTGAAGGTGCGCCCTTCATACTTGCCGGGCCCGATCGGCTTGAGCCGCGCCAGCACCTTTTCGCCGGCCGTCAGCGCGCGCTGCCCGCGCGGTTCGGGGTGCATGTAGATGATCGGCGGGCGGCCCTCGCCCTGCCATTGCAGGGGGCGGGCGATCGGGTCGCCGTCCGGGTCGGTGCCGGTGATCTCGACCGGCGCGATCTCGGGCAGGCGGGACGGCGCGATGACGGCGCGCTTGCCGGCGGGGTTCGCACCGCCCTCGGCGGCGATCTCGCGGATCAGGGCGCGCAGCGCAGGGCGCTGGTCCGACGACAGGCCGAAATGCCGCGCGATGTCGGATTTCGTGACGCGGCCGGTGGACTGGTCGAGGAAGGCGCGCAGTTCCGTCTTGCCGGGCAGCGGCGGGGGTTCGTCCGGGCGCGCGGCGGCGCGGCGGCGGGACGATGCGCGCGGGGCGGCGGCCTGGCGCTGTGCCGCCTTGTCATGGCGCGCGGGCGAGGCCGCGGTGTCGCGCGGATCGGGGCGCCTGGCTGATGGGCGATCGCCGGTTTCGGGTTCGGCGGTTGGCGCGGCCTCGGTCACGTGCCGACGCGCATCGCGGCGCCGGGTGCGGGCCGTGCCGGTGTCGTCCGGGCCGGGGGAAGCGGGGTCGTGCGGTGGTGCACCCTCCGCGCGCCGTCGCCCGGCCGCGGCCGGTGGCGCCGAGGCCGCGGCGATGCGCGCGGCGCGCCCGCCAGCCACCGCCACACCCTTCCGCGCGCGCGCCTTGTGTCCCTTGGGCGGCGGCCCGCGGCGGACCATCAGCGCGTGGTCTTGCCGGCGCGCGGGGCGGGCTTCTTCGCGGCGGGCTTGGTCGCGGCCTTGCCGGCAGGCTTCGTTGCCGCGGCGCGGGCCGGCGCCTTGGCAGGCGCCGCCTTGCGGGTGGCCGGCGTGGCTGGCGCGGCGGCGGCCTTGCGCGGGGCCGCCTTGGCCGGCGCCGCCTTGCGCCCGGCCGGGCCGCGCGGCTTCAGCGCCTTGCCCTTCTCGGCCAGCAGCGCCACGGCGTCGTCGAGGGTGATGTCCTCCATCGCGACATCGCGCGGCAGGTTCGCCACCGTCTTGCCGTGCTGGGCATAGGGGCCGAAGCGCCCCTTGCGCACCGTCACGGGGTCCTTGTCCTTCGGGTGGGGGCCGAGTTCGCGCACCCGCGCCCGCGCATCGGCCAGCAGCGCCAGGGCCCGGTTCATGCCGACGTTCAGCACGTCGTCATCCTTGTCGAGCGACTTGAACACCGTGCCCGCCCGGACATAGGGCCCGAAGCGACCGAGGCCGGCGCTGATCTCCTCCCCGCTTTCGGGGTCGCGGCCGATGATGCGCGGCAGGGACAGCAGGCCGATGGCCTGATCCAGCGTCACAGTATCGGGCGCCAGGCCATTGGGAAGGCTGGTTCTTTTCGGCTTGGTCGCCTTGCCCTTGGCATCCGTGCCCGGCTCGCCGAGTTGGATATAGAAGCCGTAGGGGCCGCGCTTGAGCGTCACCTTCTGCCCCGTCGCGGGGTCCTCGCCGAGTTCCTGTTCCGCCGGCGCCGCGCCCTCGCCGGTGCCGGAATCGACGCCGAAGGGCCGGGTGTAGCGGCATTCTGGGTAGTTCGAGCAGCCCACGAACGCACCCGTGCGCCCCAGCCGCAGCCCGAGCCGGCCATTGCCGCAGGTGGGGCACACGCGCGGGTCGGTGCCATCCGCCCGCGCGGGGAACATGTGCGGACCCAAATCCTCGTCCAGCGCGTCGATCACGTCGCGGATCTTGAGATCGCGCGTGGCGTCCACCGCGGCCGAGAATTCGGACCAGAAGGCGTGCATCACCGCGCGCCAGTCGGCCTCGCCGGCCGAAATGGAATCCAGCTTCTCCTCCATCGCGGAGGTGAAGCCGGTATCCACGTACTTGTCGAAGAAGCGCACCAGGAAGGTGGTCACCATCCGCCCGAGGTCCTGGGCGATGAAGCGGCGCTTCTCCAGCGTCACGTATTTCAGGTCCTGCAGTCGCTGCAGGATGGACGCATAGGTGGAGGGCCGCCCGATGCCGAGTTCTTCCAGCCGCTTGACCAGGCTCGCTTCCGAATAGCGCGGTGGCGGCTGGGTGAAGTGCTGGCTGGCGGTGATGGCGCCGCGCTTGAGCGGATCGCGCTCGGCCATGGGCGGCAGGATGCGGCTGTCGTCATCCTCGGTCGGGGCGCCGGTCGCGATGCCGGCGCGCGCATCCGCCGCGCGGTCGTCCTCATCCTCGCGATACAGCTTCAGGAAGCCATCGAAGGCCACCACGGAACCTGTTGCGCGGAAACGCAAAATTCTGTCGGCGCTGTCGATATCGACGGCGGTCTGGTCGAGCTCGGCCGAGGACATCTGCGACGCCACGGCGCGCTTCCACACGAGCTCGTACAGCCGCGCCTGGGCGCCATCGAGCTCGCGCGCCATGGCCTCCGGCGTGCGGGTCACGTCGGTCGGTCGGATCGCCTCGTGCGCTTCCTGGGCGTTCTTCTGCTTCGACTGGTATTCGCGCGGCGCGGCCGGCATGTAGTTGGGGCCGAAGGCATCCTTCACATGGTCGCGGATGGCGGCGATCGCCTCGCGCGCCATGCTCACGCCATCGGTGCGCATGTAGGTGATGTGCCCGGCCTCATAGAGCGCCTGGGCCGTGCGCATCGCCTGCTGCGCACCCATGCCCAGCTTGCGCGACGCCTCCATCTGGAGTGTCGAGGTCATGAAGGGCGGCGGCGGGTTGCGCCTGGTGCGCTTCTTCTCGACCGACGCGACCGCATAGGTGCCGGCCTCGGCCATCGCCTTGGCGCGGTTGGCCGTGCCGGCATCATGCAGGTCGAACTGGTCGAGCCGCTTGCCCTCCAGATGCGTCAGCCGCGCGGTGAAGGGCGCGCCGGCGGGCGTCTGGAACTTCGCCTCCAGCGTCCAGTATTCGCGCGGCTTGAAGGCCTCGATCTCGGCCTCGCGCTCGCACAGCAGGCGCAGTGCGACCGACTGCACCCGCCCGGCCGACCGCGACCCGGGCAGCTTGCGCCACAGCAGCGGGGAGAGCGTGTAGCCCACCAGGTAGTCCAGCGCGCGCCGCGCCAGGTAGGCATCGATCAGCGGCACATCGAGGTCGCGCGGGTGCTCCACCGCATACTGCACGGCGCGCTTGGTGATCTCGTTGAAGGTGATGCGCTGGACATCCTTGCCCTTCAGCGCGCCACGCTGCCCCAGCATGTCCTTCACATGCCAGGAGATCGCCTCGCCCTCGCGATCGGGGTCGGTGGCCAGCCACAGCCGCTTGGCCCCCTTCAGCGCGGTCGCGATCTTGGCGACCTGCGCCTCGCCACGCCCATCCTTGCCCCAGACCATCGCGAAGTCCTGGTCGGGCAGGACGGCGCCGTCCTTTTCCTCGAGGTCCCGGACATGGCCGAAGGAGGCAAGCACGGTGAAGTCACGCCCGAGATACTTCTCGATCGTCTTGGCCTTGGCCGGCGATTCCACCACGACGACGTCGGTCATATTGGTCCCGGATCACCCGTTCGTGCTGCGCATGACGCGGTGGCCGGGCAGGAGTTGCACCCGGCCTTCGAGTTCCAGATCGGTCAGCACGACCTGGAGTTCGGGGGCAGTCAGGTGGCAGCGTCGCAGCACCTCGTCAACCGATACCGGTGACATTCCAATTAGTTCAAGGACTTCACCGGCCCCTTCCGGGGGCGGGTCGAAGGAGTCCGGTGGTTCATCGGCCGCTTCGGCCATTCGCGCCGGGTCGAACAGGGGCCCGGCGCGGGGTTGTTCGGGCAGGTGGTCGAGCACGTCCTCCGCCGTTTCGGTCAGGTGCGCGCCCTGGCGGATGAGGTCGTTCGAACCGCGGCAGCGCGGGTCGAGCGGGGAGCCGGGGACGGCGAAGATCTCGCGCCCCTGTTCCAGCGCGAGGCGCGCGGTGATGAGCGTGCCGGAACGATGCGCGGCCTCCACCACCACCACGCCCAGCGACAGCCCGGCGACGATGCGGTTGCGCTTGGGGAAATGCCGGTTGGTGGGCGTGGTGCCGAGCGGCGCTTCCGCCACCACCGCCCCGCGCGCCGCGATGCGGGCGATCAGCGCGGCGTTCTCGGGCGGGTAGGCGATGTCGACGCCGCCGGGCAACACGGCGATGGTGCCGCCGTTGCGCAGCGCGCCCTCATGCGCTGCGGTGTCGATGCCGCGGGCCAGGCCGGAGATGACCGTCAGCCCCTTGGCCGCGAGGGCGTCTGCGAGTTCGGCGGCGACGCGCAGCCCGGCGGCGGAGGCGTTGCGGGCGCCGACGATCGCCACCGCCGGCGCGGCCAGCAGCGAGGCATCGCCGAGCACGGCCAGCACCGGCGGCGCATCCGGCAACAGCGCCAGCAGCGGCGGGTAGAGCGGGTCGTCGAGGTAGACGAAGCGGCCGCCGAGTTTGGCGAGCGCCGCGGCCTCGCGCTTCGCCTCGGCGAGCGGGGGCGGGGTGTAGGGCGCGCTGCGGCCGACCGAGAGCGCGGGAAGGGCGGCGAGGGCGGCATCGCCGTCGCGGTGGCGGGCCAGCAGCTTGCGGAAGGTGAGGGGGCCGATGCCGTCGGTGCGGGCGAGGCGGAGGAGGGCAAGCGTCACGACGGACCGTGGGGGCGCCGCCCCCCCACCCTGGCCGGGGTAACAGTGTTACCCCGGACCCCGCCATATTTTGGCGCCAGCCAGGGGGGGGGCATGGATGCGGCTATGATCACGCGAAAATTGTAGAACGCAATTCAATCAATTGGCGATACACCGTCGGGCCCATATGGCCTTTCGCCTTAGCGGAGGCGTCCTTCCGCCCGGCGTCAGGCCTTCAAACCCTTCACGGCATTGGCGGTAGCCGAGACAGTGATGCCGCCGGCCGCATCGGTCGGAAGCCGGGCCAGGACGCGTCGCCGCAGCGCCTCCGCCGCATCGGGCGACATGGCGGCCATCGCCGCGTTCATCGACGCACTCGCGATGCTTGTCGCCCAGTACGTCGCGAAATCGGGGAAGTGACGCGTAACGGTGATCCGGCGTAGTTCGATCTCGCGCATCCCGGCGTCCGCCCACAAGGACCGCATGGCCTCCAGCCGCGACGCCTCCGCCGATGGCGGCAACTGGACCGCGATGCCGGCCGCACGCATCTCGTCGTGGATCATCGCGATCGGGAAGCCACCGCCCGCCAGGTCCCAGGCATAGGCGGCGACGATGCCGCCCTGCGCGACCACCCGCACCATTTCCGCCACGCCCTTCGCGGGTTCGGGCACGAAGAACAACACCAGCGCCATCATCGCCGCATCGAAACTGTCGTCGGCAAAGGGCAGCGCCATCGCGCTGCCCTGTTCGAAGCGGGCTCGCCGCCCGGCCAGCCGGCCCCGCGCATAGGCGAGCTGCCCGGGCGAGGGGTCGATGCCCTCGACCGAGGCCGGCGCGCAGCGGTCGAGCAGCATCGCGGTCGAAGCGCCGTTGCCGCAGCCGACATCGGCCCAGCGCAGGCCCGGCGCCGGAGCAACCCAGTCGAGGAAGACATCCCCCGCCAGGCGGCTCCAGACGCCCATGAAGCGCTCATAGGCCGCGCCGTCGTTGAAGACGATCGGGGTATCAGCCATGGCCTTGCTCCTGTCGGGTCGCGGCACGTCGGCCGCGTGGCCGATTGCTATGCTGCGCCCGTCGCGCGCTAACCTCCATACAAAGCCGCGCGCTAAGGAGGACCCATGCTGACGGACCGCTACGACCTGCCCGTCTCCACCGCCTCCGTTGCCGCGCGCGACGCCTATGGGCGGGGGCTCGACCTGCTGCTGATGCTGCATGCCGGCGTGCTCGATGCCTTCGACGCGGCGGTTGCCGCCGACCCGGGCTTCGCCCTGGCCCATGCTGCCCGCGCCCAGGTGCTGATGATGTTCGCGGACGCGCCCGGCGCGCGCGCCGCGCTCGACCAGGCCGAGGCCCTGCTGCCGGGCGCCACCGCGCGCGAGGCGAGCCAGGTCCGCTTCTTCCGCACCATGATGACCGAACCCGTCGCCACCACCATCGCTGTTCTGGAGGCCCACCTGGCGCAATGGCCGCGCGACGCGATCGTGCTCAACACCACGGCCAATCCGAACGGGCTGCACGGCTCCTCCGGCGAGCGCGGCCAGAAGGCGCGCCTCGCGGCGCTGATGACCGCCCTGGCACCGCAGTACGGCGAGGACTGGTGGTTCGACTCCAGCTACGCCATGGCGCTGAACGAGGACGGCCAGCGCGATGCCGCGCGGCCCATCATCGCCCGGTCCTTCGCACGGCAGCCGGCCAGCGGCTGGATCGCCCATTCCCAGGCGCATCTGTTCTACGAGGATGGCGAGCCCGGCGCCGCGCGCGCCTTCCTGGCGGACTGGCTCAAGACCTACCCCCGCGGCGGCATCCTGCATGGGCACCTGCACTGGCACCAGGCGCTGAGCGCGCTGGCCGAGGGGGATTTGACGGAGGCCACGCGTCTGTATCGCGCGGCGTTCTCGCTGGCCGGCCACAGCGGGTTGCCGCGGCAGAAGCTGCAGGATGCGGTGTCCTTCCTGTGGCGGATGGAGCTCGCCGGCGCGCCGCGCGACGAGGCCGCCTGGCGCGAGATGCATGGCTTCGCGGTCAGCCACTTCCCCCGCGCCGGCGCGGCCTTCCCGGATTTGCATGTGGTGCTTGCGCAAAGCGTGGCCGGCGACGGCGAAGGGCTGGAAGTGCGCATCCGGCAGATGGAGGAGCTGGCGCGGGCCGGGCGCTATCCGTCGGGGTCGGTGATCCCGGCCGCGTCACGCGGGTTCGTGGCATTCGCGCGCGGGGATTTCGATGCGGCGATCGAGGCGCTGGAACCGCTGCTGGCGGAGAGCGAACGCATCGGGGGCAGCCGGGCGCAGACGGATCTGGTGGAGTTCACGCTGCTGAAGGCGTGCGTGGCGGCGGGCAGGGTGGATGATCTGCGGCGGCTGGTGGGGGTGCGGCGGCCGGGGCCGGGGGAGGTGCCGGTGGCGGGGGTGCATTGAGCGGGGCGGTCCGTCGCGCAGGCCGCCTACCGCTTCTCCCCGATCCGCGGCTCCGTCCCGGCCAGCAGCCGCCGGATATTCCCCTCATGCCGCCAGAACACCAGCACCCCCACCAGCAGCGCCATCAGCGCATGCTCGGTATCGGAGAACACCAGCGCCAGCAGCGGCGCCGCCGCCATCGGCACCAGCGTCGCCACGGATGAAATCCGCACCACCTTCGCCGTCACCAGCCACAGCGCCGCGCAGGCCAGCGCCACCGGCCACATCGCCGCCAGGCACACCCCCAGCGCCGTCGCCCCGCCCTTGCCGCCCTTGAAGCCGAGCCACACCGGCAGCGTATGCCCCAGCACCGCCGCCGTGCCCGCCACCAGATCCTGCTCCGGCGCCACCCAGCGCATCAGCAGCACCGCCGCCACTCCCTTCAGCGCATCCAGCAGCAGTGTCGCCGCCGCCAGCCCCTTGCGCCCGGTCCGCAGCACATTCGTCGCCCCGATATTCCCCGACCCGATCGCCCGGATATCCCCCAGCCCCGCCCAGCGCGTCAGCAGCAGCCCGAACGGGATCGACCCGATCAGATAGGCGCCGAGCAGCGCCACCAGGAACCCCACCGAAGGATCGGTGATCACGCCGAAAACACCCGCCGACCGGCCTTCCAGGTGCCGAGCACGCGCCCCTCCAGCGCCCGCCCGTCGAAGGGCGAGTTCTGCGCCTTCCCCGGCAGCTTCCCGGCCTCGACCTTCCAGCCCCGGTCGGGGTGGAACAGCACCAGGTCCGCCGGCGCACCGCGTGCCAGCCGCCCCACCGGCAGCCCCAGCAGCGCCGCCGGCCTGCACGTCAGCAACCCCAGCGCCGCCAGCATGGATACATCCCCGCCATGGACCCGCGCCAAGGTCACGCCGAGCAGCGTCGCCAGCCCCGCGCCGCCGGCCTCGGCCTGCGCAAAAGGCAGGCGCTTGTCATCCGCATCGCGCGGCTGGTGGTCCGACGCGATCGCATCGATCGTGCCATCCGCAAGTGCGGCCACCACCGCCTGCCGGTCCGCCTCCGCCCGCAACGGTGGCGACAGCTTGGCGTAGGTCCGATAGTCGCCGATCGCCGTCTCGTTCAGGTCGAAATACGGCGGCGCCGTGTCGCAGGTCACGCGCAGCCCCTCCGCCTTCGCCGCACGCACGAGGTCCAGCGCCGCGCCGGTCGACAGGTGCGCGAAATGCACATGCCCCCCCGTCAGCCGCGCCAGCGCGATATCCCGCGCCACCATCATCGCCTCCGCCGCCGGCGGGATGCCCGGCAGGCCGAGCCGCGTGGCCAGCTCGCCTTCCGTTGCCGCGCCGCCGATGGCCAGCGACGGCTCCTCCGGATGCTGCACCACGAAGGCGCCGAACGCCCGCGCATAGGACAGCGCGATCCGCATCATCCGCGCCGACCCGATCGCCTTCGCGCCATCCGTGAAGGCGATCGCCCCCGCCTCCCGCAGCAGCCCGAATTCCGCCAACTCCTTGCCCGCGCAGCCCGCCGTCGCCGCGCCATAGGGCAGCAGCGCCACCGACCCCGTCGCCTCGCCGCGGCGGATCATGAAGGACAGCAGCGCGGGATCATCCAACGCCGGATCGGTATCCGGCAGCACGCACAGCGTGGTGATGCCCCCCGCCGCAGCGGCCTGTGCGGCGCTCGCGATGCTCTCCCGATGCTCCGCCCCTGGTTCGCCGAGGTTCGCGCGCAGGTCCACCAGACCGGGTGCCAGGCACGCCCCGTTGGCATCCAGCGTCTCGGCCCCCTCCGGTGCGCTCAGCCCCGGGCCGAGGTCGGCAATCGCCCCCTCCCGCACCAGCAGCGATCCCGGCCCGTCGAGGCCGGAGGCGGGATCGAGGAGACGTGCATTCGTGATCAGGAGGTCGCGCATCACCGATGGTTATAGACGCCTGCGCGAGTCCTGCCAGCCGCCCGCGCCCGGGCATTGGCCCTGCCGGATCTGGCCGCGCTGGGCTTCACTGCGCCGCCTTTGGCCAGACGAACGCGCCGGTGCCGAAGCCGAGCGAGAGCGCGGCCAGCGCACCCGGTCGGAGCTGCCGTCCGACAACGATCGCCGGAATGGCGCTGAGCGCGAGCAGCGCGACGAGATTCTCCAGCGCGCTGCTCAGCAGTGTCATGCCCGCTTCTCGAAATACACCCGCCGGTGCCCCGCCTCGCTGCCGCGATGCGTCTCGGTGAAGCCGAGGTGCCCGTACATCGCGACGTTCTCGACCATGAGCTCGTTGGTGTAGAGGCGCAGCACGGCGTAGCCGCGCCGGCGCGCCTCGGCCTCGGTGAAAGCGATCAGGCGGCGGCCCACGCCCTGGCCCTGCGCCGCTGGCGACACCGCGATGTTGTAGAGCATCAGCCCATCGGGCTCGTTCTCGAGGATCAGCGCGCCGACCAGCGCGCCGTCCTGTTCCAGCACGTAGGCCTGGCCGGCGGCGATGCGCGCGGCGTAGTCGTCGAGCATCGGCGCGGGTTCGCGCCCCAGGCGCGGGACGTAGATGGCGTAGGCCGCTCGCACCAGGGCGCGCAGCGCCGGCGCTTCCTCCGGGCGGGCAAGCCGCGGCTCGCTCACCGGTTCCGCGGCAGCCGCCGCGCCAGGATATCCAGCACCGCCATCCGGCACGCCACGCCCATCTCCACCTGCTCCCCGATCACGCTGCGCGTCGGGTGGTCGGCGATGGCGCTGTCGATCTCCACGCCGCGGTTCATCGGGCCGGGGTGCATAACGATCGAATCCGGTTTCGCGACCGCCAGCTTCTCGGCGTCCAG